>DAIUEZ010000019.1:0-22692 GCA_036844865.1 Nitrososphaera sp. | reverse complement strand
ATAGAACCGGCGCCTTGACACAGGCCAGTCTATGTTGATTGAGTCAAGCCACTTGATCAAGATCTGGCGATGCATATCGGGGTAAAATTTCAGCTTGAAAGCAAGCTCCTTTAATTGTGGCACAAACTCCATCTGCTTTACGTAATAGTCATGAAGAGGAATGATCTCTATTGGAGTCTTGCTTCGCTCACAAAGAGGAGTCCTATGCGTAATACTTTCTTCCTTTTCCATCAAGCCGGCATTCTTCAGATCTTCTATAATCTTGCTTCTTGCTTGGTTTACACGAAGGCCAGCATACTGTTGCCCTGCCGCTCCTGTTATAAATCCATTCTCATTTAGTGCAACTATTTCCTTAAGGCCCAACTCACGGAAGAGATGAACATCGTTTTGGTCTCCATAGCTGCACACCATCACAGCCCCGGAACCAAATTCCAGCTTGGCGGAATGGTGCGGCAGTATTGGGACTTTTCTATTAAATAATGGCAAAATTGCACGAGAACCATGTAGGTGCTTGTAGCGGTCATCTTCTGGGTTTACTATGACTGCTTGGCATGCAAAGAGCAGTTCTGGCCTTGTTGAGGCAACAATAATGAGCGTATCATCTGCATTATCATCATTATTATTCTTCTTCTTCTCCTCCTCTCCTTCCTTCTTCCCTGTTACCTGGAACTTCATGTAGACAAGCTTTGTAGGAATCTCGTTGTAAACAATCTCTGCGTCTGCTATCGTGGTTCCGCAATCTGGGCAATAATTGTTGGGTCTATTGGCAAGGTATACAAGTCCTCGCTTCCAAAGTTCGATGAATGTTGCCTGCGTTAGCGCACGATATTCATCAGAGTCTGTTCGGTAGTATTCCTTGAAATTTCCTGACAGTCCCATCCTTTTCATTATCTGAATCATTTCTGCTTCCAAGTCGTCAAGGGCAACTTTGCAAAGATCAAGGAACTTTTGTCTATCCATTTGGCGCATGCGGACCTTGTATTTTTTTTCAGTATAGATCTCAACAGGCAGACCATTTCTGTCGATGCCAATTGGAAACAGCACATTTTTGCCATTCATTCTGGCAACCCTGGCTATCATGTCTATTTGAGCATAGTGTGCAGCAGCACCAATATGCCAAGGGCGCCCTGAAGGATACGGAGGAGGAGTATCAATTACAAAGGGTGACCTGCTTTCATCATCAATTGCAAAATGGTAAATGTCTTCTTTCTCCCATTTCTTGAGGATTGCCTTTTCTATGATTTCAGGATTCCAAGTTGTTGATTGGATTTTTGGTTCCATTGTGTGCTCTGCTCTACTTTTGTCCTCTGTCTGGCGGTATTATTAATTATTATTATTTTTATTATCACTATGGGGAATTCTATGGATGTCTCTCTTTTTTGCTAGGCTTCGTAAGCCTCGGTTTTCAGAAGATAATATTAATAGTAACTCCTACGCATGCTCTCCTGTATAAAAATGAAATTCGCGGACTGGTTCCCATACTATCAGGGAATCCGTGCAGATTTTGGATACAGTACTGAAAAGGATCAGGAAGCTGCAAAAATTCTATCTGAAATGATAAAGAAGAAGGCACTTGACCCCAAGATTCTACAACGCAAGATTAAGGGCAAGAATGTCGTTGTGATAGGGGCTGGCCCAAGCCTAGAGAATGAAAAAGTGCTAAAATACATTAAGAGAAATAAGAAATTTGTAAAGATAGCTGCAGATAACGCTGTGCAGTTTTTGATTGAAAATAAAATCAAGCCTGATATTGTAGTTACTGACCTTGATGGCAACCACAAATTTCTTCAAAAGGCAGAAAAAAATGGTGCTATACTGGTAGTTCATGCACATAGTGACAATACTGACACGCTCAAAAGACTTGTTCCAAGACTTAGAAAGCTGGTCGGGTCTACACAGGTTGCCCCTGTTGAAAATGTCCATAACTTTGGAGGATTTACGGATGGCGACAGGAGCGTGTTTTTGGCAGAAGAGTTTGGTGCCAAGAAAATAGTGCTTGTGGGAATGGACTTTGGAAATAGTATAGGCAAATATTCAAAGGAAAAAGTTAAAGACCCTGAGCTTAAGAAGCAAAAGATGCAGGCTGGCAAGCGCCTACTTGAAATGCTAGCAAAACAATCTCGCTCTCAACTTGTTGACACAGCCCCAAAACCCATCAGGGGATTTTCACCGCTTACTATCTAATATACTAATAACAACAATCATCAACCATTATCATGAATTTTGGGCACAGGCAGGTAAAAAGCATCGTCGGCATGGCATTTGCTGTGCTAGGCGGAGTGGCATGGTTTTTCCAGTTATACATTCCTGCAGCTATACTATGGGGTGCGGCAATGGTGATTGTGCTTAGTTTGAACAAGCGTAGAAGACAGAGGCAGCAGCGATAAAACTATTATATCTTTTACGCAGTAGGATGGCTTGCTAATGTCGTCAGGTTATTCCGAGGAAGACATCAGACGCGCTGCAGAGATACGCGAGTGGCTTATCAAGGAAATATCAGATAGGCAGGAAGAAGTCGAGCGATTACGCACGACACTTTCGATTATTGACAACCTGCTCAAGCAGGGTAGCTTTAAAGCTGCGGCAAACCTTGGCTTCGCTGCTGCCGCCACCTCTACTCCAGCTGGACCCACAACAGCAACCGCACAGGTGCAGCAAGCTGGCCAGACAGCAGCGCAACCGACTGCAGCAAAGAAGCAACAACAACAGCAGGCAGAGACCGCCGCACCTACTTTGAGGGCAACCAGTGATAGTAGTAATAGTAATGATGGCCGTAATATCAAGCCGCTTAAGCGCATAAAGGATGACTTTTTGCTTGCAAATGCGGAGATATCGCCAGACGCAGTTGTCATTGTTCCAGCTCCTGGCATCGATCTCAACGCGAATACTCCTCCATTCAAGTCATTCTTTTTGAACAGGATCTTAGAGGGTATGAAGAACAAAGATGCCGAGAAGGTAAGTCAAGGAGCGCTCGGAGAAACAGACGCACTCAATTACAAGGTTGAAGAAGACAGCAGCGGTATAATCAAGCAAATTGTGATAAACAAGTACCGCGAGAAGGATCGTCTGCAGGAAATATTCAATACTTCTGCATGGGTGTTTACACGTATGCTGGAAAAGAGCGGCAGATAGCGAGAGAAAGATATGTAGAGATGTAGAGAAGATGGACAAATTAGTGGTCCTAGACTTTGGTTCTCAATATAGTCATCTAATTTGCCGGCGTATTCGCGAGGCAAACGTCTACTGCGAATTATTACCATACAACACACCCGCCAAAGTGATCAAAGAGATTGATCCAAAGGGAATAATATTTTCTGGCGGTCCAGCAAGCGTTTATGCCGAGAATGCTCCAAAGCCAGATAAAGAAATTTTCAACATGGGCAAGCCCCTACTTGGCATTTGTTATGGCCATCAGGTGCTAGTCGATACCTTCGGCGGCAAGGTCAAGCGCAGTAATAGCAGAGAGTACGGCAGGTCTGTGCTTATAATTGAGGGAAAAGAAGAAGACACACCAGACCTCTTCAAAGGTCTAGGTCCAGGAATTATGAACTGCTGGATGAGCCATGCCGATGCAGCAGAAGAATTGCCTGAGGGCTTTAAGGTGCTGGCACGTACTGAGAGTTCGTTCTCGGCTGCTATTGGCAACCCCGACAAAAAGTACTATGGAATTCAATTCCATCCAGAGGTAGTTCACACTGAAAAGGGCACTCAAATTCTGAAGAACTTTGCGCAGACGATAAGCGGGGCCAAGCCTGAATGGAATATTGAGAGTTTCATTGAGTCTACAATCAATGACATTCGTAAGCAGGTAGGTAAAGAAAAGGTGCTTGCTGCTGTGAGTGGAGGAATTGACTCGACTACGGTTGCAGCATTGATGCACAAAGCTATTGGCGACCAACTGAGCTGTGTTTTCATCAACCATGGTCTCCTGCGCCAGGATGAGGAAAAGGATGTAGTCAAGCTCTTCAAGGATCACCTTGGTATCAATGTCATCTATGTCAATGCCGAGAAGCAGTTTCTTGGCAAATTAAAAGGCATAAGTGACCCAGAGGAAAAGCGCAAGGTAATAGGAGAAGAGTTTGCTAACGTTTTTGCTGCCGTTGTGAAAAAGAAGAAGAATAATGACGAGGGAAAGGATACTGATTCATTTCAATGGCTTGCTCAAGGCACATTATACCCTGATGTAATTGAAAGTGGTGTGTCAAAGGGGCCCGCAGCGGTGATTAAAACTCATCACAACGTAGGCGGTCTACCAAAGTGGCTCAATCTCAAAGTAATCGAACCCCTCCGCTACTTGTATAAAGATGAAGTGAGAAAGGCGGCAAAGCTGCTTGGAGTACCAAATGAACTGCTAAGAAGGCACCCCTTCCCAGGACCGGGACTGGCTGTCAGGATAATTGGCGAAGTTACTCCTGAGAAGATCAGAATATGCAAGCATGCAAGCAAGATAGTAGAAGATGAGTTGAAATCTACTGCTGCTTTTGCCCCTACATTTGCTTCTATTGCTCCTGCAACGGCTGATACAGATAACAATGTTGGATGGTACGATAAGGTATGGCAAGCATATGCTGCGGTTGGCGATGACAGAGCTGTAGGCGTACTAGGGGATGAGCGTGTTTATGGTCATATTGTGATCATAAGAATTGTAGAGTCTAGTGATGCAATGACTGCTGACTGGTCACGCTTGCCCTATGAATTGATTGAAAAGATTAGCAACAGGATAACAAATGAGGTTGAAGGGGTAACTTGGGTCACATATGCAGTATCAAGTAAACCACCTGCAACAATAGAGCCACAGTGAAAGAGCCTCGTATACTCGGCATATAAGATTGACAAGACTTTTTTATCTGTTGAAGTAATGATGAATGGTCAAAGATCAATCCTCAGATAACAACATCGAAGAGTAGATTAAAATTATAATGCTTATTGTCTTAATTAAAGAGGTATATGTCTCTAAATTTCAGGGCTCCAGAATAGATAAAATCTATTACTCATGGGACGAAGGCTCTTCCTCCCCTTGCAATGCTTGGTAATTTGAATTTGCAGATCACCAATTACCCGGTGTCCAGGGTCTTGTCCGTCTATTACTGGTCGCTACGGCTTTTCACTGTAACATGACCTTGCTAAATAAGCATCTATTTACCTTAGGCAAGGTTTATGGTATTATATTTATAGAGGTGTTCTGGGAGATTGCCATAATAGTGCAACCGCATTCTATAGCAACAAACCTGCAGCAAAGAAAGAATGCCTTATTGCTTGGACTTGCTATACTCTTCTTAGCATTATTCATCTATTCGAGCGTCATTCGACCTCTTTTGGAGCCATTATTTGCTGAATTACCACGGATTCCTGGCGGGATAGGAACCAAGACACTCTTTATGATGTTGTTTAGTATATTTCATGCAACTTATGTGCTTGGATGGCGGCATACTCTACTATTCTTTAGCATAACCGTCGCTGTATCATGGAGCTATGAGCATATTGGTGTAGAGACTGGGCTAATTTATGGAGCTTATCATTATACTGATGCTTTGGGTCTAAAGCTCGGGCATGTCCCAATTATTATTCCAATCGCGTGGTTCATGATGATATATCCAAGTTACATTATCGCTAATCTTATCGGAAATGGCAGACAGAAGATGATGGGGAGAGAGAAGAACAACAATGACAATCGGATTACTCTACAGATTCTGTGGCTATCATTTTTGAGTGCTGTTATTATGACAGCATGGGATTTAGTAGTTGATCCTTACCTTTCAGGCCCGATGGAAAGAGCTTGGATTTGGGAAGATGGAGGTCAATATTTTGGAGTCCCCTTGCATAACTTTGGTGGTTGGTTACTAACTACCTTTACAATCTATTGCCTCTTTCGGTTATTGTCCGAAAGTAATTCTCAGGTGCGTCCTAGCCATAGACCATTGAGTACTCCAATTATTCTATTACCGCTGATAAGTTATGGTACAATAATGGTATCTAATATAATACCTGGTGAACCACCTGAGTTACAAATCATTGGGCCTATAGTTATGGGGATCCCTCTGGCAATAGCTGCCGCTCGCCTGCTGAGGAATAAGAATTCAGTAAACTGGTATTCGAACATATTATGATTCACGGGCCATACGTGTATGAAAACAACTGGCTTACCTATACCCCTAAATCTTCAACATCTATCTTGACTCCGTTTGTAGTCTCAATCGTGTTGCTCAGATCTGTTTTCCTCCTTTGTGTAGTAATATACAATTATCGTGGATATATTTGGAACAGAAAGGAGAGATGCGCTGGACATATTCTAGCTAGAATTCCAAATTTCATGATAAAAAGATTTCAAGCATGCTCCCTATTACTGAGCCATTTTCACCTGCTCTAACTGCAGCGTCAAAACTATTGAGCCGGAGTGGATGATATCTTCCCTGCTATGATTTTTCTCCTGGCTAGTGCCAATGCAAGAGCAATAGATGCCAGAGATATAATAGCGGCCGTAAGGAAGATGAGATTGTATGCATCTTGATTGGGGAATTGCTGCCCTGCTACGCCCTCTACAGTTCCTTGATACATCTGCTGGAACATCGCAGCAATAGATGGGCCTATTGACATCCCAACTAGGTTGAGAAGCAGCACCATCCCAAGTGCAATTCCGGTTGCTTGTATGGGCGCTGATAGGAGCACGACATTAAAGCCTCCAGTAATTGAAAGCGATAGTCCTGCTGAAATTATTGCTAGTGTGACAGAAACCATAGATTCTGTTGAGTGGAACAGGAGCAGGCTGAAAAATCCTATTGCACTGATTATAGTGCCCAGTAATGTAAGTTTGGTATTGCCAACCTTATTCAAGATGAAACCTGACATAATAGTACCAATCAATAAAACTATCATAAATGGGAGTTGTACACTTGCAGTAACGACTGCATCTCCTCCAAACCCTAACGGTTGAGGGCTTCTTACCATGATAGGTACTGTCTGGTAAACCATGAACATGCAGAGAAATACCATCATCAAAATGATAGTTGCAGGAAGGATCATCTTGTGAGTCATCAATTTGAGATCGAGCAAAGGTGAACTCACTTTCTTCTCTATGATGATAAATACTGTCAGCGATACTGCTGCTATTGAGAAAAGCGCTGCGACCTGAAATCCTGTGTTAATACCATTACTTTCTAAGAAGGAAATGCCAGCTAGAAATGAAATTATCGTAACAGCCAAGGCCAATGTTCCCTTTAAATCGATCGTCTGGGTCTTGGTAGAAGAATCCTTATTACTTCCTCCTCCTCTGCTTCTTTCCATTTTCATCTCCGAACTTGCCGGATCCCTGACATGAACGATCCTCCTGATTATCAAGCCTAGTATGACTGCTATAGGAAATATTGAAAAGAATGTGGCTTGCCATCCAAAGTTTTGAATTATGGTTGCGCCAACCATCAGTCCAACCACAGCCCCACCAGAAAAAGTGGAACTGAAAATAGTTTGACCTATTGCGAGCTTTTTCTCTGGAAGGATTTCCCTAATGATTCCAAAGGCTATTGGGAACATAGACATCCCAATACCCTGTGCTGCTCTTGCTGCAAGCATGAATCCGATGCTGTTTGCGAATCCTCCGGCTAAAATGCCTGTAGAGTATACTGCCATCACTATAAGCAGTATCTTTTTCTTACCATAAATGTCTGATAATCTGCCTGCAATTGGTGTCATTACTGCTCCTGCAATCAGATAAGAAGAGAGTATCCATGACGACGTGCTATACGAGATGTTGAAATCCCGTATAAAGTCAGGAATAGCTGGCAACACCATAGTCTCACCATACATTGTTATCAGACCCAAGCAGCTTAGAATTACCAGTGTAGTCCATGCCGAACTGCTAATGTTGGTCTGCTTTTCTACTCCAGTCATTGCATTATCTTCTCCATCTATTCTTCTGGATTAGCTCAGAAATTCCAGAGGTCGGGAATATGTTGATAAAAGCGCTCACTGTAAAGAAGCTGGAAGCTTCCCTTATGTAGACGTTTGTTTGTATCTTCAATGGATCACGATGCAAATATTTGACCTTTTCAGTAATTGACGTAGTTACAACATGAATGGGGTTGCTATGGATCATAGCTCATATGTTGGGTATTATAACAGTCTATCTGTTGCTTCTGATGTCCAAGACTAATGTTGATAGCCTTCTTATCTGTAATCCTGTCCTTGGATATGGAGGAAAACTTCTTTCGATTGAGATGACTTCTAAATCTCAATCCCGTGTCCTATTTTCACGATAAAACCGCAGCTCATCTCTGGCTTGAATTTTCCTTCTATGAAGAGACAGCTACCAGAATACATATAGTATTTGCAATCTTTGCATTGAAACCCCGGAGCGCCTTCTTCGATAATGTATCCTTCCTCATATTTCAGCTTTTTTCCCGCCTGTTTTACATACATCCAAACAATATCTCCAGGTAGCATTCCGTCACCTTTTGGTGAGAAAAACTTTGAGATGCCTTTTTCATTGTTGATTTCTCCTTCGACTACATGACACTTGCCTTCATCGCCAAGGTTGAACTTGCATTTAATACACGACTGATCATGTGGCTCTTCTTTTTCCACATAATTTGCTTCATCTTTTGAAATTTTTTTCTTATTATAAAGCACTTGGAGCAAAGCAGCGTCCGGAGGAGACATATCGCGTTCATCTTGCGAGCCTCTAGACTTTGCCACTGCAGATTCTTTTGCGTCCATGTTAACGATAGACCTTGATACTATTTTTACTGCTGCGTCATCATTATTATTGCTGTGGTAAGGCCAACTCACAACAGCAAGCTCCACAGACTCCTTCCACATTTATAGATGATGATTGAGATTAAGTTTCCAAAGCCAAAATTTGCCTGGCTGCTTGTTCACGCTCATTGTAATGCATATGATTTTCTTAGTGCGGAGAAGGCGCTATTTTTCTGTATACGGTGGGAGGATTAGTCACACATAAGAGATAGCAGTTTCGTATCCCACACTCATATCAGTGCTTTTAAAGTCTTGTAAGCTGCTTTGGCAGACATAAGTGCAAATTTTAGGATAGGAGAGTCTGCGGCAATATTGTCAATTGTTTCAAGGGCCCTCTCTCTAATGAGCTCAACTAGGTTTTCAAATGGACTTCTAGCCCGTTCAAGTGCATTCAGTCCCTCTACTGTGATTATGCAGTATTCCCTTGAAAAGAAAAATAGTCTACGCTTTCTAATTGTCTCGACATACCCTTTCAGCATCAGTTCGGTTATCATTTGAGAAATGATAAAAATATCAAGCCTGATCATTTTGGCTATTTGCTTTTCAGTTCGTGATTGGCCCTTTATGCAGTTAAGTATTTGCATCTCATGTTTGCTAAGCTCTTCCATACGCTCCTCGTCCTGCGAATGTTGTTGCTGTTGTTGTTGTTCTTGATACTGATTTTTCCTTTCATTCTGTTTTAACATACCACTGTTGCATCCTTGTTATATCCTTGTTATAACCTACAGTCATTTTATATTTTTTCAAATTGTTTGGCGGTGTTTACAAATACTCTAGACATTTCCCTTGTATTGTCTCTATTATATTCTAGTGAAAGCCTGACCGCCTCTGCATTTGCGTAGATTATGTTATTGTAAATTCTGATTGCTGCTACAGTAGCATCAGTAGTATTACTTACAGCCGCTGCATAGTTTTCTATGACTCTTCTTGTGGGCGTCCATAATACATTGTCAATGTATGATTTCCAAAATGACTGAATAAAATTAGTAATTTCTCTCTGTGAATCGAGATAACTCTCTATAGTATCCCTTACCGCCCCTACTGATTGCTCTTGGTTAGTTGTGATAATCTGCATATATCGTGGAAGCTCTCTTTCTGCTTCTTGTACGGCTCTTCTTGTGTTTTCCTTTGCTTCATCAAAAGTCCTGTTAATTCGTTGTGTTGTCGTGATAGTATTGTCTTCATATTCTTCTGCTCTTGTGTCAGAAACTGTCGTTGACGGAGTACTGCTTTCTTCTCCTCCTCCTTTTTGTCTTTTAGGATTATTATTAGCAGGCATAGCCTCAAAGGTCGAATATTGCAATTAAGCATTAGATAACAAACTTCAAGGAGACATACAAGAGAAAAAAATTTTATGATTTTTAAAATTATGTATTATAATATGTTTCACAATGCACTTTTAGTAATTTTTTATAATAGTCGTATGCTATTGATATTATTATTATCTTCTTCGGTACTCATCACCGCAATCTCCTATTCTATCAAACAGGTCGTTCGACCTTTTGCTTACTTCTTCTATACCATTAGTATCGTCTTTGTCCAACCTAAAATCAAATACACGTGCATTATCGCCTCTGTGGTCGGCAATTCCAAGCCTCGCTCCAATAATTACACCTGCCACTGCAGGTCTATCAAGAATATAGCGTGCTGCAACATTTGCAATGCTCACACCGTGCTTTTGAGCTATTTGATGCAAGGCAGACAACAACTCTTGAAACAATTTCCAGCCGCCCCATGCATCTATCATGCGCTTGTATTTACGCAGACTCGCTGTATCAAGCTCATATGTAGATGGCTCTGGTTTGCTAAGATAGCGCTCTGATATTAGGCCGCCGCAGACTGTTCCATAGGCAAGAAGGCTAATGTCATTGTTGCGACAAAAACGTACCATCTTGACTTCGGGCCTTCGATCAACAACGGAATATTGAACTTGATTAGATACTATCTCCTTCATCCCTGCATCCTTCACCATTATTTGCATGTGCTCAGTATCAAAATTGGTGAGACCTACATTCTTGAGGAGCTTAGCTTCGTCGCGTAGGCCAGATAGGTACTTCATGGCATCAATGTAATATGGGTTGTTGTAATCCCACCAGTGAAACTGCACGAGATCAAGAGAGCTGACTCCCATACGCTTAAGCGATCTCTCAATACTTGCCCGTGCAATCTCTGGGGTGATCCTCTTAGGTTCGGGTACCCATTTTGTTAATGCCTGAATGTTTTGCCGCTCCTGCTCAGGCAGCCTCTGCCTAAAAGCCCCAATAAAGTCCTCTGCAGGACCATAAATATCAGCAAGATCCCAACTGGTAAACCCTGCATTGTGATACTTGACCATTTCTTCTATTGCAACTTTTGGATCTATTAGCCCATGTCCGCCTGCAACCTGCCACATCCCATTGAGAATCCTACATATCTTTAGATTTGGTGTCAGCTCATAGTTCTCCATGCTACAGATATATGTCATTTTATTGCCTGTCATAAATCTTAATTCTGTGGCACCATCTCAAGGCACACATTCTTGTCCACCTACCTTGGTGTATGCTAACTCAAGTATCTAAAATGTTGAAAGTTCACTTTTCAAAGATTACTCAAATGGCACTATATTAGACAAAAGTAAGGTTCCGCAAAAGATTCACACATATACAGATACGCTTGCTGACAGCGGCAACAACAATAAAATAGAAACTAAAGGTAATAGACCACAACTCACCATGATGGCTATAAGGATTAGGCTCTCAAGATAATGATCATATATACACATTAAAGTCAAAAACAATGGCTGAAAACAAGAGGGCAGGCAAACAGCAAAGCCACTAATTTGCAGTTAGTCATACCGCATTGATGGCGATAAAGCCATGTTTAGTCGCAACATAGTATTGTCAAAAATTCTATCGATGAAAGGACGTCAATATTTGCATAGGTGCGTAGATGGGCGACCTGGTCCTCTGGTTTTGCTCTTAAATATAAGCTAAAAACAACAAAAAGAGATTTTGTAGTCTCCTGCATGCCTACTACGGATGCAGATAAAGAGCGGGCCAATTGTGTATAATATCTATGGGAAGGCGGAAGTACTAGTAATACTACTTATTTTTGCCGTAACCTTTCTATTGCAAGATGACTTTTTCTTAGTAGTGACACCAAGAGCATGATGTCTTTTGTTGTAGGCACACTCTTTGTCAGAACCTTCTTTACTGCTGCTTCTAGCAACGGCTTCTTATGCAGATTATAATTACCTGCGTCCGCTAATTTGCTTACATAGTGGAGCAAAAGATCGATATCCTTCTGAGAAGCAAGTTCAACTTTCTTTTTGCTCTTTTTTACGGGTGGTTCTGAAGATTGTAACTTGGAAATTTCATATAGCAATATTGCAAGTGCATGGGCTACATTCATTGTCCTGTAATTTGTCTTTGTGTCAATGGTGACGACAAGGTTACACAGCTTCAGCTCCTTGTTGTTAAGGCCCGATGATTCTCTTCCAAGCAAGATGCAAAAGTCTTTGGTGCGTGAATCATATATTATCTTGGCTAGCTGTTCAGCATTTATCGATCCTCGTAAAATGTTGAGTCGACTGCTAGCCTGAATTGCAGTTGTACCTATGAGTACATCAAATTTCTTTCTCAGCTCACTCAACGTCACAGACTTGGCAGCTATTAGGATATCGTTGCCATGGGTCGAATACTTTGCTGCCTCTGTCCTGTCAAAGTGAGGTCGGACAAAATACAAGCTTTTGAGACCAAAATTTTTCATCAGCCTAGCAATATGGCCTACGTTAACGGGGTATTGTGGCTCAATTAGGGTAACTGCAATTGTCATAGTATATAGACGTCTGTAAAAACGCGGATGGAATTATTATAATCTGCTATAGATAATAATTTCTGTCAAACCTCATGGTCGTAAAATGCTCTGAGTGCAACTTGTACCTTATCTACTGGAACCTCGAAATATTCGAAGGCATCATTATGCGAAGTGATCTTGAGATTGTAGTTTGAATTAGCCTTAAGGTATGTGTCTGATGTTTCCTCTAGAAGCACTTTAGCATGTTTGCTCCATTGCACCAAGTCGTCTTGACGCATGCTTTTCAATAGAAGCATCGACACAAGCTTTGCAAATGCTGCTATTATAGCCACACGATATTTCTGCAGTTCCATCTTTAACAGATTAGAGTCTGGAAGCGAAGGAACTAGCGAGCAAATTAAGAACTGGTATTCGTCAAGGTTCTTTGCAGCACTTGCGACATCGCCTATTGCAGGCACATTCTTTCTGGCAGACCGCACATTAATTGACACGGGTCCAAATATTCCATGTACTCCCTTAATGGTCAAATCAGAAGTAGTTATTCCGTCGCCTAAAAGCAGTTTGCTGCAACTAGAGCTGCTAAGCTGATACGATATTATTGAGTTGAGCAATGAACGCAATTCTTCTCTTTATAAAAAAGTTACGTGTTAAAAACGATATGATCAAGAAAAAATTCTGTAAACATGCAGATGAAGATTGGTCAAATTTGTTTGGGAAGTATGCGTAGAATTTCTATTAGTTTTGGGTCCTCTTTAAAAATTTCTTATTCATTCAATTATTCCCAAATTCTTTGGGACCACAAATTCCTTTATATAATTTATATCAATAAAAGCTAGAGGACGAGAGTGAAAAAGGCCATGGCTAGACCATAGCACTTGGCTGACGAAACTGCAAAGTTACAAAAATTGCAACTTTTACGGCATAGGCTGTAACAGATCGTTATGCAGTATTGCCAAACGCTCTAACAATCTTATAGTGTCTATTCGTAAAACTTTTTTTCATAGATAAAACTGAAAGTACTATACAATACCATCAGATCAATTAAGAATTATACTTGCATGCCTCTACCAATGTACGACAAATTTTTAGTCATCATAACAGTGGTAATTGCTTTTACTGCTACAATTGCGGGTACTACTAGTACAGTAGCTGGGCAGAACCAGATCATCAATTTAACAGAATTGCTAACCCCAGATACCAATAATGACACTACTACCACTACTGCGACTAGCCCTGCCAATATAACTGCGGCTAATAACACAGGTACTAGGAATACTACTACCACTGTTGCTAATGTGACGTCTACTAATAACTTGACGATTGAAGAGGCAAAGGAGCTTTACCTATCGGTCTGGAATCAGACAGAGTTTAACGCCACCTTTAGTACCTTTGTAGAACCCTTCTCTGCCGCTGGCTATGGCGTATACGAAGAGCGAAGCAATATCTTTGCGCCTGGCGAAACAATCGTACTCTATGTAGAACCGGTAGGCTTTGCCCATAAGCAGGTTATAGACAGAGGAGGAGGCGGCGATAATAATAACACAATGCTTTACCTGATGAATATGACAGCTGATTATGAAATAGCTGCTGCAAATGGCACTAAGCTTCAGCTGATAGAGGACGTACAGGTCGGAAATATCACTTCTCATAGACCTAATACAGAGATGTTCTTGACGCTTACGCTTACACCGGAGGTTCAGTCATTGCCTATAGGTAGCTATGTCATAACATATTCTGTGACTGATGAGATATCAGGTGAAAGCTTCAATCTAGAAAAAAATATTACAGTAGCCGAGAGAAAATAGCATCGTCTAACCTTCTATTATCACGGCGCATAGTCCATTATATAGTTTGGCTGGCCGAAAGTAGCGTCCACCCTTACTGACACGTCGACCCAGTAGGAAAATGACGAGGGGCTGCCAATATAAAAGTCCTCTATAGGAAACTCGACTCTATCTTCTGGCATGTCTGGTATACTCGTAGGTGGGATGATGAACCTCCCGACAGTTCTATCAAATACTGAGAAATACCACCCTTGCATACTAGTTGAGTTGCCACCGCTGAAAGCAGAATTTTGAAATCGAATTATATATTGTTGCTCTCTATTTGTTATCGGGCTAGTGGTGATAATATGCCACCGATATTGTGTTTCATACATATCATTATCATTTGGATTGCCTACAAGCTTTACTGTGAAAAAGAATACCTCTCCTCGCTTTTGCACGCTGGCTCCCAAAATGTCGTGGTAGTCTCTTACGTCGGGAATCACTTCTGTTCCAGCCTGCTGGTATACAGGCGTCACATCACCTTGCGCATCTTCTATGCTGCTATCAGCATTGTTATAGATTCCGACAGTTTGTCTTCCACCTATCTTTATCTCAGGCCCCAAGCCAGACAGCCCAATTGAAATTGGGATAAGCGTTGCAACTACAACTGCAATAACCAGAACAGACGATGCCTTGGGCACATGAAAAATCACACAGAGGTTGTATTTCGGTATTTTGCCAATAGATTTAAGCACAGTTGAAGATGGAATATACGCATATGCCTGCAAGCGAATTTTCGTACTTTGTCAATACGTGTGAGAAGGTTCACCAGACTGCAAGCAAAAATGCCAAGGTGGCTGCCATCGCAGAATACTTAATTAAACTGAAAGACGAGGATGGCGGGGATACCTCACTTGCAGCAGCTGTACTCCTTATGTCTGGCACCATTTTTCCTAAGGGCTCTGGTCTTACACTTAATGTAGGTTTTAATACTATAATGCGAACGCTTTCAGAGATCGCACATCTGGAACCAGAAGAGATACAAAAGATCTATTTAAAACACGGAGATATGGGCGCTCTTGCTGAATACGTAGTCTCCAAGAGGCAGCAAAGTCCGCTTATGGACCAGCAACTTTTGCTGCCAGATCTGCACGATCAGCTAAGAAAAATTGCTGACGCAGCTGGCTCGGGGGCAGCAGAGGCAAAAAGGAAGATCCTGACCGGACTTCTCATTAACTCCTCTCCTCTTGAAGCAAAATACTTGATCAAGATAGCAACTGGCGAGTTACGCGTCGGTGTAGTAGAGGGTTTAGTCGAGCTTGCTATTTCCAAGGCGTTTGGGCGGGACGTGCAGGCAATCCGGCAGGCTGTGTTACTGTCTGGCGATATTGCGCAGGCAGCATTGCTTGCAAAAAAGGACGCTTTGTCGACTGTGATAATGAGGCCACTTGCACCTCTGAGCTTCATGCTAGCAGATGTGATGTTTAGTGCAGAAGAGATCGAGCAGTATTATAACAAAGCGCTGATTTGTGAGTTCAAGTATGATGGCATAAGGGTGCAGCTTCACAAGTTCGGAGGCAAGGTCAAGATGTTCTCAAGGAAGCTAGAAGATGTTGCCGCCTCTTTCCCAGAGATTGTATCTGCTGTGTCTTTGCTGCCAGCAGAATTTATTCTAGATGGCGAAGTACTTGCCTACAAAGCTGGCAGACCGCTACATTTCCAAGAGTTGCAAAAGCGGCTCAGGAGAAAAGTAGTGACAGAACATCTGATGGCAGAGATCCCAGTAGTATATGTCCCCTATGATATCATGTATCTTAACGGGCAGCCGCTTATTAGCAGTCCGCTTACAGAGCGCAAGAAATTGCTCTCGCAGATTAGATTCAAAGAGCCTGTGATCGACCTTGGTTACAGAATTGTGTCGACAGCTCAGCAGATAGCCTGTGCATTTAAAGAAAGCAGAGATGCGGGACATGAAGGATTGGTGGTAAAAGAGCTTGAATCCCAGTACCATCCGGGTAAGCGCGGCAGACATTGGACCAAACTAAAGTATGAGCTCGACACTGTAGATGCAGTAATTGTCATTGCAGAGTATGGTCATGGTAAGCGCGCTGGGACACTTTCTGATTATACTTTCGCAGTACGAGATGAGCAGGATGGCGGCTCGCTAAAGACAATAGGCAAGGCGTACTCTGGCCTGACCGACGTAGAGATAGCCAAGATGACGGACAAGCTACGGTCAATAACAGTCAGAGATGAGGGCTATAGACTAGTAGTCAAGCCCGAGATTGTCCTTGAGATTGCATTTGATAGCATACAGAAAAGTGATAGGCATAATAGCGGATTTGCGCTTCGCTTCCCGAGGATAAAGTACATTCGGACTGACAAGACTGTACGTGATATTGATACCATGGAAAAAGTGCAAAGGATCTATGAGCGCCAGTTTTATCTAAAGAGCCGTTAGTCTACCATATTTGCGGCTATATCTTTGTCAAGTAGTTTTGCAGCTCACATTAACTTACATGAACGATGAACGCACAGCACATAAAAAATGCAAAGTACAAATTCATATGAAATACGGCAACAGAGACCGTGATCTTCTTCTGAATTGCCCTATCCACATACAGTCATGTTGCATCAATAAGTAGCAGTAGCATCTGCATATTCGCTACAGTTAGTGTAGAAAGTATAGTAGTAACCCTCGAAGTACTTTTTCTCTTTGGATATGAGGTATTTATGATACCTCTTTGAATCGTATCTTTGCTATCTATATTGAGGATTGGGATATGGCTGCAGCAGTAGTGATGGCCGTGGTGGCTGTAAACTAAATGGGCAGGACAATGCCTTCCTTTAGAATTGCACTTGCAATGGAAAAAGAGGATTGGAAGCCATTTCGTAATGCTTTAGATAAATCCGACCGAAAGAAGTTTGATGAAATGTGGGAACTCCCTAAGTGGTACATTTCAGCTTGCTCTAATTCAATACAGTATGTAAGGCTTCACCCGATACTGATGTCAATCCTGCTTTATCATTACAAACAGCTAACTCAATGCATCTCCGAAGTTGAACGGATAGAGGCTAAAGTCAACAGCAGAAAGAAGAAAAAAGAGTGGTTGACAATAAAGGAAGAAGAAGAAAGAGAAGAAGTACCTATTACCTTGGATAATTTCCTATTAAATGGGTGAGTGACTGTAACGGGTGGTGTGTATGTCTCTGTGAGAATTCGATGAATCTACCTTTTCGGCCAGTCTATTCAGCCTTTAATCCTCTTTTGCTACATTTCCTACTTTCGACTTGTCTTCCCGAACTATTTCATTATTAATAAAGTCTAGAAATTCGGGGTCGAACCAATTCTCTGGCTCTACTGTTTTCCAGTACTCGCTTATTGTTCCTTTTCTAAAAGCTGCTCTTATTGACCCAATCCATCCAGCCCACTCATTGTCCCTTAACACCCCTCTCTGACGCATATGAAATGCGTGCGCATATACGTGTAGAACATACATTGCAGCAGCTTCTTTAGGCGATATATTTGCTGATTCTCTATCAAGTATCTCGGCTACCTCTGGCCGAGCAATCGCCAACTCTGCTATGCCATGCAATTTATCACCCAAATCGTTTAGAACTTTTGTTTCAAGGTCAAGTGAAAGTTTTTGCATTCCCTTTCTTGAATAATAAAATCCTACAAAGAACGCGGCAACTATTCCAACTGCTTCTCCCATGATAAAATAGTCAACTAAGGTAAGTTCCGCCATTCTTTTAAAATAACTAGCAGGTTTGTAATAAGCTGCATGATGAATAGTTATTTTCTAACAGTAATAGTGAACTGGCTTGCAGCAGCATTCAGATATACAGCATCACACAAAACTCATATCTAACATATGCAGCATAGAGTGTGTGTCATGTCCAAAGCCGACCTGCACCAGAGACTGAATAGAGCGTCTGAGATAAGGCTCAGTGTTAAAGGTAGGAAATCAGGCAGAGATATCCCTCGACCAGTCTGGTTTGTACATGAAGGCAACACTCTGTATTTACTTCCAGTTCAGGGCTCTGACACCAACTGGTATAAGAACCTGCTAGTCGATTCAACTTTGAAAATTTCTGTAAATGGCGGAGAAGAAGAAGAAACACCTGTCAGAGGTAAACCAATAACAGACAGTAATAGGGTTGACGATATCGTGAGGAAATTTAAGTCTAAATATGGCGAAAGGGATGTGAAAAAGTATTATCCGAAAGTTGATGTAGCCGTAGAGGTCCCACTCTGACAAATCTTCCCAGGAACTGACGTAGGCTAGAAATTAATTTATTCAATCGTGCATTGGGCCCTGTCTTGTTCATCTGGCCAAATACTTCAATTGCAAGTAACGAAAAAGCCTGCTACTGCCTGCTAATAATGATAAAAATAATGGAGACGTTGTTATCATAATTTCTAGAACAGATAAAGTTTCAGAGCAAGATAAGGTAAGTTGTAGTTTGATTATTCCTAAGAATTTTACCTGAAGAGACTCGGTACTAATTCTAGGTTTCAATCTAAATGGCTATAATAAAAATCGCTTGCTCTCCTCACGCAAGCTGTGTCTTCTTCTGAAAGAAGAATAAAACCGGTCCTTAAGGTCTTGGCCATGATAAGATATAATCAAACTTTATTTTATATAGGGATATGGCCATCTCTACATGTGATTTGTGTAGGGCCAAGAAATAAAAGGTCAAGAGTATAACTTTACATTCACTACCTTGTTAAAGGCGATCATTCTTACTGGTGTAGTTGCACTTGCACTGGTGATATACTTCTCACTCTCGCTGTATGTTTTCCCTCAGTCATACCAATCGATAGAGGCTCGAAGACCTCAAGCGATCGTGACGAATGTGAGCCTATCTGCGCCGGACATTCCTCTAGGTCATCCGCTCACTATCTCTGTTACGGGGACAAATAATGGAGAGGATGCGGACATGCAGATTGTATCTGTAGGGTTTCCGAATCTTACGGCTACAGACAATATCAAGATACTGAAACACAACTTTGATCAGACGCCGATATTGATAGCACCTGGCAAGCTCCTAAGCTCGGAATATTCTGATACAGACTCTTCTGTATTGGCGCAATATGCTTCAATTGAAGTTTTCAGCAGGCCATGGGAAGCAGGCAAGACCTACAGCGCAAATATAGAGGTTATACCAAAGACGGAGGGAAAGTTTGTGGTTTTTATTAAATCTGTAGCCCTGCCTCATACTTGGGAACAAGCACATTATCCACAGTGGGGCATACTCGATCAACAGAGGGAATTTGTTGAAACATATTCGGTGGAAGTGACAAAGCCTTAATTATTGAACCTGCTAAAAATGGGTATTGAACTATTTCAGACATCAACAGCACCTTGAAGTTTATGGTCTCGGTAGTAAGCTCTTTGCAGGCTATGTGCTTGTGAGCCTTGGAATGTTGTTAGCTGCTGCAGGCGGCAGCTGGGATATCACTAACCACTTACTCAACAAACCCGAAACATTCTTTGCACCTCCTCACGCTGTGCTCTACTCTGGTGTAGCTTCTGCGGTTGTAGGTACAGTTCTGGTGTACTCCGCTTCAAAATCCGGTGATCGTGCTACTGACAAGATGATTTGGCCGATGAAGCTGGTTATAGCAGGTGTAGTAATGCTGATAAGTGCTGCTCCTGTGGACTTTGGTTGGCACTCAGCATTTGGACTTGACGGCCTACTCAGTCCACCCCATTTTGTGCTTGTAAGTGGCATGATAGTAGGTAGTGCTGGCGCGCTTGGAGGCTTGGCTCATAGTGCTAAAAGGTTGCCTTCTGTCCTGATTGTTATTACAATATTACCAATATGGCTTGCGGCATCAGGTATGATTGATATGTTCTCTCTGCCGTTCTCAGAGACTGAATACTTTAACTTTAATCCTCACCCTACTTTTGGGGTGACTGTTGCTACTCTTGCCTTCCCGTTTCTGATATCTGCCTGTCTAATAGGATCATCTGCCCTTGCAGGCAAGCGCTTTGGGGTGCTCTCTATGGCCGGTGTTGCTTTTATTATAATAGGCCTATTGACCTCGATTATTCCAAACAGCGCACTTACCTACACTATCCCATTTTACATATCAGGCATAATCCCAATAGTGGCGGCAGACGTGCTGCTTGCATTTTCCAGATCAAGGTTTTCACTGTACGCTGCAGGTATAATCGTTAGCCTTGTGTTCTTTATGCTGTACTATCCACTGATAACGTATACCTATAATGAAGTGTTTGAGAGCAAGGTTGTATGGCCAAGCATGATTGCGCAGATATACTTTAAGATGATACAAAATGTTTTTCCTCTTGTAGCTATTCCGGCAGCTGCAATGGGGATTCTCGGAGCCTTATTAATCGACAGACTCGCCAGAAATAAAAAATACTACAACAATATACAACAGTTAGCATACTAATAATATACTACATAGACTTTTGGCTTGTCTCGTTCTTTTTTCTATCTTAACATCTACTACTCCACACTTCTTTATTGCTGGGGGTTCGAGATGTTGGGACTCTATGTTTAAAAACTTGGCCAATTTTTCCTGTATTCTTTTTTGCTCTTGGCCAGATTAGCTCCTCTTCATTCTTATCCTCCGAGAGACAGCATACATTTTGCAGTAAGGGTAGTCGTCATCATAACGTTATTTCAAAAAAGGCGAGTGGCTGACTGCACTTGCTAATGTTCTATTACAGGCCATAAGGAGCAGAGTACTACTTTCTACACCTTTCACATCTATCTCCCAGACATATATCATGCTTCAGCTAATGCCATATATTGCATCTATTTAGAAGTCAGGGTCGCGTTGAAGCAAAAATATACCATCATATCATATCCTCACTTCCACATCTAAAGTATAAGATGAAAAGATAAATGCAGGGCTGCTGTGTCTTGTTTCCTGATTGCAGAATCGAGACGAGCCTTATAGAGTCCTGCAAAAAAGCAATTGTATCGCTACCTTTTACCTGAAGGACTGCATAACAGGATTGAAGGAAAACGTCAAAGACAAATCGGCTGATGTTGTTGTCACATCGCCTCCTTACAACATCGGCACAAGCTATGGCTCGTACAAGGATGAGCTCCCTCGTGAGAAATACCTGACATGGATAGAAAAGGTAGGCACTGCAATTAGGCAGGCTCTTACAGATGATGGCTCTTTTTTTCTAAACATAGGAAGCAAACCAAAGGACCCATGGATAGCATGGGATGTAGCACATGTTCTGAGAAAGTATTTTGTTCTGCAAAACGTTATCCACTGGGTCAAGTCGATAGCAATAAGCAAGGCTCAGGTCGGTAGCTATCCAAACATTTCTGGCGACATTGCAGTCGGCCACTTCAAGCCGATTGTAAGTAAGAGATTCCTAAATGACTGTCATGAGTATGTCTTTCACTTTACAAAGTACGGAAATGTACAGCTCGATAAGCTGGCTGTGGGAGTATCATACCAGGATAAGACAAACATTGAGCGCTGGAAGGCAGCCAACAAGGAAGACAGACGAGACAGAGGCAACATTTGGTTCATACCTTATCAAACTATACAAAGTAGAAGCAAACAACGTCCGCACCCGGCAACGTTTCCTGTAGAGCTTCCAGATATGTGCATCAGGTTGCATGGCACCGCAAAATTAGTGATCGACCCATTCATTGGCATAGGTTCTACTGCGGTTGCGGCAATGCACCGTAGGATCTCATTTATTGGATTTGAGATCGATAAAGAATATCTTAATGCTGCAATAGATAGAATCACGCATCTATAATTAGATAAACTGGAGTTTTTTGGGGGATCTTTTTAGCAGTAGTCTTCCCTGTCTGTCTATTTCTCCACTTCTGATGCGGGTCGAAGAAATTCTCGAACCATCCTCTGCTTTGACTAGTTCTACGGTAATGATCTTTGCGGGCTTCACGCCAATTTTAGTACGCATCTCGTTAAGTAAGTTGCCTTTGCTCTGGGTTTCTGTGCTTGTCACTAGTGCTTCGACATCATTTGTAGTTACTGCTGGACCAAACTCACCATCCAGCTTTGCTATTTCATAGTGGACATCGCCAAATTCTTTTTTGATCATGTTCTTCAGGTTTGCAACCCTAGCCTCAAAATTGTGGTTGAGATTCTTTCCCCTATCGGCTGCAAACTTGTCACTTGAAACTCCGATTATCACCTTTTTGCCTACCTGAAAGGCCTTGGCAAGGAGAGCGATATGACCTACGTGTATCTCATCAAATGTACCGCCTGTGGCAACAATAGGAAATTTCTCTTCCAACACTAGTAATAGAGAGTTATGCATTGTGCAATATTATAGTTCACGGTAGGCAACTTAACCCTTTTTGAATATCTTGATTGCCTGAGGCGGACAAACATTTTCACATGCAATACAGA
>DAIUEZ010000018.1:4912-23175 GCA_036844865.1 Nitrososphaera sp. | reverse complement strand
TACCAAGGTGATGTAGAGATTGTAATAGATGATAGGGGAGCAACACATGGCTGATCCTGTCTTTATTGCCGTCGCAGTCCTTACAGTTGGCACCGCTATCATGGCGCTTGAGGCACGTGAGTTAATCTATGGCGCAATTTCGCTTGCGATCTCAATGCTTGGTATTGCCGGCTTTTTTCTTCTATTAGACGCGCCTTTCGTGGCAATGTTTCAGATAGCAGTTTATGTTGGTGCTGTTGCAGTGCTTATCATATTTACAGTCATGTTGGTGAGAACTCAAGCTCTCTTTACTACAAAGGAAGACAAGAAGAGAAAAGGTGCAGGTATTGCGCTGATGCTGATAATAATGTCAAGCCTTGGCGCACTTCTGCTTGCTTCAGGACTCGGTGGCCAGTTTGGTGACTTTAATAGCTCTCCGGCAGTGAACTTTACAGAGATCGGTGAGCTCATGCTGACGTATTATGCTCCCGCTCTCATCTTATTGGGTCTAACGCTAGCAGGATCTGTTATTGCAGCACTTGCACTCGCGCGCAGGGAGAATATCGCAGGGGAGCAGGAGGAGGAGCAGCGACACCGTGAGCGAACTACTTGATTTCGTCATTGTTTCGATGGTGCTTGTTGCCATCGGAATCTACGGTCTTGTCGTGAAACGCAACGCAATTAGGATGCTATTCTCGATAGAAATCATTGTTAACGCTGCAAATCTCTTGCTTGTCGCCTTTTCAAGGGGCCTACCAAATGCACAAGGGCAGGTAGTTGCCCTCTTCTCAATAGCCATAGCGGCTGCAGAAGTTGCTGTAGGTCTTGGGCTTATCATAGTAGCATACAGGCTATACAAGGAAATTGATGTTGAAGAATTAAGGAGCATGCGAGGCTAGAGGTAAATCTAAGAAATGGCAGACTCATACTTCCTGTTGGCAGCAACCTTTATACCGCTTCTACTAGCGCCCGTTGCTTATGCTATCGGCAGAAAGGCTGGCGCTAAGTCTGCAACTTGGTTTTCCTTTGGGGCTCTAGCAGTTTCTACAGGGTTATTGTTGATACCAGCCATTGGAATCTATACCGGCCAACAAAGAATTTATGTGGAGCAATATGCATGGGGTCAGTTTGGTAACTTTGGACTGAAGCTTGACGGGCTAAGCTTGCCATTTGCGTTAATTATCTACATTCTCTGCACAGTAATTGCGCTCTATTCAAGGCCTTACATGGTTCACAAGGTAAGAGAGGATCTCCCTGGGCATGGTAATGGAGGAGGCAGCGGCGGAGTAGGAGGAGGAGAAGGAGTAGGAGTAGGACATGGCAGCGACGATCCTTCAAGTCACGGCTCACATGCTCTTCCTAGCAAAAATATTGGATCCAGCTCGCAGGCGACGGTACTTGATACTCAACAGTACATCAAAAACCAGGTAGCGCTTTACTTTGCACTTTATCTAACCTTTTCCATGGGGATGATTGGCACTGTCCTTGCAACCAACCTCATCCAATTCTATGTATTCTTTGAGTTGATGCTCGTTCCATCTTTCTTTCTAATTGCATTCTATGGCTATGGTGCAAGACGAAGGATAGCTCTGATGTTTTTTTTCTGGACCCATGTAGGAGCTGTGGTGCTGCTGCTTGGTCTTTTGGCCATGGGATTCTTTGCAGGGGGCTTTGATTTTGACACAATTAGGGCAAATGCAAGCAACATCCCAGCGCAGTGGCTCCCGCTGATCGTATTTGCACTTGTAATAGGGCTGGGTGTCAAACTTGCGGCCTTTATGCTCCATATTTGGCTACCGTACGCCCATGCAGAGGCTCCAACGCCTGTCTCAGCCCTTTTGTCTCCAGCTATGATCGGCATTGGCGCGTATGGCCTCTTGCGACTTTGGATAGAGCTTCTCACAAACACAGGCAGCTACGAGCAATACAGTTTGTATATCAACATGTGGGGTCTTGCCACTATGATATACGGAGGTGCGATGGCCCTAATGCAGGATGACATCAAGAAGGTGCTCGCTTATTCTAGCATCAGCCAGATGGGTTACATACTATTTGGTCTTGGCTCTGAAAGTATACTTGGCATAACCGGCGGAACGATGATGTATGTGACTCACGGCCTTGGCAAGGCGATCCTTTTCATGATGGCGGGGTCGATTATTCTTCAAACTGGCACAAGGAGCATGGCCAAACTTGGGGGGCTTGCAGGCAAGATGCCTTATACTGCTGTAATTGCAATGATAGGTGCACTTACTATTATTGGGATACCGCCGACAAGCGGCTTTATGGCTGAGTGGACATTGTTTAGCGGTGTATTGCAGACGGCAGCAACACAAATGGATCCGCTAAGAACAACGATGTTTGCCCTTGGCATTCTCACAACTGTGCTTTCGTCTGCCTACATACTTTGGATGTACAAGCGCATATTCTTTGGCAAGATACCAGAACAGCTGACGCACGTCAGGGACCCGAACTGGTACATCACTGCTACAATGGGAGTATTGGCCGCACTAACACTTATAATAGGTGTTTATCCCGATTTGTTCCTAAACCCGATCACAGATTATTACAACGATGTCATGTTTAAAGGGCAGGAAGGCGTGTTGCCCATACCATCACAAGCTACAGGCACAGAATCAGGGGTCGCATCAGAAAACGTAGCACAAAATTCAGGAGGAGAAGGAGGGATATGAAGAGAGCATTAGGTTGGGAGAAGAAGGAGGAGAAGGAGAAGAAGACCGATTGGAGAGAGGATGAAGACCTATAGATGACAACAATAGGATTTGAGGGGATTGCAATCAACGTTTGGCTCGTATGGTTGCTACCATTTGTCGGTGCTGCGATAATTGCTGCAGTTGCACGCGCAGGTCACCGCGCTCGGGATTATACTGCAGTAGGATTTGCTCTGGCCAGTGCGATTTCCGCTGCGACCCTGATTCCACTTGCTTTGGAAGGAGTGGAGGTACATAGCCAGATACCATGGATATCTTCGCTTGGTCTTAAGGCAGGTGTGCTTGCAGACCCGCTCGCTATTATCATGACAAATCTAGTGGCGTGGATCTCGTTCCTTATCATGGTATACTCGACAGGCTACATGCACGGCGACAAAGATCTCACGCGCTACTGGTTCTTTATGCTCTTTTTCATAGGTTCTATGCAGCTGATCGTGCTATCAGACAACCTACTCATGTTATTTTTTGGATGGGAAGGTGTGGGCCTTGCGTCGTATGCACTTATTGGCTTTTGGTACTATGACAGGAAGAAAGACTATGTGGGAGTCGAGGGTCAAATTGCAGGTGGCATTCCGATGTGGGCTTCGCCATCGCACGCAGGCATGAAGGCTTTCCTCATGACCCGCGCAGGAGATGTTATGATGCTTGCCGGTATGTTCCTGATCTTCGTGTACGCCGGAACCTTTGGGTTCAAGGAGCTGGCCCAAGACCCAGCATGGGCGATCGCGATGTCGCAGCAAAACTTGCTTGTCCCAGCAGCTGTACTGCTCTTTGGAGGCGCAGTAGGCAAGTCCGCGCAGTTTCCGCTCAATGAATGGCTCCTAGAAGCTATGACTGGCCCTACAGCAGTCTCTGCGCTCATACACGCTGCAACAATGGTCAAGGCCGGTGTGTTCCTGGTAGCCCGTATTGGGCCACTATTCTATGCGCTTGCATCTGTAGGAGCCTTTAGTGTTGAGCAATTCTTTGAAGTGGTTGCATGGGTAGGTGCAATCACTGCCTTCTTGCTTGCGACGCAGGCATTGGTCAACCCGGAGATAAAAAAGGTGCTTGCATATTCAACAGGCTCACAGATTGGCTACATGATGATGGGTCTTGGCATTGCCGGACTTTCATTGAACTTCGTTGATGGATACACAGCTGGGTTCTTCCAACTGATAAGCCATGCGATGTTCAAGGCCTCTCTCTTTATGGGAGCCGGCGCTCTTCTGCATGGCGTAGGATCTAGATTCATGAACGATATGGGTGGCCTAAAAACGCATATGAAAAAGACATATGTATTTATGCTGCTTGCAGGCCTATCGCTTGCAAGTGCCCCTCTAGTCACATTAGGCTTTTGGAGTAAGGATGCCATCTTTGCATCAGTACTTGAATCCGGTTACGCGTTCTCTCAGCCACTCTTCATAATGGCAGTTATGGTGGCAGTTATGACAGCGTTTTACACCTTCAGAATGCTAGGAATGGCTTTCTTTGGTAAGAAGAGTAGGCATATAGAGGAGATGGAACACAGGGGTCATCACGTACACGATGCAGGGCCTAGAATGTGGGTCCCATATGGAATACTAGCCATTGCTTCTATTGGAATAGGCGTAATCGGCTTTGTATTTGAGGCTGACTTACACCAACTGCTGGGTGGATATCTTGCCGACTCGTTTGGTATTCAAGGCGGAGAGGAGAGCGAGGAAGCTGCGGCTACCATTGCACCGGAGGGCGACAGAACTTGGTTTGGACTAAATCCAATTGCTGCTATTGCGTCCATTGGCGCATTTGCAATAGGTGGCGCGCTTGGCTACATATTCTACATTGGACGCCATGCAAGTCCGCAGATCATTTCAAGGAGCATCGTCACTAGAGCTATATGGAAATTCCTCTTTAATAGATGGTACCTCAATAGTGCGCTTTATTGGGGCGCTGTTATAGGACCGCTAGCAATTTACCGCTTTATCTGGAAATATTTTGAAAGTACGATTATCGATGGCATCAACCCTGCTCTACAGCAATCGATGTCTTACATGTCGGCTGTAGTCAAGGCAGGTCAGACCGGCATCACACAGACATACATTTTCGTATTCGCAGTGGGCATCATGATAATTGTGATGCTCTTGTTCTTGTAGTGTGGGGAAAGAGAGAGAGGTGTACATGATAAAAAATGGTTGAGCTCTTCTCCTCTCCTATACTTGTAACGATAATACTAGGCTCAGTCGGTCTAGCAATCCCCGCAATTGATGCAGGTAGGCGTGAAAAAGGCAAGGATAGAAATAAGCTTTACAGTGCAATTGCATTTGGCGCTCTCATTGTAGCTATAGCCATTATCGTCTTTCGTGTCCTTACAGGTGAAGTGCTACCGGCTGTTGCATTCTCGCAGGAAGTTATAGTAGATGACCTGTTTGGCTCGTTCTTTGCTATTGCGCTTTTGATCGTGTCGATAATGGTCACTGCCTCATCTTGGAATTACTATAAGGGCAGGTCAAACCCTGCTGCATACTATTCTCTGTTACTCCTCTCCAGTATCGGCATGGTCATCATTGCATATTCGACTGACCTTGTAATGCTATTAGTCGCATGGGAACTGATGTCGCTTCCAACTTATGCACTGGCTGGCTTTTCAAAACGCGATCCGATATCAAATGAGGCAGCAATCAAGTATTTCATGTTTGGCGCACTGTCATCTGCAATTATTGTTCTTGCCATAGGACTTGTTTATGGGATAACAGGTACAACCAATATAGGAGATTCAATAAAGGCGCTTGCAAACCTAGATTCAAGTCTTACGCCTATTGGGCTGCTTGCTGTTGCATTGTTTATTGCTGGCTTTGGCTTCAAGATGGGCCTTGTGCCGTTTCATATGTGGCTACCTGATGCCTACGAAGGCTCGCCTACCACCATTGGTGCGCTGTTGGCAGCTGGCACCAAGAAGGCAGGCTTCGCCGCTGCACTCCGAGTGATCGTGCTTGGAATGTTTGCACTCAACCTTGATTGGACACTTACTTTGGCAATAGTAGCTGTCTTCACAATGACGCTTGGTAATCTTGGGGCGCTAGTGCAGAGAAGTGTGCCAAGGATACTTGCATACTCCTCTATTGCACAGGCAGGCTACATCATGATTGGTATTGCACTAGCTCCTTACTCTGATCAAGCACTCTCAGGCTCATTGTTTCATATATTGAATCACGCAGTTATGAAGTCTGCAGGATTCATTGCAGCCGCAGCAGTAGCGACTGCCCTTGCAAGCTATAGCTTGGAACAGTATCGTGGTCTTGGCAGGCGTATGCCGATAACTGCAATCGCTTTTTCTATATCGCTCCTTGCTCTTGCAGGCGTTCCACCGCTCAATGGTTTCTGGAGCAAGTTAGTTCTCTTTGGGGCGGGAATCAACTCTGGGCCAATTGTTGAATGGGGGCCGTGGCTTGCGATCGCAGGTGTGCTTAATAGCGCACTGTCGCTTGGCTACTATGCCTGGATAATGAGAAAGATGTACATGGAAGAAGCTCCAGACATGCGAAGAGTAAAGGAGCCAAGGGCCATAGTTGCAGTGCTGATATTTGCGATGGTCTTTATGGTAGCTTTTGGGATATGGCATGCTCCGTTGCTTGACTTTGCATCTCGTGCGGTGCCTAATCTAACATCGAATATAACCCAAGTGTCAACAACAGTAACAGGAGGAGGAGAAGTAGAAGCAGCAGCCGCCGCGGCAGAAGGAGAAGGACGAAGTGGCAGCTGACCTGTTACCGCCTAGATATATAGGCGGACGTACTTTGGGTATGGGGGATATAGCCTCTTTCCTATCTTGTGCCTAGGATGTTTTTTACTACTCAGCGCTCTAATCGTGTAATAATAATTATGAATTATGATTATAATAATCATGATCATCCATAAATGAGCAAAAATCAGAAAAGGACTAGATAAAAACATCATTAGGAAGTGTATATCATTGACTCCAACTTTTATTAATAATATGTGAAGGTAGGTGAGTGAATATATTATATGGTAGAAACAGAAAAAGTTGAAGAGCAAATAGGAGAAGTACTGGGGTTAGAAATTGCAGCCCAGAAAGCAGTAGAAGAGCTTTCTTCAAAGGGTCTGCTAGATAAACGAGGAATAAAGGGAAAACTGCAAACAATGAAAAATGAAGCTGCCAATCATCAGAAAAAGATTGAAAAATTAATGCATGGAATTTCCAAATCAGAGGGTCTAAACCAGGATAGCATAAGGCAGCATGCCGAAGAAGCATCACAAAAAGCATCACAAATGATGCAAACCTATCTTGGAGAAGATCCTGATACATTAGATGCATTGGAATTTCTGTGTCTTGCAGAAGGCGGTGAAGTAACCCATTATGAAGTGCTAAGTGAAGTGGCTAAAGAATTAAAGGAAAAGCGGTTTGCAACAGAAATAAGATCAATTTTAAAAGAAGAAAAAGAACATCTCAAATTATGCACAGAGCTTGCTAAGGAAAATAGTATCAGGAGTTAAAGCAAAGAGAGCCGTAGGAACCCATTACCCTTTTTGTGATCGCTTGGGGTGAGATATATATATGGTTTTTTATTTTTTTGTTTTTCTAAGATCTGTGGCTTTCCCTTGTTTGTTTTTTTCCTTATGAGCCATGGATTTTGAGTCTTGTTCTATTGCATCTGCCGGAAGGCCTGGATCTTCGCCGATCTGCGCTAGTACTGCATCATCTCTGTTTTTTTCCTCCTCGTCCTTGGGTTGAGTTTCTGAATTGCTCATACTACTATAACTGATCAAACAGTATGGTATATAATTTTAGGAGCTTCAAACCTGATTGAATAGACATCGCAATGTAACAATGATTACTACTATTCTGTTCAAGATTTTTTTATATTATTTTGAAAGTTAAATGGTGCTTCAGGAGATATATATCTCCTTCTCTCACCGAAAATCATGCTTTTTGACCTTTTTCACTCTTTTTCCAAATCTGGATCTGTCCGCCATATACTTCATTATCATAAACAAATGAAGGAACTTGTGAATAGTATCCCTCACGTCCTGAGCTGAAGGTTTTTGGAGCTAATGGGATTTCATGCTCCTTTCCATCAGGCATTCTAATTGTGGCATACGCAATCTTACTTTTGGGTCTCTGAGAGGAAGAAGTGTCTGCAGACATAAATTACACTGTTATGCTACAGTACTAAATAACCGATATAAAATCATATTGCACATAATTCTATAATCCAGGATACAAACTGAATGGCTGCAAAGAATCGGATTTATTTTTCGATATGTTGTATGTGCGAATGCGGCGAGTGCCCTCTCTCTTTGGAGTCAATATATTTTTTATAGGCTAGTTGAGTCGCTTTGCAGCTTTTTGGCAGAATCAGGATCTCTGTCTGCATAGTATTTCACCATACCTAGCTTGAGTACTTTAAGCGATAACAGAGCGCATTTTATTCTTGCTGGGCCTAAGTTTAGGAGCCCGATATTTTCCAAGATATCATCTTTAGTAAGATCCTTAACGGATGTCAGAGGTTTGCCCATTATCATCTCAGTCAGCATCGAGGCGCTTGCTTGGCTGATCGCACAGCCCCTTCCCTCAAACTTGATGTCCTTTATATTGTCACCATCAACCTTAAGATGAATATCAATCTCGTCCCCGCACAGAGGATTGCTGTCATGTATGCTCACATCTGCATCAAGCAGCTTACCCTTATTGCGTGGGTTGCGGTAGTGATCCAGAATTATTTCACGATAAATGTCATCGCTCAAATCTTAAATAGCCTCCTTGCTTCCTCAAGCGCGCTAACAAAGATATCGACTTCTTCCTTTGTATTGTAGATATAAAAACTTGCTCTAGACGTTGCAGAAACATCGAGCCTCTCCATAAGCACCTGAGCACAATGATGACCTGATCTTATCGCAACGCCATGATCATTCATAATTGTGGCCAAGTCATGCGGGTGGATGTCTCCAATGTTAAACGATATCACACCGCCTCTGTCCTTTGTGTTGCGTGGGCCATACAGTGTTACGCCTTTGACTCTAGTTATCTTATCAAGTGCATATCCTGTCAATTCCACTTCATGGTCCCTGACCTTGTCCATGCCAATCTTGTTCAGGTAGTCAATTGCAGCAGTAAAACCAATGACATCAGCAATATTGGGAGTTCCGCCCTCAAATTTGTATGGAAGGTCGTTGTACCTCGTATTATACTTGTGAACCTCCTTTATCATATCTCCTCCGCCAATAAACGGAGGCATCTTTTCAAGAATCTCTTTCTTAACATACAATATGCCAACGCCTGTAGGACCAAGCATCTTATGCGCTGAGAAAGCCATAAAATCGCAGTCCATCTTTTGGACATCTACCGGCATATGAGGCACCGATTGCGCTCCATCTACTACAATAGGGATGCCTTTTTCATGCGACATCTTGATCATGTCGTTTACTGGGACAATGGTGCCAAGTACGTTTGACATGTGAGACACTGATACAAGTTTTACTTTCTTCTTATTGTTACCGTCAAGATAATCCATGTATTGCTGAAGCTTTAGGTAACCGTTGTCGTCAGTTCCTATGTATTCCAGCTTGGCCCCCTTTTCAGAAGTCAGTATCTGCCATGGCACAATATTGCTATGATGCTCTAGTTCTGTGATTACTATACTATCTTCCTTTTTAACATTGGTCCTACCCCACGAGTAGGCGATAAGGTTTATGGCTTCTGTCGCGTTACGAGTAAAAACAATCTCTTCAGTGGATCTGGCATTGATAAACTCTGCTACCTTTTCCCTTGTCTTTTCAAACTCAAGTGTAGCCTCTTCTGCAAGCTGGTGGACTGCTCGGTGAATGTTTGAATTGTAATTCATGTAATAGTCATGGATCGCATTAATGACTGCAAGAGGTTTTTGTGTAGTGGCAGCATTGTCAAGGTAGACAAGGGGCTTGCCTCCGCTAACGGTACGTTTAAGGATAGGAAAATCCTCTCTTATTTTCTTGGTATTGAGAGCACCTTTTTGCATCATTTCGCTAATCCAGCTTGATGTAAATTGAGTTGTCCTGTATTTTAACCTTGTAAGTTTTAAGAGGCTCCTCAGCAGGCTGGTTCTGCGGGATGCCAGTATCAAGCTTGAATGCAGATAGGTGTAATGGACACGTTACTGTCTTTTCTTCCTCGTTCATGATTCCAGTGGATAAATCAGCATATGCATGTGTACATATTCTGTCGGTGGCATACACATTACCTCCTGTCTTGGCGATAAGGATTTTCCTGCTGCCCTGATCAAAATCTAGCATGTCACCATTGTTCAGTGACTTTTCGCTGCATACCTTTACCCATCCTTCTTCTGCTTCTACTTCTTCTTTTTCTGACATAACTGCATCTGACTACCTGTACTTATAGTGCTTTTCAAAGAGGTCTTGGGTCTCGCGGTAGCGGGACTTTTCAACTTCCAATATCTGTTCCATTGCCTCGTCTGTCTTAAGCATTAATTGTTTACCTTGCCACTTGTTCTCAATAAGATAGTTAATCCATGCTCTGATAGTTGGACCCATCTTCCTGGATAGTGGCTCAAGAAAACCAGCTACAATTTCACGCTTGGCACCTTCTCTGCTGAGGCCTCTTGTCATAAGATAATAGATCTGGTTTTCATCCATCTGGGCTACGGAGGCAGAGTGCGTGGCTTTCACTTCATTAGTTTCTATTTCAAGACCCGGTATTGCATCTGACTTGGCTCCTCTGTCAAGAAGGATAGCGTGCCCTGCTAGATATGATTCCGTACCTTTGCCTTCTTTGCCTATCTTAATCATGCCCTTGAACAAAGACTTTGAAGTGTCCTTTAGCACTGATTTGACAAGTACCCTCCCTCGCGTGTGAGGTCCTTGATGGATTAGGTTAGATGTGACATCAAAGGATTGGTTGCCTATCCCAAAGACTATCTCAACGTCCTCTGAAGAGGCACCAGGCCCTTTCATGATGCTGTCTGTCTTGTAGCGTGAAAGCAACGACCCAAACATGCCAATATACCAAGACATCTTAGCATCCCTTTCGACAAATGCCTTCCTGTTTGAAACGTTTACAGTGTCATGACCCATTGCCTGTAGAGTCACCAATTCCAGTTGTGCATTTGGATTGACATGAGTCTCAACTAATTCAAAATATCCCTGCTGGACATCCTGTCTACCTGATGAGCCAGGCGCATATATTTCCTGGACAACTGTTGCTTTTGAGCCGGTATCTGCTACAACAATGTTTCTTGATATCAGTGAAGTCCCATCGTCTGCAAGAGAGGTAATTATCCTTATTGGCTCTTCAAGGACTACATTTCTTGGAATATAAATAAAAATGCCAGACTGAAAAGCCGACCCTTCAAGTGCAAGGAATTTGTCTTCCAGATAATTCAGCTGATTTGCACCCATGTGCGATCTGATGAGCTCGCTGTGACTAGTCAGCGCGTCCTTGACGCCTGATAGGATGAGACCTTGCTTGGCTACACTATCGCGGATAAAGATCTTATTTATTTCTTGACCTACTTGAAGAATTCCTGTCTCTTGCTCGAGTTCTTTTAATCTGTCAGTGAGGTCTTTACTGGGCGCAGTAGGTCTCGTTGTTGTTGTCTGCGCATTAAAATGTATGCTTTCTGGCTTTATCTTGTTTACATCTGAATACTTGGAGTAAAGGGGCGAGACTTCGGCAGGCAGTGACTGATACTGTAAGAAGGCTTGCTTGCGCATTGAAGCAAGCCAACTGGGTTCTTGAGCGGATATTAAATCAATGAGGCCGCTGTTAATTGAGGACAGAGTAGAAGTAGTCGCCATAGTGGGATCACAAAAGATGTAAGATAGAGAGAGAGTGTATGTGTGGTACGAGGCTTAACCGACTGAGCCTTCCATTTCTAGCTTGACTAGCCTGTTAAGCTCTACCGCATACTCCATTGGAAGCTCCTTTGTGAATGGTTCCATGAATCCACCTATGATCATTGAGAGTGCATCTGACTCTGAATATCCTCTACTCATCAAGTAGAATATTTGGTCCTCACCTATCTTGCCTACGGTTGCTTCGTGCGTAATAGTTGCGTCATCCTCATTAACCTCAATGTATGGATAAGTGTCTGTTCTAGAGTGCTCGTCGAGCAGCAGTGCATCGCACCTTACGTTTGACTTGACGCCGGTCGCACCCTTTGCTACGTGGAGCAACCCCCGGTACGTTGTTCTGCCAGAATCCTTGCTCACTGACTTGCTAGTTATTCTAGAAGTAGTATTTGGCGCAAGGTGGACTGCCTTCGCTCCTGCATCTTGATGCTGATCCTTCCCTGCAAATGCCACTGATACGACCTCAGCATGTGCGTTCTTGCCAAGCATGTAAACTCCAGGGTATTTCATCGTTAGCTTGCTGCCGAGATTACCGTCGATCCATTCGACCTTTGCGCCTTCATAAGCATATGCCCTCTTTGTCACCAGGTTGTAGACATCCTTGCTCCAGTTCTGGATTGTAGTATAGCGTATCTTGGCGCCCTTCTTGGCAATTAACTCCACAACTGCAGAGTGAAGTGACTCTGTGGTATAGACAGGTGCTGTGCACCCTTCGATATAGTGCACTTCGGCGCCTTCGTCTGCAATGATAAGCGTTCTCTCAAACTGGCCAATGTTCTCTGCATTAATCCTGAAATATGCCTGTAGTGGAAGCTCAACCTTTACGTTTCGTGGAACATAGATAAATGAGCCGCCAGACCATACCGCGCTATTAAGGGCGGCAAACTTGTTATCCTCTGGAGGGATTACCTTGCCAAAGTGCTTCTTGACAATGTCAGGATACTGCTTTACTGCCGTGTCAGTATCGACGAAAATTACACCCTGCTTTTGCAGGTCTTCCCTTAAATTGTGATAAACAGTTTCAGATTCGTACTGAGCACCGACACCTGCAAGGAATTTACGCTCAGCTTCGGGGATACCAAGCTTTTCAAAGGTATTCCTTACCGATTCTGGAACGTCCTCCCAGCTCTTGCTGCTCTTCTCTGATGCTTTGGCGTAATAGTATATGTTCTGGAAGTTGATTTTGGACAGATCTCCTCCCCAATTTGGCATAGGCTTGCTGAGGAAGACCTCGTATGATCTCAACCTAAATTCCCTCATCCAGTCCGGCTCGCCCTTCATCCTACTAATTTCCTCAACCGTGCCCCTTGAAAGGCCCTTCCTGCTGAGGTAAACGTAAAGCTCAGTTGAATCTTTAAAGTCATATTTGCTATAATCCATGTTAAGGTCTTCTTTCGCACTCATACGCTTGATATAACGTCGTTATGTTTTATATATATTTTGTATTATACATGCGTGCCAAGCGAACGTGTTTATATAGACCTAGATTTCAAGCTACTATCCATCCTTTAGAATTGAAAATCCACTATAGCCAATCGGCCAAGTTAAAAACTGCATATAGCCTATGATGCGGTTCCTGTCAAGCTAGTTATATTTTCACTTAATGGATTTTCAAGGCCACCGCCAACTGTACCATTTACGGTATTATTATTCAGACCACCCTGTTGTCCCGGTATAGGTGTGTTTTGAGTGGTTGTCTCTCTGCCAAAAGTGACACCTGCATCCGGGATTTGCTCAACGCCTGGGTTGGTGGTGGTGTTGCCAGCAATAGCATCTTCTTGACTTCCCAAAGGTTCGGCCCCACCTGTTGTTGTTTCAGTAGTGTTATGTCCCGGACCACTCGTCGCGGATTGTTCTCCAGTCTCGGATTGCATTCCCCCCGTTCTGGGCCCACTGGGAAATAATGTGGAGCCAAATGCTATAACAATCACAAATATAACAGCCACCGCTGCAATAATTCCAATAATAACCCACCTTGCTGAACCTCTATAGAATCTGCGTTCGTTATTTTCTGACATTACAGAACAGTACATTGCTCTGACCGACAAATTACTTAACCGCTGCTGGCTCAAACTCGAGATGATAGCAAGCGAGAGAGTCGATGATACAGCAGACTCTCTAATAATATTCAGTCCTGATAGGGATGTTGCTTTTACTTTTGCTGCAAATGCAAGTTAGGCATAGTTATAGAAGATCGGCTAATTGCAAAGTTTCCTTATAATAGCACTATAGAATGTACTTATTAAGTATGCGGATGTCTTGAAATAGCTTGCATGTGATATAAAATATACACTTTAAGTTATGTGATTTGAATAATTGGCAGCAAGAAAAGATAAAAATTATTATCAGAGAAACGAGACTCCACGGCTTCTTGTCTTTGGTTATCCTTCAAGGGCCCCTCAAGTTGGGGGCTTGCTCTGGTCAAAAAGGGTTTCAGACTCAATCAGAAGGTTAGGGGTAGTCGAAGTCAGGAATGTAAGCAGCGAACGATCTATCGAAGCGAAACTCAACACTCATCACATTGTAAGAAACATACTACCATGTTTGATAAGAGATTTTTATGATGCAATCTGTGGCCTTTTAACTCTGCCCCAAGTAGCATTATTGGATAGCTGGGGTGAGGCAAGCATAATCCTTTGGGGCCTTCTTAGAGTTTTCCATCCACGTGCAAAGATAGTGATAGTCTTTCACCATTACGAACCCCGGATACTGCCAGAGCAAATTTCAGAGATAGAGTCTCGTTTCTCGAGAGGAGTTGCGAAGCGGTACAACTCCTTTATAGCAAAATTAACTGGCATGATGATCAGAGACTCAGATATGATATTAACAGTCAGCCGCACGTCGGCTAGGCAACTGTGCTCCTCATATGGCATAACTAGTAAGGATATCAAGAGAGAACAAGAAGAAGAAAAAGCTAATTATTATAATGTGTCTCTTCGCCCTGCCAAAATACGAATAGTTGGCACAGGTATAGATAGGCTAACTATCAATACATCCGCTCAAAAGGATATTGATTTCTTTTGCATTGGACGCATTGAAAAGCTAGGTGGTATCGAAAAGATCTGGTCGGTGTTAAGGAAGCTTCGCACAGAGCTTAATTTTGTCATGATAGGCAGAGCTTCGTTAACCGAAATAAATCATCTCAAATCACTAGGTATAGACCATAAAGGAGAGGTGAGTGATAAGGAAAAACTTGAACTGTACTCAAGAGCGAAGGTATTTCTATTTCCATCTAATAGAGAAGGGTTTGGAATAGCACTAGCAGAGAGTCTGCAGATAGGATTGGATGCAGTGGTATGGAGATTGCCTGTGTTTGAAGAACTTTATTCAGAAAGTATGATGGCAAAGCAAGGAAGGATCAGACTAGTAGAGAGGGGAAATTACGAATTGTTCGCAAGTGAGGCGCTAAGAGCCTTATATTCATATGATATTAGAAAAAGAAGAAGAAGAATAATATCAGAACAGCCATCGCTGCAAACATCATCATCATCATCCTTATCAACAATAACGGCAAATTCTCCTGTTTTATCGGAGAGCAAAAAAAAGTCAGCTGCAACATTATCTGTCTTGAAATTAAAAGAGGAGAAACAGGAACATAGAAGCGAGATCTTGCAGAGTTGGGAAGATGTCGCCCATAAAGTTGTAAAGGCATTATCTGAACTAATTTAAATATAATGCTTTTTTGACAGACTATTTTGGTCTGCTACATTTTCCTTTAAGGCTCTATCAATGCAGCCCTTCAATTTGTTTGCAGGAAATAGACATCTTGTTTAACGATCCTTTTCTATGGTGACAAGACCGTCTATCTCTAACAGGTCTTTTTCGTTAGCCATTTCATGCGCTGTTTTTGTCTCACCATCTTCATTCATACATTTATTGTAAAATTCACACCATTTACATTTGTAGCTGCGCATATATTCAGGAAGCCTTGGTAGTATAGAGGCGTCATTTTCTTCTAAGGCTTTGAGAAATAGGTTCTTTCTTCTCGTCATTTCATTTTTCAAAAGTTCCCGGGCAATGTCATCTTTTGGCAGTATCACCTGCCAGCTTTCAACGCCAACATCCCTGGCATTTGCCGGTCTGATAAAATAATCATTTCCTTCCGCATCTCTCCTTATCCATCGCAATTCCTTAATGTTGTATCTTATCGAGATGATCCCTTTTTCTATACCAGTTATCGTCAGGTAGTACAGTAGCTGACGAAGATATGATCTAAATGTAGTATCCGAGAAGTCAAGACGCTTGCCGTTTACAGTATCCTTCAACTCCACGACCAAATTATCATCCATGATGTCGGGGTGTGCAATTATTCCCTCCATATTCAATTCAGCCTGTGAAACTCCTAGGCCTGCAAGCTTTGTAATTATAAATTCGCTGGCTTCACCCCGGACAAAGTGATGAACAGATTCGTGATTCAATGGGGCCATATCGGGAAATTTTCTACCATAATACTGACGTCGTATGCAAGTAGTAGGTAATATATCAGATACGTGCACCACATTTCCTTCTCTGGCTCTTTCATTATGTTTTTGCAAGAGGTTACTAAGAAGAATATCTGTGAATTCAGAATTTCTCTGTATTTTTATGACCAATCCTGATAACCCTATATCCCGTCTGTAATATTCTAACGCCACTTAATAAATGACAGCTATATAGTAGTAACCATCTATCGATATAGTTTCCGTAGTTTAGATCTTTATTTTGGGTTTGATTGTATTCTGTATAAGGTATAATAATAATAATCCGTGAGCAGAAAAATATGAGCTCAGTAGACCTTACGCTTCTTCATCCTCCTCATCGCTACTACTGTATTTTTGCCAATACAGGAATTTTTTTCAGATAATTTGTATATGTATAATAAATCTTTCTTCAGATACCTCTGTTGCAACGAGACTTCCAGGTGAATTATAATTTATGCATGGTTGCTGTTTTTCATCTCTAGCGCACCTTTTCTGACCATTGTTTGGGTGTCTCCGGAGAGTTCATCCATTCTGAGTTCACCTCTACGAAGCTTTTCAATTATCTCCCGGACAGACACAGTGACGTCATTATCATTATCATTATTCTTGCTAGTGACCCGCATGTCAAGCACGCTTTGGCCGCCAGCAGCGCCGGTACTATTCTTTTCACCCAAAACCCACAGCAATTCTTCGATCCTGCCACGAAAGACCGCAAGACGCTTGGCGTACTCTGCGAATACGACCTCATCGTGCTTTGAAATCGCTCTTGTGAGCATTTTGGCTATAAAGCTTGACTGTGCTTCCAGTAGGTCTATCCTTAGCCTGATATCTTTCTCAGCGCGCAAAACTGTATGATTTCTGGGGTTGCGGGGTTTTAATCATTTCTTCTCTTAGTCGACCAAAATGTTCCACCAGAAGCTTTCCAGTGCTGATAATCACGAAGTATCTGAGTATGATCAAATGCCATCTGTTGCCCTCTAATATCAGCCAGTTTGATCCACTCAATGTTGGCTGCATCGTCGCCTGCTCTAATCTCGCCGCCTACGATTATTCCAACAAAGACTGTAGTCATTATATGCTTTCTTGGATCACGTGTTGGGTCGGAATAGACACCTAGGATGCCGATTGGATATACCTCAAGAGATGTCTCCTCCATTGCCTCTCGCTTCATTGCATCTTCGACGGTTTCCCCTTCGTTTACAAAGCCACCTGGCAAGCTCAGATGATCTTTGAATGGATCATTTTTGCGCCTTACCATGAGAACGTTTGAATCGCGCTCGACTATAACATCGACTGTAGGAGTCGGGTTTCTATACTCTTTCATAGGCTGTGGAACAATCGCGCTGTTATTAATGATTCTAGACACCAAAAAATTAAAGGCTTTTCGAAAAAAGCTGGATAAAATCTTCTAAATACCAAAAATGGAATTACAATCATCAGAATATATCCCGATTATGCTAAATTCTTATTAACTTGTAGAGCTAATTAATCTTGTTAAGTCTATGTCTGTCATGTTCGTGGACATGAGTGAGAGTCCAACACGACATAAGGTTTGCCCAAAATGCGGAAAACAGGTAAGAATCGATGAGGACTGTGACTGTGAGAGACTGCTATTATCAGCACACTACATGCAAAAATAAGCAAGCAAAGCCTCTCAATCCGCCTTAAGGGCTCCAGATAGCTTAGACTAGGAAACTTTGTAGCGTTGTCTGCCCAAGATTAGATTTGTAGATTTGCTTTGGACCCAGATAATCTGGAAAATCAGATATTAGTCCATTACTTTTGATCATGCTTTCAAGCTTGCCTAGGATTTTATTTTTATATCGTGTGTCAGCCGTAACGTAGCTAGAACCAAGTGGCTCTTCAAAGCCGTATATCTTCTTGTAGCGTTTGAGGCCATCTGGCACTTCAAGAAGTTGCAGGACAAGCTTCATTCGCTGCCAAATATCTGCTCGCAACCTTAGCGGTGCACCAAAGACATGCCGCACGCCAGCGTCCCTGCAAGCCCTGACAAGCCGCTTGAGGTCTTGCTCATTGTCCGTGATAAGCGGCATTATAGGGTCGATATTGACTGCACAGCACATGCCCGCTTCAGCAAACTTTTTGATTACTTGGAAAATTCTGTCTGCCGGCGGCGTACCCGGCTCTATTATTCGTCTTATCTTCTCATCGCATGTAGTCACAGACCATACTACTAGGCAGTTGTGCCGATACTGCCTATGGAGCTCTATATCACGCTCGATCAATGTAGACTTCGTAAACACATAGTAGG
>DAIUEZ010000018.1:3400-4902 GCA_036844865.1 Nitrososphaera sp. | reverse complement strand
TAGGGCACATTGTATTTTTGCAGAACCTGCACACATCTTCTTGTTAATTGAAAGCGCAGTTCTGCTGGCTGGTATGCATCTGTTGCAGAAGCTACCATGACAGGTATGACAGTATCTGACTTCCATGCAGCAAGCTCCTTTTCAAGTACCTCTGGTGCATTGCTCTTGGCGTAAATCTTGTCATAAAATTCAGGCGACCACTCGTATGTGGCGTAGCAGTATGCACAGCGGTGACTGCATCCCTGGTAGGGATTTATCGTGAGGCCCTTGTAGTCTTTGATTATAAAGGGATGAATTATGGATCTGCTTTTCTTTTCTTCAAGAACCGCACCGCTTCCACTATGCCAGAGCCCCTGCATTGTCTTACCTTTTCTCTACATCAAGAACTCGTCTATAAAGCGCATGACACGTATAGGGGAGGGGGGTGGTGTTATAGCTCTTCTCTCAATGGAAAAAAGATATACATAGTTTTTATTATCGCCATTCTCGACATCACCTCAGCCATATGAAAGTAGGCATAGCAGGGCTAGGTCTCATGGGTTCAGGCATTGCAAAAAGGCTGATCAATACAGGGCATGAAGTCTCAATTTATAATCGCACCATATCAAAGGCACAGCAGTTTTCAAGCAGAGCTACCATGGTTTTGAGCCCAAGAGAGCTTGCTGAAGTTTGTGACCTTGTGATAACTGCCGTCACCGATTTTGATGCTGTCAAAAATATACTCTTTGGAACAAATGGAGTCATAGAATCGCGCAATCGCAACCTCGTAGTGGCTGACATAAGCACAATTTCGCCATCTCAGTCAGAGTATTGCGCTCAGCGTCTGCGAAACGCAGGTATAGAGATGCTTGGCATTCCAGTAATGGGAGGCCCAGCTGCGGCCGAGGCAGGAGATCTTGTACCCATAGTCGCAGGTAGCAAGCAGTCATTTGAAAAGGTCAGGCAAGTGATCGAGAAGCTGGGCAAGACCTTCTATATTGGTGAGAAAGATGGCTCAGCAAATGCCATCAAGCTTGCACTCAACCTAAATATAGCGCTTATCGCTAGCGCGCTGTCTGAAGGGATAACGCTTGTCAAAAGAGCAGGTATTGATCCTTCAATATTTATCGAAATACTAAATTCTACATATTTCAAAACCGGCCTTTCAGAAAGGAAAGCTCCCAAGATGGTAAAAAACGACTTTACACCTACATTTCATCTCAAAAATATGCTAAAAGATTTAGAGCTTGCCGCTAGTACAGCGCAGGGAACCGGCATAACACTTCCCCAAACTTCTCTTGCACAGCAAATATTCCGTGCAGCAAACAACATGGGTTTTTCAAATCAGGACTATACCGCCATTTGCGCATTTTTGGCGAAAATAAATGGATTGGAGGACAACTAATCAAACTTGATATACATATTATATATATACACTGAAACATGTCAAATCGTCAACAGTCTTTACTTTACTATTTACAAAGTTATACCAAAAATTTTCTTATATCTCTCAGTGAATTGGC
>DAIUEZ010000018.1:0-3390 GCA_036844865.1 Nitrososphaera sp. | reverse complement strand
GATAATTGTAGCAAAATATATCCAAAAAAGTCAACAACATCATCTTTTTTTCAGTATGCAAAAAAAACTTCTGATGGTTTCTTTTTCTTCGACTTCAGTGAATTGGCGCGCCAGGTGAAATGTCCTCAGTTATTGTTAGAAATACCGGCTTACCCTCCGGTCCATCCGCTGCCAAGAGCATTCCTTTAGAGATCATATTGCCTATCTTTTTTGGCTCCAGATTAGTGCAAACAACTACGAGCCTCCCAACAAATTCTTCTGGTTTGTAGTGCAGTGCTCCTCCAACAGCAATTTCTCGTTGTTCAGCGCCAAGGTCAACTGTTGCTTTGAAGACTTTTTTCATGCCATGCATGGCTTCAGAGTGAATGATCTTCCCTATCTTCAGTTGTACCTTAGAAAATTCTTCCAATGTAATGAGTTGTTGTTCTTCTTCTTCATCATCAATGCGCTCGTTGTTCTCGCTCATGAAAATGAAGAGTAGTAGCTCTATTAAAAAAGTTGCATATCACAATTTGGATTGAGTCAAGTAGCGTATCTTCAATTACAGAATGGCATACTCTGTCAGAGATATGCTGTGCCTTGAAATCTGAGGCCGATAGGAAGATACACGCACAGAACATCATCTCGTACTATTTGATCGACATAAAAAAACAAAACAGATCACTAATTGTCATCCTTTTAGCAAGATTTAGTGGAATTCATCACCAGAAATACAAACAAAAGTAAGTCATAGCTAATTATGAGAAAAACTGTAATAGCTATGTGTATCTAATGCTATCGAACTTTTTCATTGCTAAAGGTAGGTTATCGATTAGATCCGTCGCAACTATATGCAGGCCTGCTTGCTTGAATGCAAGATTACCTGCAAGGCCATTAACATATACTGCTACAACTGCTGCATCAAAAGGCTTCATCCTGGCTAGCAGCCCTGCAGTCAGGCCAGACAACACGTCACCTGTGCCTCCTACTGTCATTGCTGGTGTCAACCTCTTTATAGCTGTAAGCTGTTCACCATCAGAAATAATATTGATCCATCCCTTTAGCACTATTGTGATTCCATGCTCCTTTGCCAATTTGTGTACATTTGATGTCATTTCCTCCTTGGTTGACCCTGGTTCGCTGCCAAAGAGCCTTTTGTACTCCCCTGAGTGAGGCGTGACAATGGATCCAGTATTTGAAATCTCTTCTAAAACCTGAGGAATGAGGGCCGAAGCATCGAGTAGAATTCTTGTACCTGCTTGTCTTAGTTTTCTTACAAGAGTAGTTAGCGCCTCAGGTTCTAGGCTCATCCCCATTCCTATTGAAGCCGAGTCTGCATTCTTTGGCAGCATCGCCATGAGCCTATTTGCCGAACCTTTTGTGAGCTTATCATCTGGCAAGGGAAGGGCAATTATTGCAGGAGAAAATGACCTGACGGCGGTAATAATAGAACGTGGTACTGCTGTATAAACCAAGTCAGCACCAGAACGCAAGGCGGCCATAGTTGCAAGTACTGGCGCTCCATGGTAGAATCGGCTGCCGCCTGCTACTAGCACTGTGCCATTATCCCCTTTTCTTGAGTAGAATGTGCGGGGTGGCATCAGTTGCCTTATGAGCTTGGGTGTCACGGTGGTGATTGTTGATGGCAAAAGTTTGCTACACAGTACTATATTTTGTATTTACATTAATCAATAAACTTTGCCCAATTATTACCCTTTTGTTCAAAAGACGATTTGTGACAGCAAAAAAGATGGTATAACAATATATTAAATACCTGTTTTGGTCAAGGCTCAATAAGTTCCACTCTAATCCCAATAGCAGATTTGTAGTAAGAGCAGAGAGCGTTTACTAGCCTGGCTCTGCATGTATTGTTACAATCGACCCAGGATATTTTACCCTTATAGCTTTTTCAATCTCTGAAACGCGTTCATGGATCTGTTCTATAGTCATTTCGCTGCTAAATGAGCAATTTACGTCAATTTTCAGGATATTTTCTGATGTTCTGTATATTCCAATCCTATCCACCTTTTTGACGACACTACCGCTTGTATTGCCAAGGACAGCCTTTCTTATATCATCGTACATTGTGCTGTCTGAAATCGGTTCCATTCCAACTACATCTGGCATTAGGGGCTCTAGGTGCACAGTAATATTTTCAATCCCGGTCAGCTGCTTCTTTATAGAGTCTTCAACTGCATTGGCTATTGAATGAGCCTCGGCAAGCGTTGCCGATCTATTGACTTGAATGTGCAGCGATGCGTCCATTAAATTACTGTTGGCAATTTTTGAAATAATGACATTGTGCACCCCTCTTACACCACTAACTTTGGATGCTGCGCTTTCAATCGCCAACTCTGGCGGCAAGTCTACGCCGAGCACAGGTTCAAAGTGCACAGTGATATTCCTTGGCTTTACGTGCAACCCTGAGTCAGAGAGGCTCTTGGAAATATTGTTCTCAACTTTTGCGCTTATATCATGTGCGCTCTCAAAGCTTATTTCTGCTGGAAGTGTTATTGTTGTTTCCACAAAAATTTCACTTCCCACTCGACGCATCTTGACATCATCAGATCGTAACACTCCTTCAGTTTGATTTGCTGCCTGCTCTACTGTTCTAACAAGGCGGGGAGATATTACGTCTGTTAACTCCATTGCATTTTGGTACGCAAACCTAACGCTAAGATATGAGAGGAAGGCACCAAGTATGATTGCTGCAATAGAGTCGCCGTACCCAAAGCCTATGGTAACAAGCCATAGCCCTACAAGTGCTACTGTGGTTGAAGCAAGATCTGCAAATGCATGGTAAAAGTCAGCCTTCAATGTAGTTGAGCCTGTCATCTTTGCTGTAGTCTTTTTCATTGCTCTACCTAGGACACTTATCCTAAAGCCATCTACAGCCAGAGTATAGCCTACCGCTGCAAAACCAATTGTGCCTGGAGTGACAACTACTCCTCCTCCTCCTGCTGCCAAAGCCGAACCTGTGTAGAGAGAGAAAAGTCTAATGGTTGCCTCATAGATGAAAAATATTGCAACTACAAAAAGTGCAATGCCGCCGATTAATCCTCCAATGGTCTCGATCTTGCCATGTCCATAGGTATGGTCAATATCTTTTGGCTTGAGTGCAAGTCTGACTGCTATTATCAATATTGCTGTGACTATAGCGTCGAGCAGTGCATGAGTACTGTCTGTTATCAGGGCGAGGCTATTTGTGAAAAGTCCAGCAGTAAATTCAAACACAAAAACAGAGACAATGGCTACAAGTGACATTCGCAAGGCGCTTCTCTTCATGGCTTCAACATCAGATATTGTTGTTGTTAACCACCGTCGCGGTTGTTGTTGTCGTCCCGGTCCTACCACTATCAACAAAAATAGGGTAGAGTTTATTATTTAGGCATTTACGTTTCCACTAACTAG
>DAIUEZ010000017.1:0-23823 GCA_036844865.1 Nitrososphaera sp. | reverse complement strand
TGAACCTCTTACTACAATGTAGTCGCCTCTAACTAGTCCAAAGTGTTTAAAACCACCCGGGGGATTTATTGAATTCTGTGCTTCCTTGTCTGTGTTTGAGATTAGGAGTATCCGCTTGTTGTATTCTGTTCTTTGATGGAATCCCCTCTGACCCTGCCTAGCGATAGTATACATGACGACAGCAGGTGAGATCGGACCTAATGTACCTACAGCGCGGACACTCTTTCTTGATTTGTGTTGTTTTCTCTTTATGCCAAACCTAGTGACGGGACCTTCGATTCCTTTGCCACGGGTTATGCCAAAAACGTCGATATTCTGTCCAACTTGAAAGACATCAGTTATTTTTATTTCCTTCCCTAGGATGGTTTTTAGGTAGTCATATTTCGTCCTAGCGTCCTTCCCGGAAACTGCTACTTCAAAAACAAACGGTACTTTTTGTGCAAGGCCAATCCAATTTGGAGCTATCGCGACAATCGCCATTACATCACTTGCTCTATTGAGGTTAGATTCTGCTTTTGAAAATCCATCCTCGGTACTCTTTGCGTCAAATTTGCGCGACAGCTCTTTTGGTATGTCTTTTGCGTAAACATCAAATAAAGCGTGTTGACCGTAAAGATCGTGTCTGTAGCCCCGGATTCCGATAATCCTGATAGGCGGAGTCACAATTACAGTTGCAGGATTCAATAAGTGCTTGCCAAAATTGGGAGTTTTCTCCCTATCATCGACTGTCAAGATATGAATGCCGCCAGCTTTGAAACCTGCAAAACCCAAAAGGGAGCTTTTTTCTGATGTAAGCTGCGGCCAAGTTCTTACCCTCGCCTCCAGACTCTGAGCTCTTGCTCTTGGTCTAAAAGCAATGCTACCCCTTCTCGGTGCACTATACTTACGATGACCCATAGGTATTGCAGCACACTGCCTCTCCCTTTAATAAGTCATTTGACACGGACCGACGATATGATAGCAAATACCCACAGATATGAAAATTCGGCAGTAAATATTCGGCATGTGTATTGTCATATGGCCTCATGGCGATATAGCGAGACACAGATAATGTAGTGTGCACCGATAGGTAACCGCGCATATCATAGCTGCTATTGCAGGCAGTAAGTAGACGATATATATCAGAACGAATTTTTACTGTTCCTTATGGTCTAACGCTTTGTGCAAATTAAGTTCATTGTCCGACTTGAAGAGTTTGCCACATTTATGACATACAAAGGGCTGGGCTATTCTTGTAGGTCTGTTAGCTTTGTCGCCGCTGTCAGTAGTCGGACCTATGCTAGAAGCAGACATATCAGTAATGACTTATTTAGCCCAGTATCAAATTTATAAGTTACATAAGCGCTTCAGACTGAAGACACTCCTTTTCTAGTGAACCCCATGGTATGTTAGTTTTGATATATTATTGTATATGTTCCTATGTAATGAGAAGATATATACCCTGGGTTGATGGTATTCTGGCATACCTACTATAAAGGTTGGATAGCTTAATCTGAAGCTATTGTTCGGTCAGAAGAAGAGCAAATAATGAGGATGGTTCGGCGCTTCTAAAATGATCAGCACCACTAAACGAATAACAGGATAACGGTAAAGCGTTTGAGACGACAGTTTATGACGGTTGACGAAAGATATGAAATATCAATCCAAAATATTTGATACCGACAGCATCCCTCCTGAAAAAACTCAAGGTTGTATGATTTAACCATCGAACTTTGACTTGTCATGTACGTTTGGAAATTTGTGCTGGAGCATGAAGAACATCTTGAGAGATCTGGAGTTCAATTACAATGTACCCCATGCTTACAACTGAATATATAGTCAAATCCTGAGTCTTCTGATCAAGTAGCTTCCGGTAACTGTTGGTTTTGATTTCAATATGAGTTGGTCTATTTAGTATCACTTCGACGATCTCATTTTGGCGGGACTGAATGTTCGGTTAAGCATAAAGTGCTATTCAATATGGCTAGAGCTCCAAGTACTGCTTCCTCGAGTCTTACGGTTTCAGTGCCTTGGTTTGGGAACATGTTTACAACATATTGATCGGGCTTGATGCTTGCACCCTCCTTAGCAAGGATCTCATGAAGGCCGTGTTTTGGTGCTCCAAACGCAACTAGGATATTCTGAACACTTTTAATGCGTTCAGCAAGCTCTGCCTCGATGTTTTTGAAGTAGCGACCTCTTCTCGATGTCATAATTATAACTGATTTTTCAACGGTTGAGAGAAGCCTCGATATTGAACCGATCTCTTTTACTTCATACCCCCAATAATCTGGAATATCTTGCTCAGTTGCTTGGACAGCCTTGAGGTTAGGATACGACGTGGTGAACCTGACATTCACTCTCTTACCTTCATGACCCTTGCCTACAAAAGGCACAGGAGAGCCTAGGCCTACTTCAACAAATAGCTGACCCTTAACCTTGACGATGACACCTGTGCGGATGTCACCGGCTTTCACTTTTTTGATGTCTTCAACTACCCTGTGGTGGGGAGCCTTTATTGGGTGTAGTATGCCTGCATATTGAAGCTGATGCATCATCGGGAAAAGCGTTTTGCGTAGATATTGGGGCGTATCAAGATAGCGGAGTATAGTCTTGAGCAATTGCGAGTCATCTTTTTCGAAATGAGATAGAGAATCATGATAGATGTATACTCTCTTGACTCTAAAAATTGAGCAAGCACGAGCAAACTGTGCTATCTTTATGCTCTTGTCACGCTTTGTCTGCTCATCTGAAAGCGAGGAGTCTGGAATTGTGACCCAAAGATCAGGCATTAGTCCCTTATCAGCTCTTCAACTGCACCCTCCAAAAAGCCATTTGATCCAAAGTAAGTTTGCCTTAAAACTCCTTTTTTGTCGACAAGGATAGCCGATGGAGTGCCTCGTAAGGCATATTCATCAAAAGTCTTGGCTGAATAGTCCTTTGATTTCAGATATTGTTTTACACGCTCAATCAATACCTCTCTATCTTTCTCACCATACGAGCGAAAATTAGGGATGTTGGTTTCGATAAAGTCCAGGACCTTGCTCTGGGTCAGTACGCCTGAACGCTTTACTAGCATGTCCATAGCAACAGGAAAAGGTATCTTGTAAGGTAACTTGTTGCCATCTCTCACCTGCCCAAGGTTATTGAACGCACGATATGTCTCTCCTATTATTTCGCCCGTATTGACTAACTTTTGAAGGTTCTCAAGATTGTTCTTATCAAAATCCTCAAAGGCGGTTGCAAGACCCAAAACCGTGAGGCCCTTGTCTCTATATCTTCTGTAAATATCGATGACTTCAGGGATGCTGTAGAGGAAGCAACCAGGGCAATTAACCTGAAAGACTTCAACTAGCACGACGTTACCTCTCTCATTGTCTATGTTTGTTGGTTTTCCCTGTACCCAGGTCGAAACGTCGAGGTTTGGAGCTTTCGTACCTATTGTCGCTACCATTGTTAATCCAATTTAGCGGGATGTCTATAAATTGGTTTTATCACGCCCCGCGCTTTGAGGCCCTGTCTCTAGCGGTTGCTGCATATCTTTGAATTTCATCCTCTTCAGCCTTTCGCATTGTCTTGGCCCTTGTATCTATTATCGCCATCTTCAAGTGCCTGGTGCTTGTCTTTTCCTCACTAACCAAATATATTGACTCAATAGCAAGTGCAGCGCCTTCGTCAAGACCAATGTCCGGCTTGTAGTTCTTCTCCAGGAATTCAGTCACTTGATCACTTCCTGCGCCGATCGCAACGGCGTCATAGCCTATATATGTGCCACTTGGGTCTGTCAGATAAAGGGCAGAACCATTCTTGTCAACACCTGCAAGTATCAAGGCGACGCCAAAGGGTCTGACGCCTGCATACTGTGTGAATTGCTGAGCCATATCTGCAAGGTTCTTAGCAACACCTTCAACATCAACGGGCTCATCGTATATTAGCCTGTTGCTCTGTGCGAAGAACCTTGCGTGGTCTACCTGAGTTCGCGCGTCAGGAATGTAACCGGCCGCAGCCACGCCTATGTGGTCGTCAACCTGAAAGATCTTTTGGGTAACATTTGATATCTGGAGCTTTCTTGTTTTTTCCTCTACTGCAAGTATTACTCCGTCGGTACTCTTAACTCCTATTGCAAGTGTTCCACGTCTGACAGTTTCAATCGCATATTCTACTTGGTAAAGCCTTCCGTCTGGAGAAAATACTGTAATGGCTCGGTCATAGCCTGCTGCTGCTGGTAACAATTCGATCTAATTTTTTTGTAATGTTCCATTTAAGCCTAACTATGAGGAAACTCTCTAAAGCAAATGCAGTCTTGCATGATTTTAATAACGTATCACGGCAAAAACCACAATGGTACAGGATGAGGTGACGTTTTACGGCCACCCGAACATTCGATCGCTTCACGCCAAGACTATTGAAATAACGAAAGATGAGCACCTGACACCTAGAGGGGACTGCATAGTAGGGGTAAGAGCCAATAAGGCGTGCGCTGATTTGGAGGAATCGTTCAAGCGCAGGCTAAAATCGAACTCATCAATAGTCAGGATAGAAATAATGGTTGGAAACGAATCATTTCTCATATCGGGCATGGGTCACGAGCGCCTCAGTCTGTTAAATTCACGTGACATAGTGATACGTAAGACAAATTTTGTATGTCCGCGAACTCTGTCTGTTCTGTGCAATAGGGCGTCTTCAGAATTGCCAAGGAGACTGGTAAATATGCTTCAGAACCAAGAGACAAGGGGTATATTCCGAATTACACTTGAATGATCTCATTTTTTGAGCTCTTTTTTTCCTCCGATCATAATTGCATATTCTTTACTTTCGAGTGTCCTAGCCAAAGCGTTGTTCAGTACCTCAAGGGCAATGTATTCCTTGTAATGGTCGCCCTTGCAAACGCCGCAGGTATCCTTCTTCGCATTAATCTCTGTGATGAATTTTTCATCCTCGAATATTTTCTTTAGAACTTTCAGCAGCTTTGAACTGGTGTCTTCAATGAGCTTGGATTGTTTTTCAAGGCGTGGGACGTCATAGCTGAACGCACGCAGGGTTGGCATGTAATACTTTCTGACGGTACCTCTAACTTCTACCATCTTGGTGACTTCTATCAAGCCAGCATCCTTGAGGATGTCAAGGTGGTGCCTGATGGTGGTTGTAGCCTTTTTAAGACCAGCGCGTCGGAGCATCCTGGAGATCTCTTCTGTGGTCATTTGCTTATGACTTAGGATCTCTAGGATTTTTATCCTGACAGGGTCATTTAGCGCATAAGCCGATTGATATCCTAGCGTAGTTACCCCTTTCATTCTTACCTCATTCTCAAAGAGTGTTCCAACCATTGTGGCTCTGAGAAAGGGGTCGGCAAGGTAGTAAAAGAGTATTATCAGTTCCTTTGGCTTTTGTTGTTAAATGTTTTAACTATCATGAGTTTATTATATTAGATATGCTATTAAAATTCTCTTGATTCTAAAATTGTGAAGGGAGCAGTATTATTATCAAGCCTATAATATAGTGACTATCCGACAAAAATCAATTGATACAATTGTGAAATCAGATGCTAAAGGCCCAAGTTTGGAGCGGTAAACATTGTTTCAAGAATACGTACCGCCGAAACAAGGTAAAACGGTTCTATAATAGACTTATAGCATGCGGCCACTTATTTGCTCATAGGCAAAGATGTAACGTCTGCTCAAGTCATTAACTACCGATGAGCTGATTTGAGTGGCTTCTGGTTTTTTGCCTTCCTTTGCGAGCTTCTCTATTTTGTCCTTAAAGCCAATTTTGATAAGCCAGTCACGCAACACTTGTTTGTCATAACTTTCCTGAATTTTGCCGGGTTGGTATGCAGACTTGAGCCATAGTCGGTACTCATCAGGGCCAAGTGAGTCTCCAAGGAGTATATTGTCTTGTTTGTCTAGCCCGAATTCGAACTTCACGTCTGCTAAGATAAATCCTGCCCTATCAGCGATCGCGCTCATTGTCTTGTAAAGAGATATCGAAGTCCTCTCAAGAAATTGATAATCCTTGTCAGACAAAATGCCTAAGGAGAGTACTCCGTGACGATTGATAGGCCTATCATGCTCCTCAGATTTGGTGCTAGGATCGAATATTGGCTGAGGGAGTTTCAATCCCAAAACTGGCCTGAAATCTGAAGGGAGCTCTTTTCCCAAGTGTTCCTTGTACCGTTCAACAAGACTGCCATAAAAGTAACCTCTTACCACACATTCGAGAGGTATCATTTGTAATTTTTTGACCTCCATTTTATCTTTGGCTACTACCTTCAACATATGATGAGGGGTTTTAAGACTGTCAAACCAAAAGTGTGCGAATTTGCATAGAACCTCGCCCTTCTTTGGGATCGGCGTTGCCATCTTAACATCAAAAGCAGAGATTCGATCTGAGAAATGGAAGAGAATATTCCCATTGTCAAGCTCATATATGTCCTTAACCTTTCCCCTACGCATCAATCTCATAATTGCATTGGCTAGATCTGGATGCAATAAAAAATTTATCTATCAAGATTGAAAGACATTTAACGCTGGTATAAATCATCTTATCAGGCCAGATATGGTGAATAGTGACCTTCTTGCTATAGAGAGGCCCATATGTGTTGGTATCATAGGTGGAGGTCAGCTTGGAAAGATGATTGCCCATGAAGCGAGGCGGATGTCACTTAGAGTTATAGTTCTGGATCCAACAGAAGAATGCCCGGCTTCAGGCATCGCAGACGAGCAAATAGTGGCTGATTTCAAAAATCAAGAGGCAATAATGCAATTAGCAGAAAAAAGCGATGTTCTAACCTATGAGATAGAGCTTGCAAATTCTAGGGCCCTAAAGGATCTAGAAGAAAGAACTTATCCAGTCAGGCCGGCACCGGAAACTTTACATATAGTCCAAAATAAGTTTAGGCAAAAGTCGTTCCTAAGACAGCATAAAATTGAAGTTGCAGATTTTGAACACGTTATGTCAAAGGACCATCTATACCAATTGTGCAATGACTTTGGCTTTCCGGTCATGCTGAAAGCATGTGAGGACTCGTATGATGGCCGTGGCAATTTTCTAATAACCTCTCCTGAACAGGTAGGCAACGCCTTTAGCTATTTTTCTGGAAATGACCTGATGGTCGAAAGGTTTGTCCCTTTTACAAAAGAGATATCAATAATGGTCGCCCGTAACCCTAGTGGAGAGGTAGAGTCGTTTCCAGTTGCAGAAAATATCCACAAAGATGGCATCTTGGACACTACGATAGTCCCAGCAAGGATTAATGAAGAAGTCAAGTTAAAGGCAAAGCGGATGGCGGAGACAACTATGGAGGTATTAAAAGGGGCAGGAATATTTGGAATAGAAATGTTTGTTACAAATAAGCGGGATGTGTTGATAAATGAAATTGCCCCACGCCCCCATAACTCCGGGCACTATACTAATGAGGCCTGCTCGATATCGCAATTTGAGCAGCACTTGAGGGCTGTGCTTGACCTGCCATTGAGCAAGCCTGAATTACTTTGTCCAGCTGTCATGGTTAATATACTTGGAAATGAACATTCGACTGGATCCTATGTGATCGAAGGCCTCAGAGGGCTCTTTAGTGTCCCAGGTGTTAAACTTTATGTGTACGGCAAGAAAACGTCTAAGCCGGGACGCAAGCTGGGTCATATTACTGCGACGGGCAGTACGGTAGAGGAAGCACTTATGCGCGCTGCAAATGCTAGAACCAAATTTGAAGTAACTGCCAAGATGACCAAGGAAATACCGAAATGACTGGCCCCTTAGTTGGTATCATAATGGGAAGCGATTCCGATCTTCCTGTAATGAACGAAGCAAAAGAAATCTTGGATTCATTTGGAGTGGCTAACGAAATTACAATCGTCTCTGCACACAGGACAACAAAAAGGATGGTTCATTACGCCACAACTGCCAAAAAACGAGGTATCGAAATAGTCATCGCAGGTGCTGGAGGAGCAGCTCATCTTCCAGGAATGGTAGCTTCGCTAACCGCATTGCCCGTAATTGGCGTTCCTATCAAGACAAAAAGCCTTGAGGGCCTTGACTCACTGCTTTCCATTGCACAGATGCCTCCAGGAGTACCTGTCGCCACTGTAGCCATAAACGGAGCAAGAAATGCTGGCATACTTGCCTGCCAAATCCTAGGAATAAAACATCCAAATATTGCAATGAGCATAGAAAAATACAAACGAGAGCTACAGAGCACAGTGCTCAGAAAAGCAAGAAAGCTTCAGAAATCAGGTGTCAAAGAGTACATGGCAAGGGCATAGTCTAAATTTATTTGTGGTTGTGCGACTTCGTGTAGGACAAAAAATTACTCATTTTACTCATGTCAAATTGGACAAAGAAGAACATGACCCTAGAGAGACAGATCCTGTCATAGTAAAGAAGATGTGTCTGTATATTGGAATAGAGCGTAGGAAATAAAGCAAAGCCGGATCCGAGGAGAAGCAGTTCCCTTTGGTTCGCACACTGTCGAACGTAAACAGCATTTTATAGCGAGACATTCTCATGTCATCTAAATTAGTGACGAATAAGCGCTTGGTGAAGATAAAGGTCAAAAATATTGACTTCGTGCAGTTACTGCAAAGGAATTAAGAGCATGCCGGACATAGATCCAATCCCCTGCCCTAGGGTCCTGTGCAATATTATCAGACATACTACATATTGATAAAAAGCAGAGATAACGAAATTTTTTAGCAAGATGTAAACTGATAACGAAGGTATTTCTATAGCAGAAGCATAATCGATGTCCAGTGGACAGAACTATTTCACAGATGCTTTAGAGGCGGACACTACTCCCACAGGTATGCTCAAAGAAGTTATACTAAAGTAGGCCAAATAACTATTGACCTACTAGCTGACCATATCAGGATTTATGGCACGTGGGTTCACAAGAAGCACATGTTCCATTCAGGCCATGTCCGAAATCGTTGACAGGATAGGCTTACATATTAAGAACATGGTTGAGGGTTGAGAAAAAGGATTAGAACACGGTCCTGCTCCGTACGGATGGTTATAACTTTCTGCGGTAGAACAAGTTAACTTTAATAATCATAGATCAGTGCCAATTTTGTGGAAAATCAAATATCTTCTACATCTCGCTTAAAATTTGCAGATAAAACTGTAGTTATCACTGGCAGCGGAACCGGTATTGGACAGGCAATAGCCAGAAAGTTTGCCGAGAATGGGGCCAATATTGTCATCATGGGCAGAAGGAAAGAGCCGCTCAATCAGACGGCAGGCATCTTAGAGCAAATAATTACTTCTTCGGGTTCTTCTGGCAGATTGGGCATTTTTTCAGGCGTAGACGTTGCAGACGAGGAGGGGATTAATTCTATGTTTGAAAATATCCGAAAGCAATTTGGAGGAGTCGATATAGTAGTGAATAATGCTGGTGTCTCTGGTCCTGTGAAGACATTTACCAATGCCAGCGTAAAGGAGTTCCGTGAGGCCGTTGCCATCCATCTTACGGGGACATATTGGACATCAGTAAGCGCGCTGAGTGTGATGAAGAGACGCTCCAAGATAATCACAATTGCAACATTTTTCACAGAGGAAAACCGCTATGAGCAGCGGCCATATAGATTTAGGACACCATATACCGCTGCGCAGGGCGCCAAAAATCGTCTTGCAGAGGCGCTGGCTTGGGAGCTCGTGGAACGAGATATACGATCGATTGCAACAAACCCTGGACCTGTTCATTCAGATAGGATTTACAAGACAGTATATCCAAAGGCTGCCGCTGAGTTTCTGCGCATTGGAGGCTACCCAGGGCTGAGCCCTCTTGAGATCGAGAAGGTTACCGCTGGCGCGCTTCCGCTTTTAGGTGAACCCGCTGATGTAGTGGCAAGTGGCATCTCACAAGTAGCCGCTGAGATCTCTATATCTCGTGGTCAGAGCTCAACAAGCGAGAATTTCAATCAATTGTCAGAGACTGTGGCCGGCGCTCTTGCGAAGATGCAAGAAATTGCTGAAAAGATACAAAGCAATACGAGCAAGATGATAGTAGATGGAGAATTCTTGAAGCAAGAAGAGGTAGCAGACATGGTCATGAATTTATGCGATGACAATATTAGCAGACTAATCAACGGCAGAGTTATTCCAAATGACCGCGTATTCTATCCTGTCAAACCAATAGTTGGTACGGCAGTTGATGACTTAGCACAAGACAATTTCAAAGGAAAAGTTTTAGTGATCACAACCAGCTCACCAGCAAAGAAGGATACTGAAAGAGTTAAAGAGCTTGCAAGACTGGCACATAGTGCGGGTGCAAAGGATGTAATCGTGCTTGCTCATAACCATCAAGACATGAGCCAATACAGTGAATATCACAACCATACCATCGACATGCTCGACGAACAAAGCGTTCATGGCATCTTTAATGCTGCAAGGAAAAGGTCCGGCAGGATTGATTCAATCATTCACTTCACAGGAGAGTATGACTATAATACGGCTATTAACTCACTATCAAGGAAGCAATGGGATGCATTAGTTGATAACTTCATTTACGTTCCGGCACTAATTACAAAGGAAGGGGTGAATGCTATGGCACCAGAAAGCTCAGTTCAAGACCCTGCAAAATTCAAAGATTCCACAGGTGTTATTGTCATAGTAGGACCTGATGCACCTGTTGGTAAAAAAATATCTGGTTTATTGAGGGCAAGGGCAGAGGTTTTCCGCGGAGCACTGCGGCCATATACGGCAACTGTAAACCAAGAGCTAAGTGATGTACTTGGCTCGGGTATAAGGTTGTATTTAGTCCTCGCGGGAAACAGCGAAGGTTTAGAACCAGATAACAGAAAACTTTGTAACGCTGCACTAAATCTCGCAGCAGGCGCTGCTCTTAAGAGAAACGAGGCAATATTCTATATCGACGAAGCAAGGATATAGCGCTATCTCTAAACTGAATCAAAAACTTCGTTGACTTCTGCTTAAGTTTACTTATTGTCAAAACAGTAGGTACAGCAAAATGCCTCATCAATACTATGAACTAAGCCCATCCGAAATAAAGGCAACAGCTACTGCGATTAGTATAACTGCCAATAACCGTCGGAGTAGCACGTCCTTAGTCACCAGTGATAGCCTTGCTCCTATCTGAGCACCGGCAAAGGCACCAGCTGATAATGTAACTGCCTGAAGATAATCAGGATGTCCCAAAACCGAGTGTGTAAAGACCCCGCCTATAGCTGCCATCATTAGTGTCAATTGTGATGTCGGTGCCGCTTTATGCATTCCTAGGCCAAGGACAAGTAGCATAGCTGGCACAAACACTATTCCGCCGCCGACGCCAAATAGACTTGATATTATGCCGGCGCCAAATGAAGCGATAAGAACTGCAGCAACCCTCAAAGGCATAGAATGCCTTTTAGCCAGATCGTCTTTTAGGATTGAGTTTTTATATAAAAGGTAAAGGCCCGTGAGGATCAGTAATATACCAAAGTACAGTTTGAATGAATCTTCGTGTAAATATTCAGAGAATATAGCTCCAAGCACACTACCTGGTATTGCACAGGCAGCCATTTCTAGACCAAGTGTGTAGTCAATTCTCTTTTGCCTGGAATACTCTATAGTAGAGGAGACACTTGTCGACATTACTGCAATAAGACTTGTGCTTGCCGCCTGTGTGGGTGACAGGTTCAGGAACGTAAGAGCCGGCACCATTATTATACCGCCCCCAACTCCAATCATGGAACCCAAGGTTCCACCAGCAAGTCCAACGCCGATTAGAAATAGTAGTATGATAATATTATCTAACAAGGGTATTGTTCCTTCGTATGCCTAACAAAAGCTGGCTGGGTAAAAACCATTTGCGAAGCTTTTCCTGCCAAGCATAATATATAAAGCAATCATTTAGACAGCCAATCGGCCAACCAGCTATAAAAGTCGGCTAATCTATTGCAGGAGGCAAATGATATTAATACGCTCCAGAGATCATTTCAAAGCTATATTTTCAACTTCTATCAAACACTTTTATTCAAAGAGTCTAAGTCGCACGAGTATGATTGGGCAGCTCCTGCACTCAAACAATGAGAATCACCTAAATAAAAAATTTTTTAGATCCTGTTAGAACGTTCATAAGGAATCTGCCTCTTTTCATTATAAAAATTTTTTATTCGCATCCTCTGCTCGTAATTGATAATGTTTGTCTTGTAATAACGCGGTTAAAATATTGTAGTAATATCGCGGACAAGTGACTTCGAGTAACCTCTTGTTATATTGTTCTTAACACTACAGTTACAATGCATTTATTATCGTAAAGCCGGAATATTTCTTGTAGTTTTATAGTTTTATTAAACCCCACACGACGTTAAACAGCAGTAGAGACATTGCGTTTAGTAATTATAGGATTCGGAGTAGTTGGGCAGAGTTTCGCAAAGTTACTGCTCTCTAGGTCAGCAGATCTATACAGTCAGCATGGCATGAAGCCCCGTATTGTAGCCTGTGTCGACAATAGTGGCTCAGCGGTAGCACCGGGGGGCCTCGATCTCAAGAGACTCCTTGAGGCTAAGAAGGCCAAAGGAACTGTTGGTGCTTACGAGAAAGGTAGCACCAGATTTGATTCCCTACAAGTCATTGAAAAGATGGAAGCTGAAGTGATGCTCGAATGTACTCCTACTAATCTCAACGATGGGGAGCCGGCTACCTCTCACATTACTTCGGCAATGCGAACTCAGAAGCATGTCATCTGCATTAACAAGGGACCGCTTGCCCTTGCTTTTCCCTCGCTTATCGAGCTTGCCAACTACAATGGTGTTATGTTACGATTCAGTGGGACAGTTGGTGGCGGAACCCCCATTTTGGAATTTGCTAAGCGCTGTCTAAAAGGAGACAGAATAATTTCATTCCATGGAATACTTAATGGCACGACAAATTACATATTGAGCAAGATGGAGGAAGGACGAAATTATGAGACTGCAATACAAGATGCCAAAGCAAAAGGGTATACAGAGGCCAACCCATCGCTTGATGTCGACGGATTTGACGCAGCTGCAAAACTCGTTATTATGGCAAATTGGATTATGGGAATGAAAGTAACTATGAAGGACATCAAGCGAGATGGCATCGTCAATATCAGGTTGTCAGATGTGAAAAACGCAGCCGAACGGGGCAATGCAATCAAATTGCTAGCCATATGTGACAGCAAACGGCTCCACGTAGCTCCAACAGAAGTTGCCAAGACAGATCCAATTTGTGTTGACGGCACTCTCAATGCTGTCACATTTTCCTCAGAACATTCTGGACAACAGACAATAATCGGAAGAGGTGCAGGAGGTATGGAAACAGCAAGTGCGATGTTACGTGATCTCATAGAGATAAGAGATGCAAGATTTAGCTGAAGGGTTAACCCTTGTATGGGAAAAATAGCTTTACGATCGGTTGGCAAAGCTCTCAAGCTAGTACTTCTAATAATGAACCGATAAACCTGAAGAGTTATTTAGGAGAAAAGTTTACTTAAATACTCCTTGATTTTGAGCTATACTTCTGAAATAGAAGAGGTTTTGTCAGCTCAAAGTACTAAAAAGTAGCTTAAGCAAATTTCTTCCTCTTATGATTAGTTATTGCTCCTTACAAAACCAATGCAGCGCTCGTTCTCCTTCTAGATCGGAAGAACATATAAATATTGCATTTAAGTAAACAATTTCTGTAGTTAAGCATGCAAATTTTCAACAAATCGGCCAAAAAAACAAAAGGAATTACAGATGCTGAATCATATCAATGCAGAGAGTGTCGAGTCAAGCCTGCAGAAATATTTCAAATCAATGGTGAGTACTGCTTGGAATGTTGGCAAGAAATAACACACACAAATGCATAAGCATTACAGATAGACAAAGTGATTCCTCTCCGAGTATTGCTCCTTGATCTTTGTAGACCAGAGAACTATACATGATTCCAGAATAGCGCTCCCCTTGATTATTGCCTCGAGCATGAGAACCCCTTATCAACAATTTTGTAGCCTCTAGATTTCAAGCAATCGCTCCTTGCAAACAGGCGTTCTTTTTGACGCCTGGGTTGGTAAGACCGAGACCCTTAGCAAGGTGCTAAGTGATGCCCACGGAGCTCTCTTGTGCGTTAATGTAACAGATTAATTATCGTTTGTGCATCCAAGTTGTTGATCGCACTGAAAATATTCGTATTGTCAAAGAGTGAAACTGCAAAGCTTTTCACTAGCCTTACTTCTTCATGGCCGCAAGAGATTATACCTAAGGTTAAGAATATCAAGGTATACGAGATTGAGCGAGACATATCCCTGCTAAGTGCCGACAAGATGGTTGCAGTTAAAGTACGCGGCTTAATAGTACCGTTCCTTGGCAGCCAAGAAGATTTGCAGCGCTTTCCTTCGGTGACCATAGACAAGGGGGCAGTAAAATTTGTTTGCAACGGCGCGAAGGTGATGCGGCCTGGTATAGTTAATTTTGACTCATTCAAAAAAGGAGAGATCGTAGTAGTAAAGGATCAGATTCATGAAAGAGTGCTTGCTGTCGGGCTTGCTCTCGAAGATAGTGAAGTGGCAAAAACAATGACCAAAGGCTATGTCATAGATACTATTCACTACGTTAGTGACAAAATATGGGAAGCCTATAAGAAAATATAGGCACTAGGAAGGTTTTATTGTTTCTTCCCTGTGCCCATTTTTCGTGACATATAATATGTCGATCCCATCTCCACTTGCCGTATCACGCTGGATCGCTGACCTAATAGCGCGTGTAGCCAATTCTCTAACCGCTTCTTCAGACATATTTGGCTTAAATTCTGCATCCATTATACCAAGTGCCCCTTCCGCTCCTGTGCCTACTGCAGCATAATCATCAGGAAGTACCGAACCAAGAGGGTCAAGTGTATAGATCTCGGGCTTTTCGTTTATACCACCCACAATAACTTGTGTTAGCAGTGGAAAATACCTTCTCTCAAACATAATAACAGACATTAGCTTCGCAATCGAGTTTGGAGGAACGATACGTCTTGTCTCCAATTTACGGATTTTTGCCAAAGCCTCTACTTGCCTTACAAGCACTTGCATGTCAGCAACCATGCCAGCGCATGCAGCGCCAACGTGATCCGTTACTGGAAATGTCTTCTTTATGTTCTTGTTCACTACAAAGTTCCCAAAAGAAACTCTCTTTTCTGCTGCTAGTAAAACACCATCATCGTATGAAAGTCCTACTACTGTTGCGCCGGGCATGAATTCAAATGCCATATGCTATATACATCGTAGTTCCAGTTAGATTTAGTCGTTTCTATTGGAATATAAAAAATTGTCAAAGCAGATTGTGTTTTTTATCGCAGCTAACGTTTAGTTACATTTGTGTCATGTATACGTATGGCCTCAGCGACAAGCCTGTTCTGTAGCTCGAGTGCTTCCTTACCTTCGGGGTGTTTCGTCTGCGCAACTGCCTCAGCGACAATGCTTATGACGTGCCTCATAAGGAACTCATCTCCTCTTGTGGCTTCCGCCCTGTAAGTTGGATTGGCTTTATTTACAAAAACAATATTGTCGGTGATAAAGCTGTATCGCGAATCACTTTCATCTTCATAAGGGATCACCTTATAGCCTATCCTCTTAAGTGCAAAAGTCTTCTTCAGTATCGGCTTACGTACATTCTTTGTTTTAATCACAGTGCCGTCGGCCTGTGTTTCATCCGCTACCTCTACAGCCATTCCTTCAGCAACGTTCGTTGAACCGCTTGAAGTATACGATTCCGCGACAGCACGTGGCCTGGCAACATCTTCCTTAGAAATTGCTGAACTCTGAAGAGGAGACGGAGATATCTCTTCATAGTCAGCGATATGCCGATTCTCATCAGAACGCACTTTAGGTCGATGTTTATCACGATCCTCATCCTCTGCAGCCCTCACCCTTTCTTTTATCTGTATAAGCTCGTAACCTTGTACTTCCTCTTCAAGTTCTAGGTTTTCGATCATGGCTTGTCCGAGTATCTTGTCAATTTCGCGGTAAATCCTTGTTTCCTCACGAGTAATGAGTACGTCTTCGTATTCGGTCAGTCCTGGAATGACTTTATCAATGACAAAGGTTTTCATAAGCTGATTAAATTTAGCGTATTCGCTATCCTCAATGATCGCAGACTTGTCAGCGAACCTAGTCGTCAAGCTATCGCATCTGACAAAGCCTGTTACGCGGTTCAGTTTTGTATCAAAGCCAAAGTTACTGCGCGTCACAATATGGTTTCCAACCATGACAGCGATTCCCCGCTCATCGTCTGATAGTGGTCTCCTGGCAATAATGATTTCTCCAGTTAATTTGCCACCGTCAAGATTTACGGGTATCCTGTGGCCTTGAATTTCAGGAGCCTTTATAATCTGTGAGCCATCAAAACTCCATTCTTTGAATTTCTCGTCAGTTTTGATATATACTTCAAATAATGGTTGCCTCAAAACTGCTAGTTTTCGGATCTCTTTGGTTATTCTAAACAGATCTAGTTGGGTTTTGGCCCCAGTCATAATCAGTTCCGTTCCGTCTCTTTTAAGCGGAGGCGCTTTTAGATCATCCAGCTTGGCGTTACCCGTGTACAGTCTTTCAAGCACGCTTGCATTGATGATAAGCGCTTTCATGAAAGTCCCACGTCTGGTTCTTATTCTCATAGTCTCAAATGATGTCAGAAATGATAGTCTGCCTGTGCCATATCTACCTGTTCTAATTCTTTTCAACTTAGGTGAAATGGATTCGGTTCTTTTATGGGGAGAACCCAAAAGCAGAAATTTTTCCATTCCATTCTGATCCATTCCTGCGTCATCTTCTATAGCAATAGAACCATTGCTGAGGACGGTGACAAGAACCTTTGTTGCATCCTCATCAAAGGCGTTCTCCACAAGCTCCTTAATGATCTCAGTTGGGGACACCCACGTTTTAGTTGCGAATTCCTTGAAAAATGAGGGATGAACCTTCATTTGAGCAGGCATTTTTTCAAGAGCTGTTACTTTCACACCTTTATTTAATACTTGTCAAGGTACGCTAATTGTTATACTGATTTATTCTAATATCTTGAAATTACACACATAACTTGGTTGCCTGATTAATTAATAGTTGGGCGAGAGAGTAGTCATGACAGAATTTAACGAAGACTGTAAAGCGAAAGATATGCAAATGGCAAAGCATTTTGAGGTGCGGATAATGGTGTCTCTTATTCATGGTTTTGTTATATCTCTCCCATCCAAGGTTGAAAGCGCGTTGCTTAGTACATTGTGCAGGAAAAGCATAACAGAAAATGGTCCTTCTGCCAAGACCTCGATAATGCCTCTCGCTTATATCACAAAGAAGAACTTTTTTCAGTTGTGCCTAGAGCTGCAATGCTGATAAGCAACAAATTATTTTGAACTTCTACAACATAGAGATATATATTCCGCTGAAAAGTAGCAAGGATAGTGCAAAAGTGCACTTGCGGAAGGGACTTGAGATCATTTGAAGCTTGCACACCTCTCGGTTGCAACACGTTTGTAGTGTGCACTGGCTGCTTTAAGGACGTTTTAGAATGCACATGCGAGGCTATGTAGGCTTATAACGCAATACCGCGCCTATCTTGCCGAGGCTGGCAAGCTGAGCTCCTTCTTCCGTCTTGCCAGAAATGACTTCAAGCCTGCATCCTGTCTTCATGGCAAGCTCGTTAAGGTAGTCGACTATATCTTTTTCATTAACTTCAAGGTCGGTACTAGAACATGATGGGCAAGGCTTTGATAGCCACTCCTGCTTCGTAGCGATGACTTGTGACCGATCTACTATTATTTTGTGAATATTCATGCAGGCTTTGCACCTGATCTCGAGCTTGGTGTACTGGATATCATCCGTTACTAATACTAGGTCTGCTGTGCCGCTTTCAATCGCCTTAACTACTTCGTGAACTCCATATATTCCAAGACCCCGGCCAGAATGCACCTCAGTCATGAATTTTTTGATCAGTTGTTTTTCTTCCATCACCCTAAATTCCTGCAAAATACCCTCTTTTTGCGCCTTTTCTATTAACTCACGCACTCCCTCTCCACCTGAATACGAGGTATCGAGAGTTGCTATAACGTTCTTTTGTAGCCGGTAGTCAAGATACTCTTCTTTTAGAAAGTTCTCCTTCGTTGGCCCGGGTCCTCCCACAATAGTGCCCTTTATATTATATTGATCTAGGAATACTTGCTTAGCATGCTCTGCAACTCTATGGTAATATTCATTCAACTCATTTTCTCTCAATCTTTCAAACCTCCTTGCAGACTGGCCACCTTGGCGATGTTTGCCTGCTACGCCTGAAGTGATTGAATCAATAACTTCCCAATGATCGCCGCTAAGTATGCCAATGCCCGTCTCCTGTGTATCTATCGATAGTATCCCAATGACCTTATCGTCCTTCATCATTTCCTTCAGGTGCTCAGTCCAAAAGTGATCGTCACATCGATAAAGGCTGATTTGGACCGGCTTTGGTGGCAGAACCGTATATATCTCGATTTTTTCTTTGCCAATTCCTTTTTCATTTGGGATCGCGCCACAGAATATTACAAGCCCATTTTCGGGTATCTCCTTGAAGAGTTTCAGTTGCTCAATGGTTCTGCTAAGTGCATCTTGCACATGGGTTCTGGTAAGGTCTGACTTTATGTTTGAAGCAGTTCCAGCTTCGTTGCGAAGCTGTGAAATAACGTCAAATACTGGTCGTCGGGGTGGAATGTAAACAGTGACAAGTTCCGTGCCGTGTCCGGATATACTTGACAGTTCATTTATCATCTTAGTCAGCTTATATCGTTTTACCGAATCCCACTTGCTGTTACCATCATTTGCCATTGAGTATTGTAACAACAAAAATTTGTCCGCACATAATATAAGGCTTCAACTTCTCAGGTAGCTTATAAGTGCGAGGATCACCAAGCTAGGTGTCAGGAAAGATGCTACCTAGGCTAGAATACATCAAGCAGGCCAGAATGAGATTGGGAATAACCCAAAGAAAGCTGGCCGCTTTGACAGGGATCAGCAGTTCGATGATAAATCAAATTGAATCCGGAAGATGCAAGCCGAGCTATGAAACTGCTCGTAAGATCTTCGAAGTGTTGAGCTCGCTTGAAGGCAGCAGCTCTATGAAAGCTGGAGATATTTGCAGCCGCTGGCCAATTTCTGTACAAAAGGACGAAAAGCTTCACAAAGCAATAGATGTTATGCGTGTCAACTCTATAAGTCAGATCCCAGTATTTGACTCTTCTCGAGTTGTAGGCATACTCACAGAGGACGGGCTTGCCAAGGTGATGCTGGAAAAAAATGAGAAGGATCTTAAAAATATGTATGTTTTCCAAGCGATGGAACCACCTCCTCCTTTAGTGGATGTATCAACGCCAGCAAAAGCCCTTGTTCCGCTCGTAAGGTTTGCTAAGTGCATTTTGGTAAGCGATAAAGGTAATGTAGTCGGCATTGTGACGACGACTGACACACTCAAAATGGTTGAATAGCCCTTATTCCTTCAGCTTTTCAAGGCCAACACAGCAGTCTACACACTTGATGCACTCATCGCAAATGTTAATTTCACTCTCGATGGGGAGTATAGTCGCACAGAGGGCACATTCCTTACTTGATTGCATTTAGCCTATTCAACACGCTATATATTAAAGCGCTATTTGAATCGTTCTGTAATTGTCCGAGACATTTTGGGATTATTTGCACAGAAAAGGTTATAAGGCATTTTGATAAACCAACAGAATCTCATCTTATAACACTCCTCTCTACTGAATAAAAAGGAAAAGCCAATGTAGACGTTGGATAAAAATATCATTTGAATTCCTCTTCTAATATTGCACGTCTCTTGCTCATCTGAAATAGATTGTCAGTTCTGCTCAGTGCCTCATTTCTTGATCGCTTGAATGCCATCGACTGAATAAGCAAATGATTCTCCGGTATTACCATGCCCGTCTGGTCGTCAGAATAAGCTATTTTGACTGTGTCCTCTTGTACTCTCAAGATATCTTGGTGAATATGCACCATGTTAGTGTCACCATGAGGAAATCCGAGTTCGAGCGCTTTTTTTCTAACATCTCCGGTGCCCTTGGCTGAGCTGATAACTGCAACTCCGAACTCATCTCGGAAGCATTCTAGTATCTCGTCTTTGTTTGGCACTACGCCGTCGCTAAACCTAACAAACATCTGATGTAGGTGCATCATCCTTGACGGTACTTTGAAAGCATCGACGTATAGGTTAGCGTTCGGAATAAAGTCCTTTACATCGTCTTGATGGTGAGGATTCCTGTCCCATTCAATTGAGTCCTTGACCGCTTTGGTGTCTTCAAGGTCTGCCCACCTTCTGACAAGCTCGATATCAAATCGCCTGATTCTATCGCCAAACCTTTGAATGAGTGGTTGCATTATTCTCCCCATGCCGGATACATTACAGCTGCCTTGTATGACATATGTCTTGCTTGCCGCCTTTTCATAGTTGACACGCGAGTTATGGATCATATCTGCTACTGCGCGTTCGCCATTTCTTTCTTCCCCTCCCTGAAATATTGCTGGCTTATTCATAGGTTCATAGAAATTCTTCTTATTGTCGTATCCTACTCCTTCCTTCGCTGCATCCACCACTAAATCGCATCGCTTCACTGCCTCTTCAACTGACCCTGTCACATTGTATCCTCGTTCTTTGAAGTTGCCGATTGATTCGTTTGGCACGTAGACATCAAAATGGTTTTCGAGCGCCTCGTTCACTTTGTCGTCTACGCTATATTTCGCAACACCTATTAGTTGGATCTCTTTGTCGGCTGCCAGTGCACTTGCAAGGCGACGGCCTATATTTCCAAACCCATTGATGAAGACCTTGACCAAAACGATCACCCGAGCTTTATTACGAGATTTAACTAGTTTATATGTATTATATAGATTCCTGAATCCTTTACCATTTTTGAGCAACGCATTAAACTTAAATACGTAAAAGTCCACACAGTGATAGAGACTATGCAAAGAGGCGGTATATTTTGGCACCTTTAAGGGTCTTGTGCTAAGTGATTCTCTAACATCAAGGAGGTTTTTGAATGAAAATACTCGTAATCGACAATTATGACTCTTTTGTATACAATCTGGCTCAGCTGCTAGGAGAATTAAGAACAGAACCTGCAGTTTTAAGAAATGACAAGATAACCTTAGAAGATGTTGTTAAAATGGATCCTGATGCAATAGTCATCTCTCCGGGTCCGGGTCATCCAGCGGATCGCAAGTACTTTGGCATATGTACAGACGTCATCTCAGAACTCGGGCATAGGATCCCTATATTGGGAGTCTGTCTTGGACATCAAGGCATCGTCCATGCCTTCGGTGGCAAAATAGTAAATGCTAAGAAAATCAGGCATGGCAAAACAAGCCTGATAAAGTATACCACTGACAGGCTCTTTGAAGATGTTGCAAACCCATTCAAAGCTACTCGCTATCATTCACTTGTAGCAGATAGGAACACCTTCCCATCCTGCCTTGAAGTGACTGCAAGAGCCTTGGATGATGGTGAAATAATGGGCATCCGACATAGACATTACCTTATGGAAGGGGTTCAATTTCATCCTGAGTCTGTCCTTACGGGCGAGGGACGAAGGATGCTCCTCAACTTTATATCTATGGTGAAAAAATGACGGTATCAACTGATTTGCGACCTGAGATAAAAAAATTAGTCGCAAAGACAGACCTGTCAGATGCAGAAATCACTCGAGCGCTTGATGCAATCCTTAGCGGATTGGTTCCTGAAACGGCTATCGCAGCCTTTCTTGTCGCTCTTACAATGAAAGGGGAGACTTCTGACGAGCTCAGATCAATTCTCATTTCATTGAGAAACCACTCGATCAAGATAACACCTCAAGTAAGGGCACCACTCATTGATACCTGTGGAACAGGCGGCAGTTCTATAAGATCATTTAACATCAGCACTGCAGCAGCAATAGTAGCATGCGCAGCCTCTGCAAAGGTAGCGAAGCATGGTAACAGGTCAGCTTCTAGCATCTGCGGCAGCGCGGACTTTCTTGAGTACGTCGGCCTTGATCTGAATACTCCACCTGCAAAGGTTCAATCTAGCATCGAGAACACTGGAATAGGATTTCTTTTTGCTCCACTATTTCATCCATCAATGAAAAATGTCGCATCGGTAAGGAAGACTATTGGAATTAGGACTGTATTCAACAAGATGGGGCCGCTGAGCAACCCCTGTACTAATATATCGGGTCAACTCATTGGAGTCTTTGAGCCTCGACTTCTAGAGGTTTTCTCCCAAGTATGCTCTGACTATCTTAGCGAAGCGATGATAGTTTACGCTCATGATGGCTTTGACGAGCTTTCAAACACTTGCCAAAATGACATCTATTGGATTTCAGGTGAAAATCACACGGCAAGAAAGATATGCCTTCATCCTAACGCAGTCGGGATGGAAGTAGCCAAGCCCGATCAATTGATAGTCAATTCAAAAATGGATTCTATTATGAGCACTCTGAATGCAATTTATGGCGAGGGTTGCAAAGAAAAAATCGATATTGTGGTTCTTAATGCTGCTGCCGCGCTTGTACTCAGCAAAATTTCCTCCAATCTTAAAGAAGGTGTGGAATATGCAAGAGATGCCATAAAAAGTGGTAAAGCAAAGGATAAGTTGTCGCAGATGATAAGATATTGTGGAGATTTTGAAAAATTAAAAGAGGCAGAGAAAAAGTTTTCTCTTCTCTGATCTAGTCGTCCTCTTTTTCTCTTGTCACCTTTCTCTTTGGAACCTCTGAGTCAATATCGTCAATGCCTTTTTCATTAACGGTAAATCTGACATCAGAGTATGGGTGGTATGGCGAGTCAATTATCTTGGCGATTCTGTCGTTGCCAGCCTTGCGCAGGTATAACCTGTATGTTGATGCATGTCCTATTACGTTTCCGCCGGCTGGTTTGGTTGGGTCTCCAAAGAATGTGTCTGGTGTAGACTGAACCTGGTTTGTAACGATGATTGCCACATTATAGATCTCTGCGATCTTTACCAGCTTGTGCATAATACTGTTGAGGCGCTGCTGCCTATCTGCTAGGGTTCCTCGGCCAGCAAACTCGGCGCGATGGAGTGAAATGATGCTATCAATTATTATCATTTTGGCCTTAAAGTCGTCGATATATTTACCCATCGACTTGACTATTAGCTCAAGATGGCTGCTGTTATAAGCCTTACATATTGCAACCCTCTTCAGTATTTCACTTGGGTCCAGACCTCTTGCTCTTGCTATTTGATCGACTCTTTCCGGTCTAAATGTTCCTTCAGTGTCAATCAATATGGCTCCACCTCCAAGCCCGCCTTGTTCTACAGGCAGCTGCGCAGTGACACATAGAGTGTGGCATATCTGTGATTTGCCACTTCCAAATTCACCGTAAAACTCTGTAATTGCTTGAGTCTCAATGCCGCCAAGTAGCAATTCGTCTAGCGATTTTGCTCCAGTGCTGCAGCGCAAAAGAGACTTCCTCTTTTCAAGCTCAACATCTGCAGTAGTAAATTCATTGTCAAGTATGCCGCTCTCTCTTAGCAACTTTTGTGCTGCCATGATGAAGGTAGCAGCAGTTTCTTTTGAGCCGCCTAAATCTGTAGCAAGCTCCTCTGGTATTGCTGTCGCCAGCTCCATAACTGAACTTATGCCTGCTTCCTTCATCTTACGGGCTGTAGTGGGCCCAATACCTTCAATATCCTCTATCTCTAATTCCGCTACATTTCTTGATGCATTTGCCATTGCGTCTTCATCATTAAAGGAACTATATAATTAGTAGTGCACCAGAGGGGGAGGGGGCACACGTAGTAGACCAATTTTTTGAAAAAAGGAGGCTTGAGCTCATATATGGTCTTTAGCCATCTAATAGTCTCGCTGCATATGTACTTTTCATATCGAAACAAT
>DAIUEZ010000016.1:6738-24321 GCA_036844865.1 Nitrososphaera sp. | reverse complement strand
ACTTTGCCCCACGAAGAGCCATCAGCCCATCCACCATGAACTAAAATGATAGTTGCGTTAGTGCTAGTTGTGTTACTGCTAGTTGCATTTGTTGTTGCCGTTGTCGTTCCCATGCCCTGTGTTTCGTCGGGTTGCATTAAAGTATTATTATTATTGCTCTCCGTACTAGCGAAGCTAGAATATGGAGTCAGAGTAAAATTCGGTCCATTCTTAGAGAAAGGACAGAACGTTTAGTAGGAAAGGTTCTTGCAACTAAGTATCTTGTGAGAAGGTCTTTTGCTCTGTAATGACAATAATCTTCCATCATTAGCTTATCAAATCCTCTGCTCCATTTGCTTCATTCTTGTTATTGTATGCTTCAAAATAACGTTGAATAATTGCTTTATTGAGTTCGATCTGGGATGCGCATACAGACTTTCTATGTCCTTATCTATTTTTTACCTCTTCTCCTGCTGCTCTCGATTAGACCCATAACCTGGTATCCATATTCTAGATTGTGTTTGGTATGATTGACATAATGTGAATTATGAGGGACAAACTTTCTGTCAAGTACGTTTTCAATATACTCATGAACTTTTTTTAAAGATATAACAGCAATTTGCAGTTGGTATTTTGTAAGTTTTTTTCCGCCGCATTCTCTTTCAATTTCATTTATGAAATGCTTTCTATCAAATGCTACGAGTCTACAGTACTTGTCTATCTTGGGGTAGTTTACGCAAAGGCTTCTTATCCTCCCAATATCCAAAGGATTTAATCTCGCCATCGATTCTTTAATCTCTTTGCTATTTCTACCCGTAATTCTAACAAGACTTTGAATAAGATCGTTATTGCTGATGTCTTGTTCTATTGCATCTTTTTTGTAATCTGATATCATATTTGATATACTTACTCCTGCGACAACATTACCCATTGCCTCCGATTTTCTTGAAAGGTAGTAATCATATACTCTATATACTGATACTCTTTTGCCATTCGTATCTATTCCATTGTTAAGAACAGCAATAACGTCAACTATAATACTTGGATATTTAACTTTCAGAGTATCGCTTGCAGCTTGATAATTTTCAAGGAGGTCTCCATATATTTTGAAAATTATGTAATTTGTTGTTCCTTGCAGCCTTTCGTTCCCTCTCATTCTTTCTGCGGACACAGCAGCTCTTGACAGCATAAGAAAGTCATATAGTTGTGAGGGAGTGAGGTTATTACATGTAAGAGTAACAAAATCTGCTATTATCTTTAGTGTTATTAGACGTTTGTGATCTATGCCATAGTCGATGTTTTGAGCAAATAATAATTTCCTAATCTCTGTTTCGGTCCCGTCATCCTTATGCTTATTTATCTTTAACATATCAAGGCAGTAGTTTAGGTCATCTTCTAATGCTGCCAGCATACGATTACCTTTTTCCTCAGAAGAGGATCCCAATCCTGACGCTCACCTAATATTGTATACGATGGCGAAGATACTAGCTGTCTAGGAAAATGCAGCGCTGCATCGAGTAGCTACTGTCCGCTATAGACCATATGCTACTGCGTGGTATCTTTACCACTCCACAACTAGACAGACTTAGAGCCTTCACCAGGGTTAACTTATGGAAGCCAAAGTGTTAAGTATTGTGAATATGATCTATAGGAAACTAGTGAATGAACAGATCATGATATTATTTAATGTGTGATAGGCCGCTGCCAGATACACAAATACATATACAATCAACCAAAGTATGCACACATTTACGACCATTTTAGCATCCTTTGAGCTCAATGAGACTCTCCTGGACATCCTGTCCTAAACTAAAGGTTGCAGCCCCCGTGTGTTGATTGTAAATTTAGTCTTCGCACGCTCCATATACTTATTTTCTTTAAATTCGTTTCTATGTTGCATCGCCTAGCTTACTGTAAAGTCTATTTAAGTTAGAGTTATATCACTTGCATTTAGTGTAGGAAAGGAAACAGAGGTTATGATGTACTCCATAACTCAAAAATGGGCGGAGAAATTTACGAACAGTTATCGGAGTTTCCAATCAACCTCTCGTTACAACTAAGTCATCACTATTACAAAAATTTCGCCGTCCTAAAAGATTTAGGACAATATAGATCCAAATAGGTTGCTATAGACTATAAAGTTACAATTGGCAAGGAATATCTACTGAGCTCTGTATTGTCAAGCCATGTCTACGACTACTATGTCACATGCAAAAACAGAATCAGGCTTGAGCAAGAGGAGTAATAACTACCGTTATTTTGTCCTCTGTAATTCATGCTTTTGGTGCGCATCATATCTTCGGTGCATGAGTACTCTCAGATGTCCAAGCTGCAAAACCGAGATTAGGGAATTCATGCCTATTAGGTGGGATGAGACATTCCACTTCCAATATGATAGAGAGCGTGGAGTATCGCTGCAGTTTCTTACTACGTGAGCCGTTCGTTGCCACAATAATTACCAAAAGTTTCTATCATGTGATTACATACTTCTCTGCATAGAGGAATGACTAAGCAAAGAAAGGTATTGGACATTTTTGCAGTTCTTGTGTTGGACCGTGTGCTACGGAATTAATCTTGGCAATTATAGATATCTCGATTCACAATAGAAGCTATGAAACCATGAAACACATGCCACTATATTATACAAATAATTCATAGACAAGATATTCTTAAGAAAGAATATAATAACACATTCAATATGGTGGTGCCAGACGAACAATATAATACGAACACCTCTCTCACGTCTATTTATCAAGCATAAAACCCGAATAATAACGCGGAAATACGGCCAGAGTCATAATGCCACTGGCAAGAGTAAAGGAACCACATTAAAATCAGCTCTCCTCCCCTTCACTTTTCCTTCCTTTATTTTCCACTGCTCAAGAGCCCTGCTATGTTGAGCGATCGCTTCAGATGATCAAATATTATTGTATATCTTACCCTTGTAAGTAAATTCGATATTGCGAAGAATATCCTACGCATCAGTCCATCTCTTATCTGCGACAATCCTAGCAGTTGTTCCACTGTTGACTTGGAGTCGCTTCTGACTGCTATTACTATTCGCCTTTTCCTATATTTTGGCGTTCTTGTGATATTCCTTAGGTTGTCTGCAAGCGCAAAATAAATTGCAAGCATCTCCATCCTCTGTACTCCGAATCTTTCATTCTTTGAAACTGGGCGCACAGCCCTCACGTGAGATGACTCGCTATGATGGTTGTACCAGGCAATATATTCACAAGGCGAGGCGTCAGCGTCTATCACAATAGTGCGTAGTCGCAAGTACCATTTTTTGGAGTGATAGCTATAAGAGCATATTCAATAAAAAAATTTAGGACACTATAGATCCGTTAGATGGAGCTGGAGGAGATTAATGGCCCTTCTGGTAGATTCATATCGAACGGGACATGAGGTTTCCTGCAATCCCAATTGTAAAGGAGCTGTATATACTTCTAATTCTGAGTCTCTACAAGAAAAAAAGTTACCCAATATGTATCATGTAGAACGATATCGTCTATAGCTTAAATTTAGGCAACTGAAATTAAGCCAACGCGAAAAGCTTGAACGACAATGGTAAACATTTGTTGCAGGTTATGCGGAAAGAAGCTAGAAGTCATGGGGGTATGCATCAAGTGTGGAAAGGACATACTTTACGGCTGTCCTAAGTGCGTGATCTTTTCAGATACTATGATACATATAGATTGCTTAGACCCAATATCTATTGTAAATGGTAAAAATGTGCATAATCAGTCTCAGTTCTGATAACTTAAGTAGAACATGTTGAAGGCAGGTAGTGTTGATGACTTTACAAATTCAAATAGCTCTTCATAAGAATGTGCATAAAAAAACCACCATTGCAGATTTATCAACCATCTATATCGGTATAAAGATATAAGATTGTCAACTCTTACTTGTCCAATCAATTTCTTCTTCTTTGCTGTATAGTCTTTTGGGCAACAAGAAACATATACATACCACACCTTCATAGGTACTTCAAACTTAATCCCTTAAGTGTCTAATAGAGTACATATGTCACTATATAGTTATACATTAACTATCATCATAAACTGTTTATCCATAGTGGTTCCTAACAGCTATATTGCGAATAGAGTCAGATCATAGAGAAGTTCGAAAGGTGCAATTTACAGGTAGATCAACATATGTCTTATCGCTTCCAAAAAGATGGATTGAAGAAATGCATCTAAATGCCGGCGACCAAGTGGCGCTTGTTCGAGAACTAGACAATTCGTTGTCAATAGTTCCATTTATCAATGGTGGGCTGCGAGAATCGCTCAATGAAGTCACTGCGATAGTATTGCCCAGCGACAGTAGCAGTATGCTCAAACGCAAGGTGGTGTCTATGTATTTGGCTGGGTATGATATTATTCATTTGAAACTAAAATCGGGCAGGATTAACCCTGCGATCCGTGACGGCGTCAGAGAAGTCGTTAGACGCAATCTTGTAGGAACAGAGATGATAGCTGATGCATCAGACAATATCACTCTGCAGGTATTGCTGTCACTCCCAGAGCTTTCTATCACCACTGCAATAAGGAGGATGTATCTCATTGCTTCGTCAATGCATAAAGATGCTATGTCGGCCTTTTCAGAACTTAACTATGAGATGGCAAAAGAGGTTATCAAGTCAGACGATGAGGTTGATAGATTCAGCCTCTATGTGTTACGCAACCTTGTAATGGCCATGCAGAATGGAAGGCTGCTTCGAGAAATGGGTTTGAAAAAACCTTCTGAATGCTTGAGTTACCGTGTGGCCGCCAAGAGCATAGAGCGAGTTGCCGATCATGCATGCAGTATAGCTGACATAACAATCAAGCTAAAAGAGAAGATGTCAGAGAAAACCCTTCAAAAGTTGGATAAAATGAGCCACCTTGCTCTGACAGTGCTTGGAGATTCTGTAGAGGCACTACTTCGACGTGACTATCAGCTTGCAGATAAGACAGTTAACACCGCAGAAAATATTCGTACACTTGAAGATGACATCATGACAACCATAGAAAAGGACAGTAGAGTGCATGACCTAGGTAACATCAAGTTAGCCTTAGAAGACATTAGGAGGACGGCTGAGTATGCAAGCGACATTGCAGAGGTTGCTATGAATGAGACGATAGATGAAGTTACAGAAAAGTACAGTGCCCACAGCAGAAGATAATAATCACATGGTTGTTTTTATGTTTGTCCTAGTTGTTCGTTGTATATTATGATAGGCGCTGTATTATATAACAAATAACCACAGGGCTGTTGTCATTACCTCCTATCTTGATATGATTTCGTTCTTAAACTTGCTACGAACGATAAATGCAATAGCAAAGCTTCCAATGAAAGTTGCAGTCCAATATAGCCACAGATTGCCAAAGGACCCGGAAAGCAGAGCTGGAGCCAGTGATCTGGCGGGGTTCATTGATGCGCCAGAGATGAATCCAAGGAAGAAAATGTCAAGTCCGACCATCCCTCCTATAGCCAGACAACCTAAGCGTCTCAAGCCTTTGGTGTAAACTACCAGGTAAATGACAGCCATTAGCATGGCTGTAGCCAAGACTTCAACGCCAAATATGAACGAAAGCGGGTAGGAATAATCTGGTGCGTTTGCACCAAGTGAGGCTTCAGTTCCTATTACAGATATTACAAAGAGGCTTGCAAGCAGTGCTCCAATGATCTCAGCAGCAAAATACTGCAGTAATTGCACTATCGTAATATGTCCGCTAATAAGAAATCCAAGTGTAACAGCAGGGTTAAAGTGTGCCATTGATACCTTGGCGAAGAGGTAGACACTGATTGCAACGCCTACAAAAGGAGCAAATGCAATAAATGGTAGTCCTAGTCTCCCACCAAATTTGGCATCAATGACGATTGAGCCTGTGGCTAACAGAACAACTAGGAATGTTCCTATTACTTCGGCAACAAACCTTTTCTGAGGAAGGGTTAGCTTAGCTGCTATTCTTTCTTTCGAGGCTTTGAGCAATTTCCTTTACTCGTATTTCTATCTCGTCTCTAATCTTCCTAACCTTCTCAATAGGCTTGCCCTTTGGGTCTTCAATGCTCCAATCTATAACATTGTTTATGAAAAGCATAGGGCATTCCTCCCTCTCTATGCAGCCCATATTTACTGACTTTTCTGAACTCTTGATCATATCTTCAGTTATTATTTTGGATTTTTGGCTGCTGATGTCTATGCCAATTTCTTTCATAGCTTGAATTGCGAGAGTGTTAATTTGGGAGACTGGTCTAGTTCCAGCGCTGATTGCACGGTAGCCTTTTGGAGCATATTTTTGGTTGAAGAATCCTTCAGCCATCTGGCTTCTGCCAGCGTTCTCTACGCATACAAACAGAATTATATTTCCTTGCTGCTGCTCCTCATTTTTCTGCTTGCTTCTGGAAAAACTAAATTTCATATCATTCACTGGGTATGTAGCAGGATTCCAAATTACTATTCAAACTGATCTTTACACCTTGCATGGACTTGCTTACTTGAAGATCATCATTATATCGCATGATTCAGCTTACCGTAGAAACTATTTAAGCTATAAAGGGTACTCTGTTACATTTAGTGTACCAAAGGAAACTAAAAGGAAGGAAGTACGGTCTTTTTTATTTCCCTCATTTTTGCAAGGGCCACGTGCAGCAAAATGAGTTCCTCCCTAGCTATAGGAAAACTATAGAAACCGATCTTTAATGTAGACTATAGATTGAACTAATTTAAGCACTATATTCGAAGAACAGACGTGCATAAAGCAAACAAAAGAAATCCGGTAAGTGTGTCATTGACAACAACAACTGCTACTGCAAGTATTGTGGCTATTATGCTAATGATACCATCGTACTTTGTGGCAGGCACAGAAGGAGGAGGAATGAATGCGTACGGACAGATAACGCCACCTTCTCAACTACAAGAACAACAGCAAGGAGGAGGAGGTGGTGGTGGTCAAGCTATAACAATTAACGGAGCAGGTGCAACCTTTCCCTTTCCATTGATTGACACATGGCGAGTGGAATACCAATCAGTTAATCCAAGCGTAAGCATAAACTATCAATCAATTGGAAGTGGTGGAGGCGTAAGGCAGTTTACAGAAAGGACAGTAGACTTTGGTGCTAGCGATGCGCCACTAACTGAAGAAGAAATGCAAGCACTGTCATCAACTCCAGTCCATATCCCAGAGACAATAGGTTCAGTTGTTGCAGCATATAATCTTCCAGGCATAGACAAAGGTCTGAAGTTAACAGGACCAGTCCTTGCAGACATTTTTGCAGGCAAGATAACAAGATGGGATGATCAAAGAATTAGAGAGCTCAACTCCGACCTTTCCCTTCCTGCAGACAACATTGTCGTAGTACATAGGTCTGACGGTTCTGGAACTACCTTTATTTGGACAAGTTACCTCTCACAGGTAAGCCCAGAATGGAACCAGACTATTGGCGCAGGTAAATCTGTACAATGGACAGTTGGGCTGGGAGCACAGGGCAATGAGGGTGTATCTAACACAGTACTAAGTACACCAAATTCAATAGGATATGTAGAATTGACTTATGCCCTTACAACAGATATGGATTATGCCTCTTTGATGAATAGGGCTGGAAATTTTGTAGAACCTACACTAGATTCAACACAGGCAGCAGCTCAAGCTGCAATAATTATGAACAACACTGGTACTGCCGCTAACACCACTGGTGGAGCCGCTGTCTCACTGCCAGGTGGCGATCAATCTTGGAGCCACGTAAGCCTTCTTGATGCCCCCGGTGCTAACTCATACCCAATTGCAAGCTTTTCATACCTTATCCTATACAAAGAGCTAAGTACCAACATCAATAGCATGGACAAGGCACAAGCTCTAGCTCAATTCGTGAACTGGGCTATTACAGATGGACAGCAATTTGCGTCGCCTTTACATTATGTGCCTCTTCCAGAGAGTGTAGTGCAACACAACCAGCAAACGCTAAGGTCGCTTACTTTCAATGGGCAGCCAGTGCTCCAACAGTGATCCACTATGTAAGAATGTATGTATTCCTGGCTCCTCTTTCTTTTTTCCTTTTAGTATCATGATATAATTTCAAAAGAATAATCATCATCTGCAATACTCATTACTATCATCTTCTTTGACTTAATCCTTAGCCCAAATCAGAGGAAACACTTGACTACAGCTGATGCAGCTCTCTTAATTCTTTATTCATTTTTCTTTCCCTCTTGATAGCCAAGCCATGCCAGCTTTCATTGAACCAGACCCACTTAGCACTTTAATGGTGAGCCTACCATTCCTGCAATATCCAATAGCCCAAACCTTATCCTATTAACATGGATAAACAGCATTAAAGGAAAGATTTCTTTTTGTGATCATCTTTGGTGGCATCCCCACAGTGCGACAGAAACAATAACAACGATCCTGACGGATACAAATAACTATAGGAATAATTGTGATGAGAGTGATGATCATAGCGATAAGTAGAATATGACGAAAAAGGTAATGAAGTCAACCAAATCAAAGGACAACTATTGAAAAGTCACAAAAATATAAATATAGAAAAAATGAAACGGCAGTATCGTAATCGCTATCATCTCCCTCGGCAATATCGAAGTCATCTTGAGAACATTTCAACTATCCTGGAACTTGCATTAACCAGAGTAGCAGGTAGAAGTAAAACCATACATAAGTCAATCACATATAAGGCATCCCTAGCATACAAGCAACTTAGGTACTACCTGGAGATAATGATCGCCTACCTGGAGGTAACGATGGCAAAGGGCTTGCTAGATATGGATCGGACAGAATAGGATGTCAAAAGGCAAAAAGGCAAAACCTTATTCAAACAACCATTTTGTAGCTCGTTTGGTGATAGAGGAAGCATTTTTGCTATCGACATGACTTATGCAAGTATTGTGGACAGCGTTTTCATTTTTATTATCGGCAGATAGGGCGTCAGTGTTGTTACTCGCCATGCTGTTGTTAGAGGCTCCTAAGCTCTAGCTGCTGTGCAGCCATGTTCTAGTTTGGTAGATTAGCAGACTGACTAGTGCAGAGATTGAAAATAATAGAGGTAGATGGTATCGCTCCGTAACTCCCTATAGGGGCGGAGGAGATATTTATGAACAGTTATCGGAGTTTCCAATCAACCTCCCGTTACAACTAGACCGTCACCGTTACAAAAATTTCACCGTCCCAAAAGATTTAGGACTATATAGAACCTTGTAGATTACGGGAGACTACAGGATCACCATCGACAAGGAATATGTAAGGAGCTCTAATTATAAGAGATATGTGTGCCATGCCACGTTCAATTGAACAGGATTTGAGCAACCGAAAGAACTGCTGCTATTTTGCAGTTTGCGAGTCATGCTTTCTTATTGCTACGATTTTGGAATCACGTGAGGACTATAATATTGCGTATTGCCCCAGATGTCTCGAAAGAGAAAAGTTATCTCTTATTCCACTCAGTCCCGATGAAATATTTACAATGGCGCATTAAATCCATATTGAATTTGGGTCTTGCCAGAATATGAGCAATATCGCTGGGATAAGCATTGCAGCTAGTCTCTACCCTTAGGAGTTTTCAAGATTTTCTTGCATTTTTATATGTGTTGTACTATTCCTCGTTTTTGTTCCTCTCGTTGTTCGTTAGCTTGTTGATACTCTAAGAAAAAATGAAAAATATCGCAATTATTATTGTTGTTTTTCACTTTTGCTTTTTCTGTAGATATCATTTATGTAACCTTTTACATGACGAGCTAAGCTATAAGAGAAATGATTGATTTTTGCTTTGCAAACAGTGAAAAATAATCAACAAACTATGTTTATCCATAGGTTTTATAATTAGTCGCCCCAGTCATAGTGGGTGTTGCAACTGCTGCAATGATGAATACAATCACGACAACGACAAATACGATGACCCGGATATGCAATAATATTATTGACGACAAGCATGTTGCTCCTACTATTTTTCCTTTAGATCTTAGAAGGATATTATTGGTGGTCGTGAAGTGGTAACTTTTTCCTTTTCTAGATTATCTCTTTGTTTCCTTATATATACACCGGTTCAGTCGAGTTAATAACTTTTATAGTAATTGTTACTACTGCTAAAGAGAATGCAGAGACCCGACTGGGATACATATTTCCTGTTGCAAGCAGAAATAGCCAAGCTTCGTTCAAACTGCCTGACCCGCCACATTGGTGCAGTAATTGTCAAGGACAACCGGCAAATAGCTACAGGTTATAATGGAACACCGCCAGGGGTGAAGAACTGCTACGAGGGCGGATGTCTTCGCTGTCTTGCCAGAACGAAAGGTGAGGTAAAGTCCGGCGAAGGCCTTGATCGCTGCTTGTGCACCCACGCTGAGGCAAATGCAATAATGCAGTGCGCCCTCTTTGGCAACGCTGGAAGCACAAAGGGCGCCATGCTCTACTCTACTTTTGCTCCCTGCTTAGAATGCAGCAAGATGGCTATAAGTGTAGGCATAAAGAGGATAGTGGTGCTTGCAGACTACCCTGAAGATGGCACACAGCTACTGAGAGAGGCAAATGTGGAGCTGGTTAAGTTAAACCCCGACCTGTTGAAACCTTGGCTTTCTGTAATTACTGCAGACCCCGAGTCATCAGCAAAGGCAGTAAGCAAGTAAAAAAGTACAGGTTCCTATCGCCCAATTTAACGGGCAGTTTTTGCCTTAAATTACTTAATGACATTGACAGGTTGTGAATGCCTGTATTTAGCAACTCAAAGGCGTTTATCGCAAGCCAACGTAAGAGACTAAATTGTAGCGACTGGTGTAATACATGAGGTCTATTTTAAGCAGGGTTTTAGGATAATGGCCCCATGAGCTAAACGTCTCAGGATTTGAAAATCCAATATAATGATCCATACCATGTCTTCCAAGTTGAACTGCAGCTAGGGCAAGAAATGATATAATTTCTTCACTATATACTGACTGTGCTTAAACTACAGTTGGATGTAGACATCGAAGCCGATATTTGCAAGCAATAAAGAATACTGTCTTGTGTATTGTACGTAGACCCAGCAGAATCACAGTAGCAACGTCCCTGACAGTAGATTATACTAGATTCATCTACAGCGATATCTCAGGCTTGCACACTAAATATGCAGGCAGTATGCCAGTTTTACATATACGCATCTGGCATCATATCATATATTCAAGAGGTTGACTTGATAATAGAGGTCCCTAAATTTATTAAGGGTGCTGGATAGCTTGTGGTAACTCTTATGCACAAGATGGAACCCCAGTTGCTATAAGAAAAACTTGATGATAACGGTCAGGCCAGCTAGAAAATCAGACAAGAATGAGATCCTCAGTTTTTGCCTAAATACCTTCAGCTGGGGCGACTACATCCATAGAGTATGGGATTATTGGTACGCCGAAAAGAACGGCCAGTTATTTGTAGTCGAGTCCGGCAGCGCTAAGATTGCAATGTCCCATGTTGCTATGTGTCCCGAAGGCAAAGGCATCTGGCTTGAAGGAATAAGAGTACACCCTCATCATCGCCGGTCTTACATTGCATCAATGCTTATCGCAAAAATGCTAGAGTATGGCAGGCGGAAAGGGGCCCAAGAGGCATCTGCAATAGTGAATACAACCAATTTTGCGTCGCAGCGCATGATGGAAAAGAGTGGTTTTAGAGTAGTGTCAAAGTGGATGTACTATGATGCACTAAGCACACCAAAGCTACAAGAAGAGTCAAATGCAAGAATTGCAAATATTGATGATATAGATGATATTTGGCAGTACCTTCAGCAGTCCAAGATCTACCGCCTGTCTGCAAAGAGATATGTCAAGTCATGGCACTGGTACACGTTTGACCGTAGAGCACTTCTAAATTTTGTCAAAGAAGAACGTGTAATTGTGACCAGACTGCCCATTGATGGCATTGCAGTAATCAACAAACACGGTTACTGGGACCGGACTGACATACTACAAATAGTCTATCTTGACATTGCGTCTGCAAGCTCACTCCGCCACCTTGTTTCCTTCATAATGCGCCTTTACTTAGATGGCAAATTTAACAGCCTGCAGCTACTATGTTATGATAGTAAGCGAGTAACATCATTTATCAATAAATTTATGCTAAAAGAAGAAGAAGAAGAACAGTTCCTCCTCTACAACAAGCAATTTAAGCCATAACTCTTTTCTCACATTTATGATTGGATTATGAAATACTTGGAAGATGACGACTTGCGCAAAATCCATCCATCCAGTCATTGTATTGGCAATCATTTGCTTTTTGATTGCAGAGTATGTATATGAACCGGCTAGCGCTTCTTTAACAGCATAGCTGGAGCATTGTCATCAAAAGTTAGCGAATCTCTCGCTCCAACCTATCCACTTTTTGCAGTAGTTCTAGGTTCTTTGACTTGAGGTTTTCAAGCTCTTCTCTCATTAGTGCAACTTCTCTTGGCTTCTTTATTGTTCCTCTTATGATATTCATACATTCTTCTGCTACTCTCCTTACCCTGTAGTCTAGGTCGTTCTCTATCACCCATGTCAGGTCAGGAATAGCCTTTATCAGTTCGGCATCCGCAAGTGCTCTGCATGCATTTATGCGGACTCTGAACCACTTGTCAGTCAGCAGAGTCTTGAGATGGTCAAAGACAGCAGGGTTATCTGCGAATCTGCCAAGGGCAAAAGTAGCAGCTTCTCTTATCCTATGGTAATTTCCGTATTTACTTTTTTCAATCATAAATTCTGCAACCTCTTTGTCGCCGATAAACTCCTTAAGACCCGCTATTGCTCCTTGTGCCACGACATTCTGAAATGTAGTAGTTTCCGTAGCCTTTTTCAAGATGTCAATGGCCACCTTGCTCTTGGTCTTGCCTATCGCAGTCGCGGCTTCAGACCTGACAAAATAGCTCTCATCTTCATCCTGCAGCAATGGCCTAATCCGTTCCACTGACTCTTCTTTCTTGAATTCTCCTATCGCCTTTACAACTGCGCGTTTTACCTTTGGATGCTTGGCTGACAGGCAGTCTCTTAACGCTTCGTAAGCATAGTTTGTCTTAATCGCTCCCAGTGACTTTGCAGCTTCAGCTGATACTCCCCAGAATTTATCGTGCAGAACAGCATCCGACAGAGCATCAATTACTGCGTCTGACGATTTGTCCCTGAGCGCTCTTGCAGCTTCCACACGCTTGATCACATTATCCCCTTCTTTGAGCTGCTTGAGAAGTATCTCCTTTGGTGCTTTCATAGATATCGTCTTTAAAATTTTAAACTCAGGATCAACCGAGAACCAATCTACCTGGTCGTTGTCGTCAATAGGGATTTGAAAGATGTTTTCTCTGTCTCGGATCTTGAATGTATATATTTTTTTATGACTTTTTGCAAAAGCCATCTCTATCTCAAGTGGGAACTCAAAGGGCTCGCCTGTTTGTGACTGTTTGATTTTGATCTCTACAATATGGTTATCATGATAAAAGTCGACCTTGAGCTCAGGATGGCCCTCTCTAAAAATCCATTGGTCAAAGAACTGCTGCAGGCTCTGACCCGTTTCAAGTTCAAACACTTTTCGCAGATCATCAGTCTCGGCATTGCCATTGGCAAAGCGTTGCAAATATGTTCTAAGTGACCTTCTGAAATACTTGTCTCCGACGAGGTGGCGCATCATGTGGAGCACGCATCCTCCCTTTTCATAGGTGTGTCTATCAAAGAGGTCATCAGGGTGTTTGTATACTTTTGTTACAATGGGTCTAGTATATCTGGTTCTAGCCTCTTCAAGATAGTCGTCAGCAGTCTGCATCATATAATACTGGAACTCATCCTTGCCTTTGCTTGCCTCCCAGTACAGTGCCTCACAGTAGGTAGCAAATCCTTCATTGAGCCAGATATGCTGCCAATCACTGCATGTGACAAGGTCACCAAACCATTGGTGTGCGAGCTCATGCGATATGAGATAATCACTTGTAAAATCAAGGTGGGCTTTTTCGTCATGAAGTGTATCCAGCGTTAGCGTAGTACAACTGGTATTTTCCATACCGCCATAAACGAAATCCTGGACTGTCACCTGTGAATATTTATCATAAGGATAGTTTGTGCCAAGGTATTCTTCATAGAACCTGATAATTTCAGGAGTGTGTTCAAATGATCTGAGCGCATCTTGTCTTTTTCCTGGCGGCACATAGTAATACAAGTTCTTGCCATCCTTCATCTCGACGTACTTACCTACAACTACTGATGTAAGATAGGACGGATGTGGGTTTGCTTCAGACCAGTGGTAGATCTGCTTTTTATTCTGCTTCTCTACCTTTAGCAATACGCCATTTGAAATAGCCGTAAATCCTATTGGGACTGTAACTGAAATTTCGCTTGAAAACTTGACCCGTGGGTGATCGATGCAAGGGAACCAATATCTTGCTTCAGTGGTTTCGCTCTGTGTCCATGCCTCCTGGTACTTCTCGGGGTAATACTTGTCGGGCTCTACAAAATAGAAACCCTTGCGCGGCTTTGCAGTATAGGAAATGTAGAGCTCGATTTTACTTCTTTCCTTTCGAGTTCCGCCTAGTTTAACTACAAGTTTGTCATCAATACTACGAAAATCAAGCCTGCCCTCTGCAGAGACAGTTTTTACTTGAAGTTCAGCTGCATCAAGCTCTATGGTGTCCGTGTCTTGCAGAGTTACAATCGACAGCCTTTGCTCGCAATTAATCGTATGCCTCTGGAGGTGAGGCTCTATCTCAAGCCGCATGTGATCAATCGTAAACGTAAGTGACGGAGCATAATGAGCTCTGCTGCCTGGAAGCTCGAAATTCTTTTTCTTTGTGTCATCCCCATCACGAGTATACATTTATTGTATATGTGCTACTCGATAGTTTGACAAAATAAAGCTTCCCTGTGTCTTATCAAACCGGCCTCTCTACGAGATAAGTTCCATATATCTCTAGAGACAAAGTACAATGCAAGAACATTTACGTAGGACAGATTTAGCGATATCATTTATAAAGTAATTATCTGGATCTAGATGTTATTTTCTAAGTTTCGTAGCCTAAGGATCCTCTATAACGTGGACAACATTCTAGTGCATATCTTTTGAATCTAGTGCTGTGCCATAGTTGAGAGGCTTGCCTATCGTCGCCAGAAAATTGCTAAAAAAAGCTCCGCTGCGGTCTCCCATAGTGGTTGCAGCAAACGGCCACCTATAGGAATAATAATCCTCCTGTTCTATTGCTCTTTAACCGCTCTGCATTTTTGAATCTGCTTTAGCAATTTGGACGCTAATGATATTTTGGCCTTAGATTGCCAACGTATTCTCTCAATTTATCAACTATTTCCTCATGAGTATATGGAACGGAAATCCTTACAGCTAGGACCATCTTTCTGCCATTGATAACTATTGGAAAGAAAAATAGATCCATGCTATCGTTATGTGCCATCAAATAATGTGGTCTGCCCAGATGCTCTGTATTTGCCTGTAGAGTGTTCATGTAAAGTTCCGTCTGGGCAAAGAGCCTTTCCAACTTTGGAAGTGTGCCTGACTTCACATGTGCAGCAATGGTGATACCCTTTTCAACTATCTCGGCGCTGATAATGTTGTCATGTAGATTAGCTATTTCCTTGCAGATATAGGTTCCATCCATTGAATTGATAAACAAAAACATATAGAAATAACTTGTCAAATGCCCTCAAGCGACCAAGGGTTTTCAACTATCGACAAGTCCTGGTCGGCAATATTGCCTCCAGCGACTTTTGCTTTAACAAGCCTCCTCATCAGCTTACCCGTCCTAGTCTTTGGCAGTTCGGCCACTATTCTTACCTCTTGAGGGCGAGCAAATCTTCCTATCAATTCTTCAACTCGTATGATGATCTCATCTGCTAAGATGTTGTCGTCCTTGTACCCTTCCTTTACAACGATGTACACAAATATTGCCTCCCCTTTTAATTCATCTGGTATGCCAACTGCAATTACTTCTGCTACTGCCGGATGAGATGCAGCAGCTGCCTCAACTTCTGCAGTCCCAATTCTATGACCTGCCACCTTTATGACATCGTCGGCGCGGCCTTTAATGTACCATAGGCCATCAGAATTGACAAGCACCAGGTCACCGTGATACCATACATCCTTGTATTTTGACCAATAAATATCGAGGAATCTGCTTGGATCATTGAATAACCCACGTGTCATCGAGGGCCATGGCTTTTTGATTACTAAGTATCCTTCATTTACTCTCTTGCCTGTGTCATTAAAAATATCGGCATCAAAACCGGGGACTGGACATCCTACCGTGCACGGCTTAAGTGGCATGACTGGCAATACACTAAGTATTGCGCCTCCTATCTCTGTTCCGCCTGATAAGTTGATCAAGGGGCATCGTCTTTTTCCTACATTTTCAAAATACCAAGTCCAGGCTTCGGAGTTTATTGGCTCCCCCGTTGCAGCCAAAACTCTAAGGGTTTGAAAATCGTATCTGCTAGCCTGCACATTGTTTTTCATAAAGAGTCTAATTGCAGTAGGGGCAGCTCCAAAGATGCTTACCTTGTGGTCTTCAATCAGCCTGCACCACGTATCAATTGTGGGGTAGTCTAGTGCATCGTCGTACACAAGGGCAGTACCCCCTATTATTGAGCTTCCATATACTACCCATACCTGCCCTGTTATCCATCCAATGTCTGCATACCAGAATAAAACATCTTCAGGATTCATATCGATAAGATATGCCGCCTGTTGGGCTGCAACAATTGTAAAGCCGCCATGCACCTGCAGCGTGCCCTTTGGATGGCCGGTTGTACCTGATGTATATAAGATAAACAGCGGGTCTTCTGAATCCATTACCTCCGTCTTGGCCCTGCCCGCATTTTTGACAAAATCGCTATAATTGCCGCCAATCGTCACTATTCTGGAAACGTTTGTGCATTGTATTGCCTTCTGCCAGTGGCTTGCAAGATTAATCTCCTTGCCTCGACGTCTGGTCACTTCGGTGGTTATAAGCAACTTTGCCTTGGAATCAACAAGGCGAGAGTGGAGTGCTTGCGAGCTAAACCCGGAAAAGATCGTAGTGTGGACAGCCCCTATCTTGGAGCACGCGAAGATCGCATAAAATGCCTCTGGGATCATAGGAAGGTAGATAGCAATGACATCACCTTTTTTGACGCCAGCTGTTATCAGCGCATCTGCTAGCCTACTCACTTGTTCATCAAGCTCGCGGTAAGTGATTTTTGTTGAACCTTGCTCATTTGCAAAAATGTATGCAATTTTATCCGGCTGCTTTCTGGCGTGTCTGTCAATTGCATTGACTACGATGTTGCATTTGCCATTTAAGAACCATTTTGTCCAAGGTATGCCTGCCTGTGAGTCGTAAGTCTTGTTATATTTTCGGAACCACTCGATGCCAAGGTCTTCGTTGACCGCATTCCAATACCACTCGATATCGCTGTTTGCTTTCTCAATCAGCTGACACCAGTTTGATATGCTGTGCTTTTTCATAAATCTGCCAATGTTACTCCTAGCCATCTGACCGGCTGAAGGTACGAATATGAACCGCTCAGTCAATAAGCTGGCTTTTGACGAGACGTTTAATATTTGCAACTAAACGGCGACATTGACACATATATACACATCAAATCTGTAGTATTTAGCACAAGAAAAATTCTAATGTGCAGGGTAC
>DAIUEZ010000016.1:0-6728 GCA_036844865.1 Nitrososphaera sp. | reverse complement strand
AACATGAACAGTGATATTGTTATCAAAAGTTAACACATCTATCTGGGGTAACCCGAGATAGATATTTGCAACTAACTGTGGCGTTGACACATATATACCTCATCTGTTGCATTTACTGCAAGCTAATGTGCAGAGTATAGGATGGTTACTGTCTTGGTCGTAGAGGAGATTCTTTATGATTTCAGGGAGTTTCCCAGCTACGCCGACGATTTTGTCAGGAATCTTCTCAATCTCATGATAATTTCGAAAATGAACGCAGCTACCAAGAATCTGACATCCAAAAACTATTTTGTGCACCTTATATCACAAATAGATGGCTGCGAAGCCTACGTTGTAAAATATGGTCAACCCCTGCTGTATGCTAAGTACTATGGAATGGAATTTACTGACCAAAAGGTAACGACGCAGTTTGTTAGGTCAAAAGATCACATAATCAGCGTTACTATGGAATCAATGTTTGGTGAGTTTGTTAAAAGCTTTGATAGCTTGGCCTCAATGACAAAGACCAAAGTAAAGTGGGGAACTATGAAGGAAAAAGAAGACAAACCCGATCCACTCTTTGCACTGCTTGATTCCTTTGTAGGCGCAGTTGTCCGGCTATCATCGCTTGACCCCTCAAACCCAGACAGTCTTGTCGGTAAGCGATTTGGCATAAGAAATGCAAGCATTATAAGAAAGTCGCTTCACCTTGAATTTCTGACAGACAACAATCTGAACATCATAGAGCTAAACTCTCACAAAAGACGCAAGGACGATACGATAAAGCTGCTCTTCAGCAGGTCAGAGGTCGCCAAAGTAATAGTGAGCCTAATGAAACAGTAACAATGATGTATGTGTATATATATCCATACAATACACTTGTTCAATATATGTTCTGTGTCTATCTATGCCAGTTGAGATGATGAGTATTTCCTCATATCTATGAAAGGACAGACTACTTAAGTTAGCCCCATGTAACTAAACTCTCTTGCCATCTAATACGGCACACAATGAAAAGAAAAGCATTATTATATTACTTCTTTTCTTGCAGTTTTTTTCCTTTTTCAGTCGGCAATATTTTCAGGTTGGCGTCAGCAAATATCCTTTTAAATTGCTTACCTGTGAATACCCTGTCTAGAAAAATTGCTAATGCAGCAATTTCAGAGTGAGGTTGGTTGCCGATCGCAACATTGTAATCGGCAAGGTCGTACACTTCTTTAGGGACTTTCTCTGCACCAATTATTACCAGTATCTTGCTTTCTTTGCGCAGTCTTTCAGCTACATCATCTATATTGATGCCATACATTGTAAGGTGAGCCACTTTGCCTCCTTCCTTTTTCCAAGCTTTTACAAGACTTTTCCAATCCTGTATGATTTCGATCTCGAACCTGCCGCCCCACCTCTTGGATACACTTGCAACTGTATCATTGATAGATCCATCTAAAATGCCTGTCATGTATATCATATCCGCGCCAAATGCTCGCGCAACGAGCGCTGCATGCGTCGTAACCCTGTCGTCACGCACAAGCCTATGGCCAATCCTGAGTACTGATATATTCATCTTTCTTCTCCTCCTCAGTTAAGCACTAATCTTTTATTTCCCTTTGACTGTTTTGGTTTCAAACAGTATTGACGTCATCATATTTTTCAACTGATCAATGTTATAGCCTGTCTTGGCAGATACTGCAAGCAAACGTTTGCTGTCCGAAATGCCAAGTTGATCGGCCTTGTGAAATGTGTCTTCAACAGTGGTCAAGTCGGCCTTGTTAAGAACGTAAATTATCTTTGTGTCTGGTACCCCAAATTCGTTTATTACGTCACGAGAGCTGTCTAATTTTCTTCTAATTTCATCAACCGGCTCGCTTATATCAAGCACGAAAAGTGCAAGGCTTGCATACGCCAGCTCATCAAGAGTTGATTTGAATGCATCGATCATATATGGTGGCAGCTTGCTGATAAAACCAATCGTGTCATTTAGCAGAACTTTGCCCCCATGCAGGTCTATTGCTCGAGCAAATGTAGAAAGGGTGGTAAACATACCTTGTCCAGTAACTTTGGTCTCACCTGTCATCTTGTTAAAGAGTGTGGTTTTGCCAGCGGAAGTATAGCCTGCAAGCGATACTGTCGGCAGGCCGACCTTTGCCCTTTGGTTCCTGTGCAACTGCCGTCTTGTTTCCTCTTTTTCAAGTTTTTTCTTTAACATCGCAGCTCGTCTCCTTATATCAAGGAAATAAATGTCAGCCTCATATTTACCAAGGCCGTAGAATCCCGGTTGTTCTCCCGCTCTTGCAAGTCTGACCTTTTCACGCGCCCTTGCCATATCGTAGCGCAATTGAGCAAGCTTGATCTGGATATGCGATTCAGTAGTACTTGCTCGCCGCTCAAAAATTTCCAAGATCAATCTCTCCCTATCAATTATCTCCACCTTGCACAAGCTTGCCAGATTGTATATCTGAGTTGGCTTAATCGTCTCGTCAAATATTATGACATCAGGCTTGATCTCTTTGACAATCTCTGCTACTTCTTCTGCCTTCCCCCGACCAATTCCAAATCTTGATTTTGTTATCTGACGCTGGGTCACAGTCTTGATGACTGAATAGCCAGCCGCATCGGCAAGTGATATTGCTTCATTTATTGCCTCCTCTATAGGATATGTTATGAGAATGGCCTTTCTGTAATTTGCCATTTATTCCCCATCATCGCTATTAATGCTGACGTACAGCTTGATCCCTAGGTAGCGTTCTAGCTTTTTTGCAAATATCTCGTCAGGTTTGAGGGAGCCTGTTTCAAACTTTTTGAGAAGCTGCGCCTTCTCGTTCATCTTCATGCCGAGCTGTTCATGTGTTAGACCCATTTTCATTCTGGCTTCTCTTATCAGCCTTGCAAAATTAGGTGCAAGAATAGTTTCATCTGCTAGCTCAATCTTATTCTGCGGTTTTACTGCAAATGGCTTCTTTTTCTTCTTGGTTGCAATCTGCGGTGGTGCATAGGGCTTTCCTCGTTTCGAGCATGCAATACAAACATTGAATATTGTGCCGTCTACTACTACCATCTTTTTCTCAAAAGTCTGGCGTCCACAAAGCTCGCAGTAGGACATTTGAGTTCAAATGTGTGAGGGGCGGATTTAGCCTTTTCTCAGAGTCTGCTGAACTGTCATATTGAGCACTATTTCTGCAATGTCGCTTGCATATTCTGCAACTCTGCGAATGTTCTCAGTTATCAGCTTGATTCTATATAGTTCATTGACATCTCGAGGTTTAGACACCGCACGCAATATCGCCTTTTCCATCTCATCTATCTTATGGGCCTTTTCAATAGATCTATCAGCAGCTTCATAGTCACGCTTAAACATTGACAAACATGACTCATCTAGAACCTCGAGAGCAAAATAGCTCATATTGGATATTTTATCCGCGATGTCTTTGTTGAGGGGTTGTCGTATCTCTATAACATCTTTGGCTATTACAACTGCATGGTCTGCTACCCGCTCGACTGACTTGGCTATCAGTCTGTATCCAAGGCAGTTGCGCGGCTCCTCCAGTCCTATCTCTTTCAACAAGTATTCGTTCTTGATTGCTATCTTCAATTGTCGAACTATGTAAAAGCTGAATCTATCAACCTCGTCATCAGACTTCACTACTTCTTGTGCAAGCTCAACATTATTTTCTCTCAGAGAGAGAAGAGTGTCACGATACATGGACTTGGCAATCAGCAACATTCGCTTAAATGCTGTATCGACTGATAAGTCAAGTAGATTAATAAGGACTTGCAAGGTGATGCCTGTGGCTGAGTCGGCAATGATCTCTGTCCCCATAAGGACGCGTCTGATGATGTTCTTGATAACTTCTCTCTGTTCCACAAGCAATCTATCTTCCTTGGGAACAACATTGATCACATTAAAGCCAAGGAAATATAGAGCAATCAGTTTACGCGCAATAAAATACGGGTTGTGATCCTTGCCTACTTCAATTGTTGCTTCCTTTTGTTCTTTAATGAGCCTCTTTGAGGCAGGTGCTATTTGGAGTGTAGAATTGCCTTGCCTTAAAATTACGACATGATCTCCCTGTTTCAAGCCTAGGTCCTGGATCCACTTCTTTGGTAAAGATACGATGTAAGAAGAGCGACCAGTGTATTGCAATTTTCTAGTCTCTTCACTTTGTGAAAGGTGTTTACTGTTGTCCTCCTCTTCGCTATACATTTTATTCAAATTCAATAGAGTAGAGCCTATAACAGTTCTATATATCCTTACCTTGAATCTATATAGATATGACGGCGAACCTAATTACATTTATGTGGTATATAGAAAATATTATCCTCACTTGAACCCTCTGCCAATAGATCCAAGAGAAAAAGTGCACAGGCACATCGATGCCCTTTTTGGAGCGGGAGTCTCAGATGCCCTGCCAGCTGATATCCAATTCGACTTTTCAAGAAGGACTGGCCGAATAAAGAACTTTAGCATAGATGGCAGACTGGCCGTAACTTTGAGAACCGATGGCGGGCTTGCACTTACTATTATGGGTGCACAGTATCTGCTCGAGAATAGTAAGCAGTTCTTGGAGAACTGCATTATGCCCGTGCAGGAAGCTGTGCCATTTGTAAGCGAAGGCCGATCTCTTTTCTGCAAGCATGTCAAATGGTGCGGTTCTAACATCAAAGTTGGATCGGACGTCGCAGTTATTGATGGCAATAGCGAAGGTCGAGGTAGTGATAATAGTAGCAGAAGGGTGATAGCCGTAGGCATTGCAATGTTATCCTCAAGACTTATGAGACAATATCAAAAAGGAGTAGCAGTAAAGGTTCGACAAGGAATAAAAGGTAGAACAGAGTAATCGAGATACAGTATATGATGCGCGGCAATCGTGAAATGAGGCGCATGCTCGATAAGATGGGCCTTGACATGAAGACGATGGATAATGTAGAAGAGGTGATTATCAAGACTGAGACAAAAGAGCTTTACCTCATCAAGCCGCAGGTAATCGAAATGAAAGGCAAGGACAGTACTATCTTTCAAGTTATTGCATCAGACATTGAAGAAAAACAGCGTGAGGTCCCTGCATTCAAGGAAGAGGATGTTATACTTGTCATGCAACAAGCTAATGTTTCTAGGGAAAAGGCAATACAGGCCTTGACTGAGAGCAAGGGAGATATGGCGCAAGCCATACTTAGTCTTGCCACATAGCCACTTAGTTTTAATATCCCTCTTTGCTACTTTTGATTTTAGATATCTTGGCAAAGGGAAAAATAGCGCACACTGACATTCCTCCACCAACTTCACATTCTGCAGTCGAAACCATTGTCAATGCTTTATCTGAGCTTGAAAATGATATCGATGGGATGTATGGCCGCGTAGAGGAAATGAGAAGGCGCATAATTGCCCACTCTGATGAAGAAATTGAGAATCTAAAGCAGCAAATAATCACTCTTGCGAATGAGGAAGCCAAGCAAATTGTAGATAACACCAGAGCAGAGGCTGAGGCTGAATCAGAAGAAATAGGTGAGATTGGAAGAGCTAACCTTGCCAACATTAGGAAGAACATTAAAGCATCATTTGACGCAACGGTTGATAGTATAGTCCAGGCAGTTCTAGGTGATACTACTACTATGCCAATGACTACACAAAAGGTGGAAACTAAGTCACAACCATCTTCATCTTCTTCTTCCGTCCATCAACCAGCCAAGATCAGGAAATATACCTCAGACGGCAAACCAGTTAGCTAATCCATAAGCTTTAAAAGCATTTATTGCTTAAACTCAATGTTGATGAAACGCCCCTGATCAAGGAGGAGCTTTCATATCAAAAGATCACAGTCGCAACTGTTCGCGGCCGTCCATACTATAATATAACATGTGCCCTTAGGCTAATGAAGCTACAGTTTGACTCGCTATCTCCTGAGGAGGCTGCTGTATCAAATGCTAAAGTCATTATTACCACGCAAGATGAGGCTGGCATTGTAAATAAGAAAGGCATCGTTATGATTGATACTGAACTTGAAAAATACCCCGCAATTGCCAAGGCAAAGATCCTGCGAAGCATCATAGGCGAACGGGTAATAGATGATCAACTGATCATAGGGATAGATCCAGGCAGCAGGATCGGAATATCTGCCATATACATGCATCATGAGATCGCAAGTGCAGTTGTTGAATCTTCGCCACAGGACGCAATTAACCATGTCGCGGCTATGCTTGGCGGTATAGAATCAAGAAAAAAAGTCGTGAAAATAGGCGACGGCAACATCGCTATGGCAATACAGATTGCCCGTATGCTGAAAATGAAGTTCAAAGATAGCATTAGTATTGAGATAGTAGACGAACATGGAACATCATTGCCGCAAAACACTGACGCCAACAGGCGTGGAGTACGGGACAGATCATCGGCAAGGGCAATAGCATTTAGGAGCGGAAAGAGCTTTACGCTGAAATAGAGTTTGTTTTCCATCATCTTCTCTTCATCTGATGTGATGCTTAGCTTATCTCTTATGGATGATGAAATTTTTTGTTTTATTTTTGTTTCATGACACATATATGCTGTTGAGAGATTATACCATGGTATCACTCATCTGCGTCAATTAATAGAATGAGATGATGATTTTTGTGTTTCGAGTTCTAACTAATGGTCTTGCAGCGTGTGTTTTATATGGTCTATATCTGACTGAAAGAAATCCAAAGCAGCAAAAGCACTAATAATGCGCTTAAAGAGAGTTTGATGTAATTTGGGTTATAATCTTACAGAAGAATTTTAATTG
>DAIUEZ010000015.1:0-25017 GCA_036844865.1 Nitrososphaera sp. | reverse complement strand
ACTCGAGGGTTCGAGTCCCTCTCCCGGCGCTCGTTACGAAAGATTAGCGCATGCTTTAAGAAAACTCATTTGCGACATGAGGAAGTCTAAGTAGCAAATTAAGAGAAGATCGATGACAATAAGTGATGAGCATATTATTGAGCGCCATTTTCATCATTAAAAGCAGACCATATGGGATCATTTCTATTCCATCCGCATAAAACATTATAGTTACAAAATTATGCTCATGTATTGTTACTCCTTTCTAACAGAGTAATTCTTGTTTAATTTTCTCATCTGGTGGCAGGTCCATATCCTAATGCTCACGCACGCTTTAAGATATATTTAGAATAATCTCTTCTTTGATAGCCATGGCCTCAGTAACCTAGTAACAAGTGGCATTATTACATACGTCATGAGAAAAACCATAACTGCTACCGCCGCAAATGTGCTTAACAAAGTAGGAAGAGTTGATGTAATCTGTCTTATGAGTGGAATTAAGGTACTTAACAGGACGAAAACAATGCCAGCTGTGACGATTGCCATTTTGAGGCGAGGAGGCGGAGGTGGTATAGTTATTGGTTGACTATCATCGTCAATATTTGCTTCAATTTTGGTAGTACGTGCTGAACTTGGAGTAAACCAAAATTCTAAGCCAGTTATTTTCTGCAGCTTTTGTTCACCCTCAACTACATCTTTGCTTTTTTCTAGCCACTCTTTTCTTGCCTGTGACTTTTCCCATTTCAGCAGGTTATCAAGGGTGTTGAAGCGGAAGATTATGACATATTCTGGATTTGATTGATCTGAAGGCCTAATCACATCTATTCCCATATGTCCATTAAATTTCATCGTTTCATGGATGATGCCATCCAACCATTCCTCAAATTCCTTCACCTTCGCTTTCTTGGCTTTTCTGGTTACAATAACTGTGACTGGAGCGTCATTTTTACTATCGTCGTTGTTATTGTTATTATTTTGATGATGAATCATATAATGTTCTTGTAGCCTTGTCATGGCACTACCTCGTACTTAGAGCGCTGCTTTGATCAGTTATAGAAACTCCTTCTGACAAGACTAGATCCGCCATAATCTATACCAAGTTTTTTCCTCAATTCTTTTGATCTCTCTCGGACAGTGACTTCCGTTATTCCTGCTGCTTTTGCAATTTCAGCCTGTGTTCTATGCTGCCGTCGCCCCCCTTCTGCAAGGTCTACAAGATATAGTATAGAAGTAGCCATACTTATTGGGTCCTTGCCTACTAGAATATTCTTTTTCTGAGCTTGTTCCATGAGTTCAAGCGCTTTACGCTTTATCTTTTCATCAAAGCCTAGTTTGTTAGCTATTTTGATGATATATTTTGAGTGGTCTATCATCGGTGCTTTGATATCAAGCTCTGTTACAATATGCCTATAAGATCTGGCTGCCTGCTTGAGCTTGACATTACTACTTTCTGAGATCTCGTCTAAAGTCCTTAGCACTCCTGACTGTCTTGCAGCAACATATATCGAAGCTGCCAAGACTGAACCTATGGTGTCTCCCCGAATAAGACCCCTTTCCTGAGCTTTTCTATAGGTATATGCAGCCTTTTCGGTTACATGATTTGGCAGAGCCAGTCTATCCTTTATCCTAGAGAGCATCGTAAAAGCTCGCTGCAAGCTTCTCTCTGTTGAAGAGTGGCTTTGACTTCTGCTGTTCCACATACGAAGCCTGCTCATTCTAGTTCGAGTTGCAGCATCAATTACATTACCGGATGCATCAGTTGCTTCCTTGCCTATCATTGTAGAGAGTCCCATATCGTGGATTGCAAGGGAGGTAGGAATGCCTACTCGTGCTCTGCTCTCAGCGTCTTCTTGGATATCAAAAGAGCGCCATTCTTTTTCTGGAGATGGCGTATTATCAGAAATGACCTCCCCAGTATCTTTACGTATCAACTCGCCAGTTTCTGGATCAGTAATTACCAAGTCAGATAAGATGGCTGAATTTGGTTGTGATGTTTTAATTGTCATACCAAAATATGGTGCTTGCTCTATTTAACTTCAGTAGCAATTCCATACTTAGTAGGTTTGTAAGATGTATCTAGGTAAGTAGGAACTGACTTACTTTAGCTGCTTTCTTACGTCCCGAAAACATTATCAGCAATATTTTAACATGCGTTTGATACATTTGGAGCATGAAATTAGAGTCAAAAGTTGATCTTGCTCATCCTGCCGCTTCTATAATCTTCTATGGGTTGATCGATCTCGTGCGGTTCATTCATTACAAATGGCCCATACCTTGCTACTGGTTCATTTAGAGGAACCCCGCTATCAGAAGAACATCTAGAGGCAAGTCATCAGATTCATTCTTTATCGATACCTTGTCGCCAGCAGAGAAGATTATCACATGCCCCCTAGCTGCAGTCTTTCTATTAGATCCGAATAGCCCTTGTCCATTCACTACGTAGGCAAATGCATATATTCGGCTGGTATGTATTGCTCAATCTCGCTTTTTGGTTGCAGAGTAAAGTGGGCATATGTTATGAGTGTCCTTGTTTCTATTACTGCATTGACGCCCAGTGCCTCACCAGCAATCACTTTTGCAGTTACTTTGCCGTCTGGGCTTTTTACCACTGGAATTTTTGAGCTTGGGATTTCCTGGTAATAAGGCTTTATCATTTTGTCTTGCCTTGGCAGATTGACCCAGAGCTGAAAGCCATGCATTCTTCCGCCATTGCGGGTAAATTCATCCTCTGGCATTTCAGAATGTATTACACCTGCACCGGCAGTCATCCATTGAACATCCCCGGGGTTCAGTTTGCCAGAGTGACCATGCGAATCCTTGTGTTGAAATTTTCCTTCCATATATGTTACGGTTTCAAAGCCTCTGTGGAGATGGTCTGGAGCCCCTTGGCGTCGCCGGGGCCATAGTCTGCAGGACCCATTTCGTCAAGCAACAGAAATGAGTCAACTCTGAGATGAAATGTGTAGGAAAAGCCCTGTTTACGATAAACCCTCCTCCTTCTATGCTTCTTACGCTTTTGACCACTTTCAAGACAGAACGCGCTTTGTGCTGATTAGAACGCCAATTTACCTTCTTATCTGCTAACAAATTTTTAGCCATACTGTCATAATGTGGCCGATTTTATTTAAGGATAGTAACAATACCTTACTTAGTAACTTAGCTGTACCAGACATAGTAAGCCTGAGTTTACCTACAATTAGCAGGTGCAAGCTTCAATGACTAGGAACAGATGCAGCGCTAGTTCATCTACCCTCTTGACTGAAAAGGAGCTAAACTCAAAATCAAGGCAAAATACTGCTAATAGATCTACTATACCCTTACTTTTTCTATGCAGCAATGTTATTAAATTCCTGGTTAGTCTTTTGGTCATGCACAAGCGCACTACCAAGTAATCCTAAGACTACCTGATAAGATACTAAGAACTAACTTAGTCAGAAATTGCTACCAAGCTTTAATACAGCCTGGAGGATCTAAGTAACATGTCTACTCAACAGCAGAAACAACAAAAAACAGAAGAACAACAACGATTCGCAGATGTTGCAGATGTAAATGATGTGTCTACAGGAAAGATGAAACACAGAGAAGTAGGCGAAAAGGAAGTACTACTTGCCAATTCAGATGGCAAAGTGTACGCGCTTTGCGATAGGTGCAGTCACATGAACGCTCCACTTTCAATGGGTACTCTGAATGGAAAGGTTGTAACATGCGCTATGCATGGCGCTAGGTTTGATGTTACAACAGGAAAGAAGGTAGCAGAACCAATGGCTCCGGACCCATCAAAGTTTCCAGAACCAATACCAGAGGGTTTGCAAAAGATGTTTACCCGGAGTGCTGAAATGATGTCCAAGATAAAGACATACGATCAGCCTATCTATGAAACAAAGGTCGAAGGAAGTACAGTCAAAGTAAGAATGTGATCCCTGCGTTGCGTTTCACTCCTGAAGGATAAATAAGTAATGACAAAAAATTGCAACTCACCAAAAACAACAATGTTTCAGGTTTTTGAAGGCATTGCACCAATCTGAGTCATAACTCCTACCAGATCATAGAATAGCCTTTCCTCTGTAATCTTTCCATGTCGCAACGGTACAAAACTCTGTTTGGAATTTTTTGTTTGTAGGCTGAATCATTTGCCCGTCAAATCCTTTCATTGGCTCTTTGAAAGTACCGGTAAAATCGGCCACTGAGCAGGTATAGTCATCGTTTGCAAAAAGTATCTTGTACGGATTATTAACAATGTGATTATCAGGAAATGCCTTGAAGAATTCGATAGACTCTGCGCGGTGGTTACCAACTCCTCTTGTAGGAGTAGGTTGACCTGGCCAGAATACAGCAACATTTTCAGCATGACGTTCTTCAAACGTATCCCAATCTTGGGAGCTCCATGCATCATCAAGCGTTTTCATTAGTTCCTTATTTTTCTCCTGGGTGCTCATCAATTATAGTTAGCAAGAACAAACTACAAAAGAGATTAGGTAGCGCTTGCTACTTTTCTTCACTACTACACCCTCATCAGATCTATATCTCCTTGTCCAGACTAGCTCCGAGAGGACATTTACGTTATTCGCGCTATGCTTCTGTATTATAAAAATTGAAGTATTTCATTAATTGTCTTCTTGCTAAAAAATATTTTAAAGATTAATGACGAAAAGGTTATTTAACTGCATAACTATGGCTAAGTATGAAAGAAATATCTATATTTATTCCTAAAGATGACCTTGCTCAAGTTACCGAAATTCTGAGAAAACACAATGTCGGTGGCATGACATTCTATGAAATAAATGGGGCTGGCAGAACAAAACGAGACGCTGTACCAGAGATGGTGCGAGCATATATGACAGGTAGAACAATTACCCCTGACTATGCAAAGAGGACAAAGATTGAAACAATTGTACCTGACTCCGCAATGAATCAGATTGTTGATGATATATCAAACAGTCTTGGCCAGCATCGTGGAAATGAGGCGCATGGTATGATATTTATCAAGGATGTCTCTGATGCTTATGAAATAGGAACTAAACAAAGAGGAGAAGCTGTATTAACTAGTAAATAATTAACTAAAAAGTCTTTGAATACTTACAATCTGTAAATGGTCACTATTACCTTTGAGTGACATTCACAATTAAAAGTCATTGAGGAATCTTGTAAAGTTATCTAATAAGTGTAAATTCCCTTTTCTTGCTGCTTCACGATTATCATGAGTTTTTAGCTATGGAGATGCATTGAACCACATAGATCTATCCTATTCTTGCTAGTTGATTTTCTTGTTTTGCTACCTAAGACAGCAAGTTCTATTTCATTGATGGACTTTATTTTGTTTGATTATGTCATTATCAATAAAATTCTGAAAGGCGGATCAAACCATTTCTCTGGCTCTATATTCTTCTCCCAATATTCGCGTATTGCCCCTTAGTCGAAAGCAGTTTTGATCCATCGCAGCCAGCCAGCCCATTCGTTGTCACTGAGGATCTCTTATTATACTGCCAAATAATGTAGTGGCTAATGACTTTGTTGTATACTCGATATTCTATGGATTCTGCATATTCTACCTAGAATATGCGAGGAAATAAAAAGCAGATGTATAGATAGACCCAAAAGTTATAGACGCTTGTCTTTACCTTTAATGTGCAATCCTCTGCTACTTTTGCCCCACCCTCTTTAATTTCCAAATCCAAAATTAGATTTGTATTAACACAGTCCATAAAATTATAGTTGTACAGCGATTATATTCTGGCAGTATGGCGCGGACAAATACAAAGCATGATGAATCTGATAAAACGAATCTCAATAGTCACAATGATGATGCGATTATGTGTGGTGGTCCTGACGAGATCTTTCCTGCAATCCTTTCTCTGTTACATTCCATAATCTATACTCTGCGTGGCTTGGTCTAGGCAGTGCTTCTTTAGCTAAATTCAGCCACTCTAATTCACCTAGATAATTTCTTACCTCTACAGCTGGAAGTCCGCTACGTGAAATTATCTCAGTCTCAAGGACATCCTTCTTAACGTTATTCTGCGACAAGTCTGCAACGATATCGAGAATCCTCCTTACCTCAGGCTTAATCATCTCGTTATCACCCCTCATTAGTTTATTAAGAATTTAAAGGTATGACCTTTATTGTTTAATTTATCGTCTTGCACTTTTCTGGAAGGAAAAGTATATCACACAACTGTAACCACGCATCACATGTTTCACACTCATGAAAGAGCGCTTGGGATTCGGTATATTTGTAAGTTTTTAAACAAGGCTCTGACGAGCAGAAAACTTTTTAGCTATCTTCGCATATTATGAATTGAAACCTCCTTTATAGCGCTTCTAAAAGCACGGGGACCCTTGGGCCCGCACTCCTGATATATTTTGACTAATCCATTATATCATCAGAGAATGGAGTTTTCAATAGCTCCCTTTATCTGAAATATCTCGTATTATAACGCGTGCGAAATTTTGATCTTGTCATCGTTGGGAGTGGCTCAGGACTGGATGTAGCCAGCGCGGCAGCGCAGCACGGTATGAAGGTTGCTATCATTGAAAAGGGAAGAATGGGGGGAACCTGCCTTAACAGAGGCTGCATACCATCGAAGCTACTGATACACAGTGCTGACATCGCTGAAATAATTAAGACTTCTGAGCTTTTTGGGATCAAGGTTGACAAGTTTTCTATAGACTTTGACAGCATAGTCAAGCGGGCTACTAGTATAGTCGATGATGAATCTGATGGAATCAAAAACGCGTTTGCTGAAATAGGCAATCCAAAGCTTTACCAGAACGAGTGCCGGTTCACTGGCAAAAAAACAATCTTGGTCGGCGATGAAACGATATCCGCAGACAAGATATTGATTGCATCCGGAACAAGGCCGGCTATTCCGAAAATAACTGGACTAGATGGAAGCGGGTACATTACAAGTGATGAAGCGCTACGTCTGCAAAAGCAGCCGCGCACGCTTACTATCATAGGTGGGGGCTACATCGCTGCAGAGCTAGCGCACTTTTTTGGTGCACTTGGCACAAAAATCAACATAATAGAATGGGGGGATATTTTGCTCAAGCATGAGGATGTCGATATTTCAAGGAAATTCACTGAAGTATTTTCCAAAAAGTATGGCGTACATCTTGGCTACAACACAGAATCAGTAAGTAAGAAGAACAACAATGGCACGTTTCATATAATAGCAAGAAATTCTGCCGGGAAAACACTGGAACTCGACTCTGATCAGCTCTTGATAGCGACAGGCAGGACTCCAAATTCTGATACTCTTGCGCTTGAAGACACGGGCGTGAAGACTGACCAAAAAGGCTTCATTGTCGTAGACGACTATCTTGAGACAAATGTGAAGGGGATTTTTGCACTGGGCGATGCTGTGGGACACTACATGTTCAAACATAGCGCTAACATGGAGGCCCAATATGCTTTCAACAACATAATACACGCCCACAAGGTTCCAGTTGACTATACTGCAATGCCTCATGCAATTTTCAGCTCGCCTCAGGTTGCAGGCGTAGGCCATACGGAGCAGGGATTAAAGGAAAAAGGTCTTCCTTATAAAAAGGCGGTCTATAATTACATACACACGGCAATGGGACAAGCGATTGAAGACCGGGACGGCTTTATTAAGTTCTTAGTTTCAAATGAAGGTAAGATCCTTGGCTGCCATATTCTTGGAAGTCACGCATCCATTCTTATTCACGAAGTTCTTGTAATAATGAAAGCAGGCGATGGTACCATTCGTAGTCTTGAAAAGACGGTGCACATTCACCCCGCGCTATCTGAAGTCGTTGCTAGAGGTGCTTATGCTGTTGGATAATCTGCATCTCTATGCATTTATCTTCTTTTAATTCATGGCAAGAAAACAACAGAAATGTCAGCCAGACCGGTGTATCCAATAGCTACAAAAAACAGGAAGCAGAGAGAAGCTTCAAAGTTACCGAGTGAGATGATGTTAGTGCTATTATTATTATCCTATATTGGCAAGATAGCGGTTATGAGCGAATTCAGGAAGAGATATTCAGTCAACAAACAATAGACGCTATTTCTAGATTATGAGACGTCTAAGAATATCCTTCCGCTCCTTTCCTTTGAGAACAAAGCCTGCAAGGCTTCTTGGATCTTGTCAAGATCAAATCTTTTCCATGCCTTTATCTGGATTTTATCATGATTATCGATAAGGTCTTTTAGTTCCCTTCTTGTCCCTCCCTGAGAACCTATCAGCTTTATTTGTTTTGAGTACAGTGCTTGGACATTTAGTTTAACATCCGCACCAGTAAGTCCTCCAAAAGATACCAACCTTCCATTAATGCCAATTGATTCAAAGCTACTATCCCAAGTCTTAACTCCTAACGAATTTACTACAACATCTGCCATCTTGCCAGAAGTAATTTCTCTGACTTGTTCAACCACTCTGTCATAATCCACTATTACATAGTCGGCTCCAAAATCTCTAACCCATTCCTCCTTTGAAACTGCAATTACTTTTGCTCCCATCTTTTTTCCAAGCTGAGTAGCAATCATTCCAGTATTTCCAGAGGCTCCAAAGACCAACAAAAATTCATTCATCTTCAAATGTGCCTCATTTAAAGCATGAAATGGCGTTAGTCCACTCACAGGAAGACTTGCAGCCAAGTCCCAGTCCATATCATCTGGTATTTTGAACGTATTTCTCTGAGGAACAGCAATATATTCTGCAAATCCTCCGTTCGTAATTACACCAATCAAGCCACCATTTCGGCAAATCATATCAAGACCGCTCAAACACATATCGCATTTGCCATCAAACACTTTGTTATGTATAAGAACCCTATCACCCTCTTTAAGTCCATTAACTTCATTACCTACCTCATCTACTGTGCCTGAAACTTCCGCTCCCGGGATATGTGGCATGGGCTTCACGGTCGGAATAGAACCAGAAATGACTACATTATCAATGGGGTTCACTCCTGCTACTTTGACTTTTATCAGAAGGTCATCAGGATTGGCTAATTTTGGATTCTCTATATTGTCTATGACCTTAAGATTTTCAATGCCTGGTTTATCAAATACTGCTGCTCTCAATACCGATCTCTTTCCTACCCTTGGCCAGTTCCTATTATATTAGGATAATCCCTAACTGATTTAAGACTGTCTCTGTGATCGCATGTAACCCACTGTAACCAGGGATAACTAGTGCGATTTTATATAAATGGAAATAAATTCTCTGGCATCAAATTTTCTTTTGAAAAGGACTACCTTTGTTCAATAGTTAGCCTAATGTATTGGCTACTTGATAAGGTGATAAATATTCGGCTTGGAAAGGCTCTGACAGCAAACTCCCGTATAAATGACATTTACCCTTCAATTACTGGCAAAGGAAGTCCAATATTTAGCCGTTAGATAGGAATGCAAGCCCAGGAGCTAGAGGAATAAGGTAGCTCATGATTCATATTGCTTGGCCTTATCAGAGCTTTCATAAGATGTCAGAAGTGCGTTATAACGTCACAGAATCAAACTGAGATTCGTGCTTGTAATGGGATCAGGATTTTCTACCATTGCATTTTAAACAAGGGAGAAAGTCAAGGGAGTCAGGGTGCAACTTTTGCCTTCCCTCAACTATATATCATGAGAGAGTCTACTTTCATTTATCAGCAGTATCTGTCCGGCTCATTGTTATATACGTCATAAATAATTTTCATGACATGCCATAATGATATGGTATCAAAAAGTAGCAGCAGTACTAGCAGCCCCGCATCTACAGCAATAATGGAGCACGATATAAAGGCAGATATTGGAGTAAAAGATGATGCTCGTAAAAAGATAGTTGAGACGCTTAACATGCGTCTATGTGACGAATATGTTCTGTATACAAAAACAAGGAAGTATCACTGGAATGTGATTGGCCCGAGGTTCCATCAGCTACATGAGTTCTTTAAAGAGCAGTATGAAGCTTTAGACGAAATGGTAGATGAGATAGCAGAAAGGGCAAGGCACCTTGGCGGCAAGTCTCTTGGCACGCTTGACGAGTTTGTCCGCTACTCAAGCATTAATGAAGACCCTGGTCGAAATCCTGATGCGCAGACAATGATATCAAACCTGCTAAAGGATCATGAAACAATAATCAAGACGCTTAGGAAGAATGCTGATGAAGCTGAAGAGCTAGAAGATATGGCAACAAATGACTTTTTCTTACAAGCAGTAGAAAATCATGAAAAGATGGCGTGGATGTTAAGAGCACATTTGGAAGGCAAAGACAGAATTTAGAATCTTCTCTCTTCTATTTTTGATGGCAGATTAACGAGTCAAATTACTTGGTTACTATTCATGAGGACGAACTCAAGCCTCTCCCAGAGATTTTCAGAGGTGTGCTCAGAGCTACAATGCTAGGAAAAGACAGGATTGTGAAGGCCAGCAGGTTAACGCCTGATTTGATAAGTAAGAGAAGCGTGTAATGCCGCCTTCTAGATATTAGCGTATAATAGACCTTAGCTTTAAAGTTAGCAGCAAGGTGCGATTAACTCAGCTAGATATCTACATAGTAGAAGCAAATAGACGAGACCAACTGCATCTAGCTCTAAAATAACCTCTCATAACCTTTTTTGATTCTTCAACTAGATGCTGCCAGTGTCTTCTTCCTTTTTCCTTTTGCCGGACGGCGCTTGGAATTTGCCAGAGTGTCCTTGATGGCTGCCAGTAGCGCTTCTTCATCCCAAGAGTCATCGTAACGTATGCCATTAACATAAAAGGTTGGTGTGCCATTCACTCCGCTGCGTATTCCACTCATAAAGTCCTCACGTACACGGCTAGCATGAATATGCTTGGCCATTTCATCATCAAACCTTATAACGTCCAATCCCAATGCCGATGCATATTGCCTCAAATACTTGTCATCAAGCTTCTGCTGATTCTCATATAGGTAGTCATGCATCTCCCAAAATTTATTTTGTGATCCGGCACTCTCTGCAGCTTCCGCTGAATGCTGGGCATGAGGATGCACTTGTGTAACAGGAAAATTGCGAAATACGAAACGAAGCTTGTCTCCAAGGCGCTCTTGTATGTTTTTGATGATAGGGTAGGCCTGCCCACAATAGGGACATTCATAATCGCCATATTCAACTAAAGTGACAGGCGCTGTATCTGGCCCCTGAATGTGATCACGCTCGCTAACAGGTAGAGTCAACTTTGCGGATCCAGCCTTTGCTGTCTTCCTTCTCATTTACTTGCTTATTTCTCCTTCTTTTTGCTTAATGACTCAAGGGCTTCAAGAACGCCATTCGCACCCGGGTTTACGCCAACTGGAGAAACGTAGCTCCAGCGAATAATTCCGTCACCATCGAGGACAAAGAGTGCTCGCTCAGCCGTGCCATCTTCCTCGCGATATACGCCATATTGCCTTGCTACTGATCCCTTTGGATGGAAATCAGACAGCAATGGAAATTTCAAATTTCTGGCTCGGGAGAATGCTATATGAGACCAGACGTTATCTTCTGAAATACCTAGAAGTTGAGCATTAAAGCGGTTAAATTCTGGCAGTATTTCATTAAACAAAGCCATCTCATCTCCGCAGACTGGGCTAAAATCTGCAGGGTAGAAAACAAGCACTACGGGCCTATTGCGAAACTCGCTAAGAGAGACGGTCTGATCAGGCGTACTTTTGAGTGCAAAGTTAGGTGCGGGAGTGCCTGCAGGAAGAGGTGCTGATGAAGATGATGGTGACGATGTTTGTGTCTTAGCGACCGATTTCTGTGTATGACTTCTTTTATTTCCTTTGTTCTTGTTGTGCATATCTTATGCTTCTCTCTCAATATAGGAGAGCTATATGCTTTAATAAACTTGCACAGCTAGCCTGTCTCTGCTTTCAGTTTCAGCTAACGCTTTTACTAAGCCTTTTCATGTCCCTGTTATTCCTCTGATTCTTCCTCTTCATCACCTTCATCTAATTCATCTTGCTCTGCGTCTTCTATATCATGAGTTTCCTCTTTCATCTCTTCTCTTTCGGCCTCTTCTTTGCTATCCATATTAACTCAACATATTCTTTCTCTCACATTATATTAATAACAAGTCGTTCCATATGACATCATTAACGCACTTTCAAATTACTGTACACATCTCTCTGGTAATCAAGCGCCTTACCAGCCTCATCTAGTGGAAACATCCTGTCAATATTTACATGTATGCTGTTTTGATCGACCCACTGTGCCAATTTTGTCAGTCGTTCTCTGTTTACTTGAGTGAACTGGAATATGGCTTTTACACCAAAACTATTCATAAGCTCTTGATTAGGCTGCTCTAGCATGGATACGATAATGCAAGCATTTCAGATACATTAGTTCGGCCGTAACTACTTGATATGATGCGCCTTACTGACTTGGTGTGCAAAGACTACCAGGTTTATTAGCTAACTCGCGGTATTTACAATCAACAGCATGAGCGACAGCATAACCTCCGTACGGAGTGATTTCAATATTCATCCAGCTACAAGAATCGGTTATGTCAGCCTGAATGTTTCCAATATCGACAGCTCGCTTGACTTCTATGAAAAAGTTCTTGGGTTCAAGAAAATGGGCAGGCCATCCAATGAAAGGGTACTTCTTTCTGTAGATGGACATCCATCCAATCTTGTAGAACTTTTGCAAGCAGAGGAAGTAGGGGCGAACTCCAAGGTTCGCATGTCTGAGACCAGGAGGGCAGGGCTGTATCACTTTGCAATATTACTTCCGGAGAGAAAATACCTGGCAGACATGCTTCAAAACTTGAGCGAAAGGCGTGACGAAATACGGTTTGACGGCTTGGCCGACCATCTGGTGTCTGAGTCGATCTATATTCGCGATTCCGACAACATTGGTATAGAAATCTATCGCGACAGGCCGTCTTTACAATGGGAATGGGATGGGAGCCAGGTGAGGATGGCCACAGATAGGCTGGATACAGAAGACCTGTTAAGAGAATCTACAGCCTCAGGGTGGAAAGCGATGCCTGCCAAGACAGTCATAGGGCACATCCATCTCCATGTTCGTAACCTTGCAAAGGCTAGAAGGTTTTATCGCGAGATTCTTAGGCTGAACTTTACGGCAACTTATCCTGGAGCTTACTTTTTTGCCGCAGGTAAATATCACCACCATATCGCAACAAATATCTGGCTTGGAACCGGCATTCAGCCAGCTTCATCAGAACATGTTGGATTGAACCATTTTGGCATCGAACTTCCGAACATGGAACAATATGACCGGACAGCAGAACGGATCACGCAATACAAGATCGAGACATCACAATATGCACAATCGAATGGATCATCAAAGTCCGTTTTCTTGCATGACATGGACGGCATAACTATTCGACTCTATACCAGATAACGAAATCTATTAGAGAAAATAACTGTTTAAGTTCAGGAGATGTAATATAACAGAATATTCAACTATTAAGGACCTTAACTCAATGGCTGGCAAATACCCTCCGTTCGACCAAGCAAAAACTAATATGATCTTGAGGATGCGGATTGTCAATTTAATATGGTCATCATGTTGTATATATACACATAGGACTTGAGATCGGAGCTAAAGATGTAGTACGAGGAGCTGCCGCATAATATTGTTCAAGCATTTGATAAATCCATTGCAGACCTTCTTCTTTCTGCTATGTTTTTAGGATTTGTCCTGAGAGTTTGCTGCACAGCGTGGACACCAGACTCCATTCCATCTCATGCTTCAGGCAAGTTTCACTTAGAAAAACAGATCTATTAGTATAGGTCCAATGACTATGAGCAATGCGAGTCTCATCTCGGACGTCATACCTATCTTCTTTAGGTTACCCCAGATAGATACGTACGTTTGACGATGGATAATAGACTGTGGGATTTGGACCTCTACGACCTCAGCTAGCACTATCCATTCTAGTCCTGTTAGCTATCAATGAAAACATATGCCAATACTTCTATGCTGATAGTAGAAGAAACGACTGTTGCATAGTTAGTAGTAAAGTAGGTTATATACTGGCTGACTACCGCTGCTGTCTCTCTGTGAAATTAGAGCTGAAAGGCTATCGATCCACTTTGTTTTTTGTAGAATTTCAAAAATTGTCATGACAGATCATAAGCTTTAAAGATGACGCTGGGGATCCAAAAAGGGTCCCCAGCGGATGCGATAATCGCTCACACACCTAAACCAAGGAGGAGGGAGATTTTGATCGATTAGATTCAAAAACTCCTTGGAAAACAACGGGGCTTGCTAAAAGACTAGCAAGCTCCCTTTTGTGAGCGATTAGCTTACGATGTATATAACATAAGATATTAAAGCTACGGAATTTTTTTCTTAATAGCCATCTATCTCAAGGCTGTTGTGTTATCCGTTCCTTTTTTCTGTCAAGCGTGCAGGCTGCTATTATTGTTTTAGTCTAACAACGATAATTTCAGAATTTATAGCCAACTTTCTCAGCAGTATTACGAAGGAGAAGCGACTGAGCATTAGCTGATACGTATTTGTACATTCTGACATAATCATTATTAATCATATAGGATTCCTCATCCTAGCTGGATTAGGCTTTCGAATTGCAGGTAACATAACATGAACCGCGCTTAGAATTATATCTATACTCAAGACCAAATCAACTGTAAGGACAGCAGAGAGTATGGTCCAAATGATCCACGCTGCAGGATTAATCACTCCAACCGTGTCTAGAACAGCTAAGATGCCAAGTCCGAAGAATCCAAGTCCAGTTATTTTGCAGTGATATCTTCCACATGATCTATAATTCACTACACACATCGTGCCAGCTGCAAACCAGCCTGCAACTAGTGCCCATCCTTCATACTCCCACAAAGGTAAATTATCTACTAACAGTATATATCCGATAACTGATAGCCAGCCCCATAAGGGAATCTCTCTGTTATGCCTTACTATACGCCCAGCGGCTTCAACTGGTTGTTCTTCTGTCATAGACTCACTTTACAAGGCAATTACATTTTTCCTTTATACCGAACAGGTGGGGCACATATAATATTAGTAACGAGCTACCTTATGGTAGTAGTATATGCGGCGCATCACAATGGAATTTGATTATCAAAAAGCATGGAAATGGATCTTCGGATCGAATTCCGAAAAAGTCGAAGTCTTAGAAGCTCTCAGGTGCTTCAAGTGCGATACTGAGGGTCTCGCTATCATTTGCAGAATCAGGCTGAAAGACAGGAAAATAACCATACAAGATCTACTAATGGGAAAAGGTCTTCTTACAAATATAGAGCTTCTTTACAAGGAAAAGGATGGCTCACTTGTCGTATTCATAGAAGGCAGATCCTGTGTTCCGAAGCCCCCAAAAGATATAAAGCCGCCAAAAATGCTAATGGCTCGTCCTCCAGACTTTTTGGAGGTAGATAGAATGAAGGTAGAAATGATAGGCAAAGAGAATGAAATAAAAAAGTTACTTCATTATACGAACAAATGGGGCAATAACTCATTCAAGATTCTTGGACTCACTTCTATCGATACAAAAGGAGGAGAATCGCTTCTATCAAAGCTGACTCCTAGGCAAAGACAAATACTCCTTACTGCCTATGCTTTAGGTTACTATGATGTGCCAAGAAGAATTTCTTCAGATGATCTGTCTAGGCACCTCAATGTAGACAAGTCTACCATCGTTGAGCACCTGAGAAAAGCAGAAAGGAAGCTCATATCCAGTATCGTAGCTGGATAAGAAAAAAGAAGTAGCCTGATGGATTCAAAGAATAAGTTCAATACTTGCTGTTGTAGGCAGAATTGTCATACATTCTCCTCCTCGCTGAAGAATCTTTTTTTATTTCGATCATGTGATTATCCTGGTATGGAAATAAGATGCGCCAAGTGTGATTGTATGCCTTCGGAATGTATGACTAGCTCATCGCCCTGTGAATGTCCCAATTGCACATGGCAGGAATGTTGCTGCTGGCGGGTTTTGTCCGACAACTTCTCGAAATAAGCTCATATTGTAAACCAGTGACATGCAGCAAGAGCTAGCCCCTCTAAACCGCAGATGTATACAAAGATAAGATATATGAGAGGATAGTAAATCTTACCATAATATCATCGGATTGGAAATGAATTAACCCATCCCTATCCTTAATTACTAATGCTGTTCTGTAATCTTGGAAGTAGACTTCTTTGATGATCTCTGCCAACGCATGCAGCTTCTCTTTGTCATTAAGCTCATTTTGTCGATTGGGTTCTATGCCTAATGACTTTTTAGTTCATTTTGCCAATACTCCTTCTTGTCTGGAAACTCTTTCTTCAATGCTTCGGCTATGCGTCTATAAGAGTCCCAGCAAGACCTTTTTGCAGCACGGAGATTTAACTTAAGTAGAAGAGATAGCTGGACGCAAAATTAGAGATGTCTTGCTGAATAAGTTGGCAAAATGACGTAATTAATTTTGCTGACAGGTGAAAAGATCCAAAATCAAAAACTCAATTGAAGAGGAGAAAACAAAAACGAATCAAGCAATAAGAAAGATGTGATCATGGCTGTCGCACACCAGTGTTCTTATTACCGTATTGTTTCCCCTCCATCCACAACAATGGTTTGACCGCTGACAAAAGAGCAATAATCAGATGCAAGCATTAGTGCTACACCAGCGATTTCTTCAGGCTTGCCTGCCCTCCCAAGTGGGATAGAAGATACAATATCCACTCTTTGCTCAGTAGTCAACCTTTCCCAATTTCTCTGTGTAGCGATAGTTCCTGGGGCAATAGCATTACATCTTATTCCGTACTTGCCAAATTCAGCCGCTATATGCTTTGTGATTCCCAAATTAGCGGCCTTGGCCACAGTGTAAGGCGCGCCCTTTATGTATCCACTTATTGCAGGAGTCGATGAAATGTTAATTATAACCCCACGTCTCTTTTCGACCATTAAAGGCAGCACCATGCGACAACATCTATAGGTTCCTTCAGTGTCTACGTTCAAAACCTTTTCCAAAACTTCATCAGATATCTGATCGAAACCTACATCCCATAGATCATCTTTAATTGGATAGCCTGCATTATTTACAAGCACATCTATTCGACCATATTTGTGAAGTGTTTTGCCGACCATCTCATCTACTGCCGTGACAGAGGTTACATCTAGCTTCAATCCCAAAGGATTTGTTCCATACTCTTTTGAAAGCTCATCTGCAACATGTTGAGCTTCAAGTTGATCCCTTCCTGTTACAACTACATTGGCTCCCTGTTCAGAATAGATATTTGCTATTGCTCTTCCATTCCCCTTAGTGGAGCCTGTTATGATTGCAACCCTCTCGTTTAGTAGTTTCACTTAATTATCACACACTAAAAAGATTAGCAACCAGCAGTTATTTATCATCATCATAAGAAGATTGGCACTATTATTAGGGGGCACTTCTTGCACCAGAAACAAATCTAGCAATAGCTAAAATGGACGACCTCTATTTTTAACATCATAGAATGTAGCAAAAACTTATTATCAGAACTCGTTTGAACCCTTCAATTACATTTTTAAGACTCTACGGGAACTTTATTTGTGATGAATGCCAACTCTTTGACTCGCTACTCAGAAGGATGATAAAGATGACAGATGCTACAAACAACTTAAAGAGACTATCATGGCAATCTGAGAATTGTTTATCATGTAAATGGTTCTCACCCTCTGATCCAATAAATGCAGACATTTTAACAAATGGAAAATGCGTGCATCCTGAGCTTCAGAAATTCAATTTGATTATCTCTGGAAGAGACTGGTGTAATTTATTTGACGAAATCTCCCAAGAACAAATCGATCAGATGCAAGAAAAAGCGATGGAGAAAGAATAACTTAAATAAACATATCTTAGTTTTTTTTAGCAAAAGGTAGTAACCATCGTCTTCTCTTATGCTTCAATCGTAATTTTTATAGAAATAATACCATACACACCACAGGCCTTATTTGACAAAACCTTACCATTATTAGAGGCTTATCCTACGATTACTTGCTGTAGTGAAAAAAACTGGTAGTGATGGAAAGGGTCGTGGTATTTTACCTTCTTCCTTCGCACTGCCAGTAAGGCAGGCATTTCTAATTGCCCACATGAATGGACTTCTGTGGCTTCGTAGATATCCAGCTTCAATAACATTTACTGCAATGATTCCATTTGCATTCTTATTCATAGTCTTTGTAATCGGCGGAGGTCAGTATACTCACATGGCGTTTGCAGGAAGCCTAGTGTCAGCTGCAGCCGGGTATGGATTAGCTACAGGCAACAATATCATAACTTGGAAAGTGGATTACAAAATGCAGGATATCTTTGTCGCTTCTCCGGTCTCCTCCTTTACCTATATGGCAGGCATTGCACTTGCTGAGCTATTATTTGGCCTTCCAGCATTTGTAATCTTGGCAGCACTTGTAGTGATATTTAGCAGCAACTTTCTGTACAGCACTGCCATTGTCATTGCCACACTTTTGGTGGTATGGGCTTCCACGTCAAGCATTGGGTATTTCATAGCGACTCGTGCAACTCATCCTCGTTTTGTTGAATCCTTTATTGCATTTTTGAGAATCGCAATAGTAGTCGTGCCGCCAGTATTCTACCCATTTTTAATAATACCAACAGAAGAATTGCGCTATGTGGCTTTTGCAATTCCAACAACCCATGCGTCGCTGATATTGCAGCATGGAATGGGTGTTCCTCAAACCGTAGAAGGATGGTCTCTGGAGATCGGCTTTGCTGTCATTTTTGCTTACTTGATAGGGTTTGCACTGCTGGCAAAGACAAAGGCTGTATGGCGAGAAAAATAAAGCACGACATTAAAGTCTGAAGTATGTATGGAAAGCTGACCTACTTCTAGCCCTTCGTTTATAGAGCCTATTGTAGAGGAATCATATACTCATCCTGGCTATTGCATAGCAGCATGACATAAGCTCTGTAAAAGAGTACTTAGTAATTGATACAGTTGATGATGAGGCAGGGAAAATGAGGATGGACTTATCAGTTTATTATCATGCCTGTTGATTGGTTACTGATTATTACGGATCAAAGCTTGATGGTGGGATATTAAATGTAATATTGACAAAGAAATAATACCATCAATCAATTAGCTAGGTCTCTTACCTCCTGGTTGGTAGAGGTTGCGGGATTGAAAAGGGCGGGATAGCAGACCAGGCGACTAGTCGGTGTTTGGGTAGGGATTGTAGAAAAATCATAATAGAGGTATCTGATCTGATCAGACCATGGCTTTGACTTCAATGAGCCTACCTGTATTCAAATCAAATTTCTTTATGTGTTTATGTCGTGTATTTCTTATGTGATCCATCATATCACTGTGAAAGGCGAAAGCAGTTTGGCAGTTCGAACATATCCAAATATTATTCAAATCCTCAGGATGCATATATTTTGCCTTGCTGTAAGGCAATCATAAATTCGATTTAAGAGTTGGGAGATCATCTTATGGAGCTAATCACTATAAATGACATCACTTTTCATCATCCCACCGTCTAATACGAATCCAGAGGTGTAAACCTTCTCAGTAGTAGCTTTCCTCACCCCTATATTGTTGTCGAATGATTTGCTATTCTATGACCTATCATGCACTTCCATACGTCTCGTTTTCTGTTGAGTCATCGGGGCCAAAAATCCTCTTATTTTTTCTATCAGCTGCGAAGGTACAAACGGTTTTCTTATTACAGCGTCAATAGGAGTCGATGGAAAAACAGCTTCAAGTTCTGGTTTGTTTACTTCAAACATGGTCATCATTATGACCTTCATTTCGGGTCGCAGATTCCTTACTTTTCTAACAAGTTGAAAACCAGTCAATGCGGGCATCCTAATATCAGATACCAACACCCGGCAGTATTTGCAATCATTCTGAATATGGTGTAATGCTGCAAGCGGATCTTCAAACGCATGAAGCCTGCATGTTCTATGCTCCTACGTGTCACTGTTAAATATCTATATCATCAATAATTAATATAGTAATCTTTTCACTATTTTTCTTTAGTAACTATTCTGAAACTCGTAGAGATTATATTATAGCATACAAGTATTTAACATTGACTATTTCTCTTAGATTGTTTTCGCGAAATGAAGAGACTTTGGCGAGTTACTATACTAAATATTGTCACTATAGGATCCGCCATATATGCGTCTTATAGCATACTGCGCTATTATTGTGCAGATATGGACGACGATATTGAGGGAACAAAAGAAGATAGCAAAAAGCCCTCTCAAAGGGGCGATGATATTAAGAATCAACGAACAAATGTAAGCAGAGATATAAAAAAACGCATGGACGAGGGTATTGCAAAAACGAATATTGAGGGTGATCCAACTAGGTCTGACGAATAAGCGCAATGGAATCTAGTATGAATGATGACGATGCCAGTGATCATGATAATAAAGATAACAGCAGTAAGTGTCCAAAATGCATATCAGGTGAGATGATAGAGCATCCTTCATTCTTATCCATGCCCTTTACTTCTCCATCAAAAATTGCGGAAAAATTAAAGACAGCGATTGAAGACCAAGATGCAAACTTCGTTTTCAGATTCGTTTCATGTAGAAAATGCGGATTTTCAGAATTCTACGTAGTCAGAGACGCTGTTAGAAAGAGGATGTGACTTTATCAATTAAATGCATACAGTATAACAGTTATCAGTTCAGAGAACCTCAATTGTTTTTTCTTTGAGTACCCTATCGATATTGATTATTTGAATCGCTTTATGAGTTGATACACTCATTGGAGAGGTCCAGTAAAACACAGGAGGATAGAACAATGATTTTCTTTGAAGTTCTTTTATCTTTTTGATAACATAGCATTAAGTTGGATTATCTTCTAAAAATGATAATGCAATCATCGAATTATTATTAGTGCTAGTTATCAGAGTTGTAGTACATAGGAATACATTTTGTGCTTCTTAATATCATTGTCTGTTATGTAGCTCAATAAAAGCAAGATGCATGTACTAGAAATATCAGCTAAAGTATACAATTATTAGTCATACGTATACTGATGCATGGTCCTAGGCGCGATAGCGGCTATTATAGTTGCAGTGATTGTGCTAATTGTGTTTTTTGCAATAGCCGGCTTTATTATTCAGCTGCTGGCACCAGTAATAGCCGGGATAATAATATTGATTATTGTAGTTGTCGGAGGAGCATGGCTGTATGCAAAATACCGTTCACACTAACTGGAAATTTGTATTACCGTCATACGCCTCTTTTACAGAGTGAATAATCACTAATAATACACATTTGCATCGTCTTTTCACTAACTAGATAAAAATGCATTATTATCGAGCGAATTTCTCTCTTTTTTCATGTGATGCATGTGCCGCTATTTGTCAGTAGTGACAAATAGATGATTTGGACCCTTTCTGGCTAGCTACAGCCTTATCACATTCTTGGAAGCAAACCTAATGTCCTCTGGCTTGATTGTTTTTCTTCCTGCATGTAAAGATAAGTCTACTGCCTGCTTGGCAATTCTCTCTGCTATCTCTTCTAGAACCTTTCTTAGTTCATCAGCTGCGTCATCGCTAACACGTTCTGCGCCCGATTTTTTCATGACACGATACATTGCTGCAAGGCCAAACTCAGGTCCAGAAGACATAGGCAGTAGTACCTGACGTAACTATATTAAAAGTCTACTTATACTTGTAATATAATGAGGAGCTAACCCCAACGGTTTAGGTATAACTAACTTAAAAATTGCTACTTCAGCAGCAACAATCATAACAGGATGTGATATTTTATTAAAATAATGATTTTGCCTGCTGTAACCTACATCCCTATGCTCCTTCATGAAAGTGTCTGTAAGGAGATCAACTGTTGGCGTAGGAAAAAAGAGCGCTGATAACTCCTTGCATACTACATCTCAAGTCTTTTCTCTTGAATTACATTCTTGGCAAGTCCACAGCAGAAGTAGTTTTTGTTCTTTGTTCTCTTGATAACAGTAGAAACAGTCTTTTTGCAGTGAGCCTTTTTTCTACAAATATTTATTTTATATTGCATCTCTATCAACATATACATTCATGCTCTTTGATATTCATATTCATCTCACTGACAACAAATATTCAGACTACGTGCATCATATAATATCTAGCCTGAGTATGATGAAAATAATTGCGTGCTCTGTTACTGTTGATGTCGAAACTACAATTAGAAGTTTCAACCTATTCAATGATCACCGCAACGTGATCAAGCAATTTATCGGGATACATCCAGAAGCTTCGGATAGAGAAGATCTAGAAAGGTTCAGAGAAATCTTCAGGTCTAACTTGCAATCAATAGATGGTGTAGGTGAAATTGGTCTTGACGGCACTTACAATGTACCTATCAAGCGGCAAGAGCATGTCTTTCACGCAATGCTTGAGATGGCAGAGTTAACAGGCAGACCCGTATCGATTCATTCTAGAAGAATGCTCAATGCAGTATTAGAAATACTACCATCTTACCATATCAAGAATGCATTGTTACACTGGTTTGCAGGAAGTAAGAAACAATTGGCAAAATGCATGGATAGTGGGCTGTATGTTTCGTATGGCCCCCCGCTTGTATACTCAGAAGACAAGAAGGTGCTGTTAAAAAACACAGATAGAGATCGCTTTTTGGTCGAAACTGATGGTCCCGTGCAATACTCTAGGTGCTTTGAGAACAAGCCAGCAATTTCCACGTCTTGTTTAGTCAGCGTTGTTGCATCAGCTGCACATACCATTGGTTTATCATATGATGAGACAGCAGAGTTGCTACAGAATAATTCTAAGGCCTATCTTGGATACACATAACAAAGATAAAATATCCTTGAAATTGCCCTTTCTTCTATCTATGAACAGAATAAAGCGTATATCTACTGAGCTATTGGAAAAATATCCAGATAAATTTGGTCTTGATTTTGATGCTAATAAGCAGGTCATTAGCGAAGTAGCCATAATTAGGTCCAAGGTCCTAAGGAACGAGCTGGCCGGTTACATTACAGCGCATTTGCGAAAGCAAGCCGCACAAGAAAAGGCTTCAATGGTGTCTGCAGTAGGAGAAACTGAGGAAGAAGAAGCTAACGAATGATAACTATTAGGCTGCTTGGTGGAGCGAAAAAAGCAGTTGGCAAACCTGTAATCAATCTTGACCGGCCCTATGCGTCAGTCTCGGACATTTTAGACTTTTTAACAACCATTTCAGCTAAGCCTCACCTCATGCAAAGAAGTAATTTGATAATCACCTTAAATGATGTCGATTCTGCTTCACTTCATGGGCATAGCACTGTGGTAAAAAGCGGTGATACAGTTACGATTGTCCCGGTGGTTCATGGTGGAACAGATTGAATGCTTGAAGGCCATCATCTATCGATTACAGGTGTCCAAAGGATAATACAAGAACCAGGCAAACTGGTCGATATGCTACGTGCACAGTACAGCAACGTATCGATACAAGCAGTAAATGCTAACTCAGTCTATGGAGAAGAACATGTAAGAGGGGTGCTCAGAATAGTACTTGAAGCAGACAAAAGAAAAGTCATGCTTACAAACAGGCGTGAAACTGAACTGCTGGTACGGCTCGTAGGTACCAACCAAATTGCAGAAGCAATCAGAAGGGCCGGTTTGAAGAAGGATACCGCCGGCTGCTTTATTGCTTTTTCAAAAGATAGTGAATCGATACACCAATTTGAAAGGCAGATCAGAAGCGAATTTGACTTGAACGATTTTGTGCTAAAGCCAAGTGAAGATAAGAAGATTAGGCTTGCAAGTATGCTAGGTCTTACCACAAAATTGGATGATAGTGAATTTCTACAATACCTTTTGGAAAAGGCAGCGATACTGGTAAGATAAAATTGTCATTTACGCTTTTCAATTACAGAGCTGAAAATCTGATGCGGCCGAAGGACAGATACTCCCGTTACTCCTCCAAGTACCTGCACCAGGATAACCCAGGTAGGGTTTTCCAGATCGACTTTATTATTGATCTGGCCCGCTATCGCCTTTACAATTTGCATTGAACCAAGTGAATTATGCCTTTTTTCAACAGTCACTCTGAAAGTATCATTGCCCATTTTTTTAATGAGATCTTTTGTAGCTTGTATTATTGTGTCAAGACGTGTGGGGACAACAACTTGTACTGGCAATACACGCAGAACATAACGAACCTGCCAAGGTTCTGAGGCTACAAGCTCCTTGAGTTTATCAATTACAGTGAGGGAGTCTAGTGAGCTCTGTACAAGTATCATCCCCTTTATCTCAATTATTTCAGACTCTGCGGTATGGTCGCCAAATTTATCAAGCAACTCAAGAATTTCGTCTTGTGCGTCTTCTTCCCTAAATCTATAAGTTGACACAATAAGGTTAAAGCTGTCCAACGAAATGCAATATCTCCCTTGATTTTATCGCGCCTTCACGCAATATTTTAGGCTTGTCTTCAACGGATACTATGGTGGATTCTACACCCTTTTCGACCGTTCCGCCATCTAAAAGTGCATCATACCCTTCAAGCCCTGAATCAATCACTTCTTGTGCGCTTTTCAGAGCCCTGTGTCCGGATAAGTTCGCGCTAGTCCCTATAAGATATCTGCAATGACTGAGAAGCAGTAAGACACACTTGTTGGCAGGGATACGAACTGCCAAGCTAGAATTGCCAGCCATGGCCTGGGGTGATATTCTGCGACCGATTATTGGAGCCACTATTGTTAATGCGCCGGGCCAGTATCTTTCAGCAAGCATCCTGCCAGTCCTGCCAAGGGACACTATTCTTTCTGCTTCTTGTATGCTATACGTCAGAACGGGCAATGGTTTTTTTTCACTTCTGCCTTTTATTGTAAAGATGCGTTTGACTGCTAAGTCATTGTATGGATCGCAGCCTATTCCATAGATTGTGTCGGTTGGATAGACTACGACTCCTCCACTATTTACGACTAGCGCACAACTCGCTATCTCGTCCTCGGAGCATTTGAAAATTTTTCGCTTTCCCATCGCAGTTAGGCCTTAATATTGATGCAACATAGGTGGGACAGCCTTTTTAGTTCATCGTGCATTAGCATGCATTAGCAAGCAATAACATCCTCATAATTATCTAATCTATAAATTGCAAGAGCATTCCTATTGGAAGAGGTGTGGCGGGTTTGGGTATATGTTGGGGT
>DAIUEZ010000014.1:0-26016 GCA_036844865.1 Nitrososphaera sp. | reverse complement strand
AGAATACCTATAGTCTTCTTGAGAAGAGCATAGACGAAATTTGGAACGCTCCGCAATGGGACATTGCTTGAACATGCCATGATTGCAAGGTGCTCGGTTGCATTTGGACGTCCTCACAACCAGTCCGGTCCCTTGCCAGAAGTTATATGCAAGGTGTTTCCAAGGTCATTGGCCAGTACCGCCCAGATCTTCAAGAGATGGCGTAAGAAGTGCTCCTAAACAGTAAAAATCTCCTTCTCTATAGTTATTCAGCATTAGTCTAAAAGTGAAAACAGGATAATTATCCGGGCTAGTGACTGTAGAGCCATTATAGATATAATATAACTTCAAACTGAGTGATCGATTACTAGTGTGCAACCTGACATATGTATTTTTGAACGGCACTCGTGAATTCCTCATAGTTTCGAGAAAGCTTTGTACAACAAAGTTATTCCGGCAAGGAGGTTGTAGGATGCTCGGGCTCATGCAATCTAGTATTAAATCAGCACAATAGAACGAAATTTGCTTAACATTAACTTATAGAGACCTTACTGAAGTACGCTGTCTACAGCGCTCCAAAAGCCTTCCTTGTGATAGAGACCCTGCCACCAAAATGAGCCCTTTGAGCAAAAAAGGGCGGTTCCCTAGACAGAGGCAATGGGCCTATTAGCGGTATGATAAAATACGACTAGTGTATTTCAGTGTTCCACCTCGCATCTATCCAATCTCTTCGGTTGATAGAAGCAGGTGATCATAACTAGATAAGAGATTCAGAATCGTAACCTATAATTATAAATTATAATCTTAGGTGCTTTAGCAGGTCTATATATTAAGCGCTCGAGTAGACTATACAGTAAAATAAATTCAATTTTTCCTTACTAAGAACTATTCATTAGAGACAGAAATAACCTGTAAATATGAAACTCTAACATATTGTATTGCAATATGCTAACTAATGATGGCGAGGGGCTTAGAGTTCCAATGCACCATCCAGCATGCCAGGTCGCTGGATGTTTTGAGCGCGCATCTGTGTACGTCGTCATTAAGGAAAGTGATATCAATGCCTTGAATATTGATGCAGGCGAAAAACAGATGGTGGTAGAGAGGGAGTCGCTTGCAGACGTGAACGCATTTAAGCTCATATTGTACCTTTGTCCTCGCCACGACTATGACCTGAGGTACCTCCTTGAGGAAAACGAGCTAGAGATAACAAAGAGGCGTCACCTTATGCTTAAGGAAACACAATAGGCATTTACATTATGCCTTTGCAGTCTAGGGCAAGAAAAGCACAGTTTTTAATTTTGCTCTTTCTGTATTGCTCAAAGTTCGAAACAAATCAAAAATCGTGGCCTTTAATCAGCAGAACCAAATCATCATAGTGTTACAGTCAGCTTTATGCGTCCTCCGTCTGGTGCATAACATCCCCGTACTAATTTGGTTGATTACTGTCATGAGTTCTGTATCATTCTCCTCTCTTCATAAAGATCTTTTTGGGGCATCAAGAACATGAGAAGGCATGGGTCTGTCATTGGGCATGCGCCTTGGATGGAGGCGCTGTATTTGGTGGAAGATTGCGAGGATATGTGGATAACAAAGGAATTGTAGAGATCAATGCCAAAAGAACCTATGAACTGGACAAAATAAAAAGGCCTCCTTCATCTTCAACTGCAGTCTCATCTATCAGCATGAGAATTGTAAGTATCGAACTGCGATGAGAATACATTAGTTGGATGCTATGTCTCAAGGGAGATTTTTATCGGCCAAAAGAATTAACATTTTGTATCAAACATTTGAGCTTGCTGATCATGTAACCCATTATTGGCTACGCCACTTTCGAACTTTTCCTCGCGACTAGCAGTGTTTTGTTTTGTACCAAGTGCCTTCAATAATGTGTTGAGGATTACCAAAGTTATTTTGAAATCTTAAGAGATTTCATCTTTTATCTTCTGGGCGATTTTAATTATATCTTCTTGAGAGGATACCCTGCGTGAAGGCCATTTTCCGTCGGGACTATCATCGTGAAAACGTGGTACAATGTGGACGTGTACATGCGGGACAATCTGGTTTGCAGCTATTCCATTGTTCTGCCCCACATTGAAGCCATCAGCCTTTACAGCAGATATTATTGCTTTAGCAATTCTAGGTACCAAAGAATACAATTCGCCTACTTCGGAGGGAGGCATTTGGAGCAATGTCTCGTAATGCTTTGTCGGCATCACCAGGGCATGACCCGGATTAATTGGATATTTATCCATAAGCACTAAAAATCCATTATCTCGGTGTATCTGCACGCAGGGCTCCTGCCCAGCTATTATAGAGCAGAAGATGCAAGGTTTGCTCATGCTGTGCCTAGTAGCCTGTGAGTATATTGGTTGTTTATCTTTTGCTATTAGGCATATGAATTTTTAAATAGACCAATGATCGGAATTTTACATAGATGGGAGAAACACTCGAGCTCGATAGTTTTGACATGACTTTCTCTTTCCGCTGCCCTAAATGTGACTACTTGAATGAAGAAGTGGCGGCTAAGGATCTTTCAAGCGGTAATGCAGAATGCGGAATGTGCGAGACCGTTTTTAAGGTAGAAGGAGTTGACGCTGTCAAGATAACGGCTACTCTTGAGTAACTGAAAAATCTTAAAATATGCACTTGTATCGATAATTGCAATGAAGCTCGAGAGTAGAAAGGCGCTCGAGGGACCAGAGAGGGCTCCACATCGAGCGATGTACAAGGCAATGGGGCTGACAGATGAAGACTTGGACCGCCCTCTGGTAGGGGTATCTTCCACATGTAACGAGGCTACCCCCTGTAACATACATCTTGGACGACTTGCACAGAGCGCTAAACGCGGTGTAAAAGATGCTGGATGTACTCCCAGGGAGTTTACCGCAATTGCAGTTTCTGATGGCATAGCCATGGGCCACGAGGGTATGAAAGCCTCTCTTGTGAGCCGTGAAATAATCGCAGATTCTATTGAAGTAATGGTAAGGGCCCATGAATATGACGGAATCGTGGGTATATCAGGCTGTGACAAGAGTTTGCCTGGAACGCTAATGGGTATGGGCCGGCTGAACCGACCCTCAATATTTGTTTATGGCGGAACTATCATGCCTGGTCTGTGGAATGGCAACCAGGTAACGGTTCAGGACGTATATGAGGCTGTGGGTGCATATGATGCTGGCAAGATGACGTTGCAGGAGCTTGTTAGCCTTGAAAATGTTGCATGTCCTAGCGCAGGGTCATGTGCTGGCATGTACACTGCAAACACAATGGCCTCAATCAGTGAAGCCCTAGGAATGTCAATCCTTGGAAGTGCTTCAGCTCCAGCAGAGAGCGAAAGGCGGCTGGAGATCTGCTATAATACTGGAAAGGCTATAATGAGCCTGCTTGAAAGCAACATCAGGCCCCGAGACATCATGACCTTTGAAGCCTTTGAAAATGCAATTATGATGGCCAATGCAATAGGGGGTTCCACCAATGCTATACTGCATCTCCTAGCAATAGCTAGAGAAGTGAGAGTAAAACTGAGCCTTTCAGACTTTGAAAGGATTCGAAAGCGCACTCCTCATATCGCAGATATGAGGCCGGGTGGAATGTATATAATGACTGACCTGGACAAGGTCGGTGGCGTCCCTGTAATACTCAATAATCTGCTCAAGAAGGGTCTCTTGAATGGCAATGTCTTAACAGTCAGCGGAGGGACCATGAAGGAAAATTTGGAATCTCTTAAGTTTAGCTTAGATATTGATAATAAGGTTATCCGACATCTAGATAATCCACTCAAGAAGGAAGGCACGCTCAAAGTGCTTAAAGGCTCACTTGCGCCCGAAGGCGCCGTAATGAAGCTTGCAGGCATACAAACCAAGAAATTTGTTGGCAGGGCGAGAGTATTTGACAAAGAAGAGGATGCATTTGAAGCTGTATCAAAACGCAAGATAGTAGAAGGAGACATAATCGTGATTCGTTACGAGGGACCAAAAGGGGGACCTGGAATGCGGGAAATGTTAGCAGTAACCGCCGCCATTGTAGGCCAAGGATTAGGTGAAAAAGTGGCGATGGTCACAGATGGGAGGTTTTCAGGCGCAACTAGGGGGTTTATGATAGGTCATGTTGCTCCAGAAGCCATGGTGGGCGGTCCCATTGCGTTAGTAAAAGAATATGATCAAATCATAATTGACATGCAGAAAAGCAGAATAGATCTCACGGTTTCGGAGGTGGAGCTAAGAAAAAGGAGAAAGAAATGGAAGCCTATCAAACCTCGCTATACCTCAGGAGCTCTTGCAAAATACGCTATGCTAGTCCAGACTGCATCGGAAGGGGCAGTCACAACCGCTACGAAGTGATAAAGATTTAAATTTTATTTTATTGCAGCGTCAATATAGGTAGGAGACAATATGAGCGAGAGTGATTGCTTTTGGCCATCTCACAGGCAGTTCAGTCCACGTACGAAAGCTTACCACTTCTGAAAACCAGTTCCAACTTTTTAAAAAGCTTTATTCCCTTTACCAAAGGGTCTTCATCTTGGAGTCGCTCATTGGGCCTGAAGAGCTAACTGAAATGTCTGTGATCGGTTTTGACCCCAAACTGGTTGTAACGTGTGACTGTAATAATTTCAGCGTTAAAGATAGGAACGGAAGAATCCTGCAAAGCTCTCCAGCAAAAGAGCCGCTCTTGAGCCTGCGAGAGTTAATGCCCAAAGTGAATGATGATCGTTTCCGTTACGTTGGTGGCGCAGTCGGATACATCAACTACGACGCAATTCGCTTCTGGGAGTATTTGCCGATCAACAACAATAAAAAAGTTAGCAACTTTCCTCTCCTAGAATTTGGCATATATGATGACGGCATACTCTTTAACCACAAAGAAAACCAAGCTTACTATTTTTTCCTTGGAAAATCGCGACTGGAGCAAATCGAGCACAAGATGGCACACGTGAAAAGTAAATCAAGTACGTTTTCATATTCGAAGCCGAAGAGAAACATGACGAAAAAAGACTTTGTAAAAATGGTGACCAAGGCCAAGCGTTACATATATCGTGGTCACATTTTCCAAGTAGTGCTTGCAAAAAGCATGAATTTTACGGTCAAGGGCAACCTTATTGCTCTCTATGATAAACTTCGAGAAGTAAACCCCTCACCATACATGTATATGCTAAAAATGTCTGACAGATGCATAATAGGCTCAAGCCCTGAAATGCTCATTCGCATCACAAAAGACTACGTAGAGACTTTCCCTATCGCAGGCACAAGACAGATACTTCAGGATGAAAAGAAGAACGAAAGGTTGCGTCAAGAATTGCTAGAGGATGAAAAAGAGATTGCAGAACATACAATGCTTGTCGATCTAGCAAGAAATGACATAGGAAGGGTCTGTCAATTTGGCACAGTTAAAGTTGAGGAATTCATGACTGTTAAGCGGTTCAGTCATGTTCAACATATTGTCTCTCACGTTGTAGGTAGATTGCATAAAAATTTTGATTCGTACAATTCGGTCAAAGCCGTCTTTCCAGCTGGCACCGTATCTGGGGCTCCTAAAGTTCGCGCAATGCAAATAATAGATGAGCTCGAGCCTTCACTCAGAGGACCTTATGCGGGAGCCGTAGGTTACTTTTCATTTAATGGCTCATGCGATTTTGCAATAACTATAAGATCTCTGTTTGTTAATGGCAGCAAGGCATATGTTCAATCAGGAGCAGGCATTGTTGTTGACTCCGATCCAGAGCTTGAATGGGCGGAAACGGAGCATAAGGCAAATGCCATACTTTCTGCCCTAAAGACTGCAGCATCTGACTAATTACAGATGTTTTTGCTCAATCAGCCAAAGGTTATCTTTTGTACTGTCTGCCGGTTTTGTGCATAGTGAATAGAAAAAAGAGGGCAGTACAGGAAGCCGTCAAAAATCTAAGTGTAGATTATATATGTAGTATAATTTTGAATAAGTTAATGATAAAATCCTATCGATTCCATTAGTAGCAAATTTATACTAAAATACTGGTCTCTATAATAATAAAGCTAACAACGTAGTAATAAAGTCATTGACGTTGCTTTTAAAACAAATAGAAAAAAGTTTTAGTGGCTTGTTGGCGGCCTTGCAAACATATTGTCTACATTTACATGATATTCTACTGCAAGCCCTGGATCTTTTTGCCTACCCGTAAGAATCCCAACCACTACATCATCCTTCTTAATTAGCCCTTCCCTACGGAGCTTTCTAACACCCGCAGGAACCGCGCCAGAGGCCATTTCGCAGTCAAAGCCATTTAGACCAACGATTGACATGCCATCACTCATTTCGTTGTCGCTCACTTGTACCACAACACCATCGGTGAAGTCTAAGGCACGCAGTGCTTTGACAATATTAGCTGGTCTGCCTATCTGAATTGCAGTTGCGTGTGTCTTTGGTCTGATTCCTTTCTTGTCCATATCTGCATAATAGCGATCGACCATTGCAAGATCTGGCCTGCCATCATTCCATCTCAGAGGCTTGTCTTCAAACTCCCCATTGTACAGTCTGTATAATGTATTTGCTCCGTATGCATTCACTACTACAAGCCGTGGGATTTTTTTGATCCATCCCCACTCATAAAGCTCAATTAAGCATTTTCCGCAGCTCGATGTATTACCTAAAGCTCCCCCCGGATATACAATCCAATCCGGAGGATTCCAGTCCAAGTATTCAAGGGCACGATAAACCATCGTCTTTTGACCTTCCAAGCGGAAGGGATTGATCGAATTGACTGTGTATCCGCCGGTTTCTTTCGCGTTTTTAAGCGAAGCAGTAAGAGCGTCATCGAAATTTCCTTGCACTTGTATTACCTGGGCTCCAAACTGGAACGCTTGGCCAAGCTTTCCAGGGGCAATTTCGCCCCTTGGAATGTAAACGTCACATTCTATATTTTCGTTTGCTGCATACATTGCCGCAGAAGCCGAAGTGTTGCCGGTAGAGGCACAAACTATTCTCTTCACTCCAAGCATTTTTGCATGTGTCATTGCTGTCGACATGCCGTTGTCCTTAAACGAGCCTGATGGATTGTAGCCTTCTGGCTGAAGAAAGAAAGAATCGTGGTCCATGCTTGCATACTCAGCTACTTTGCTCATCTTGTAAGGTTTGGAAAGGCGGCCTTCAGAGCCGTCAAGCGACACGAGCAAGCGCGCGCATTCATTAAAGTCTTCAGTGTTTACACCTGCAAAATTGATTAGTTCGCGAAAGCGCCATACTCCGCTTTCGTTGTAAATGTTGCCACCATGATCCCTACGCTGGTAGAACTTTTCTATTAAGTCCCGGCTTTGCTTCTCATTATACTTTATGTCGAGAAGCGAGCCACAGGAGCATTTGTAAATATCATTGTTAATGTCGAAAGCTAAACCGCATGAGGGATTGATGCATTTTTTGACAGTAAGTGCATCCATATTATTTGAGCCCTCTGATTGTTATTTAGACGTTGTTCTAGATAGCGCTACTTTTTGGTCGTTTTTTCATACATCTTGAGTAGCTGCTGGATGACACCATCCATGTCGTCCTCCCTGACTTCAGGCGAAACAGCATGTTTAAGTATATTGCTCACAGTGTTGGAGATCTCGGAACTGACTTCGTCAAAGCTATCCATGTCACTATAGCTCTGTTGATAAAGCCTCCTCAATCGCATTGCATACATATGCGTCTGTTCATTCATTGTAACGTCGTAGATGCGATTGTTGACCTTTATCTTCTCCTTTATCATGTTCTACACGTAACCAGGCTATAGCCTTTAAAAACGTGTCTACTTATAAGTCACATCTTTGAGAGTGTAATATATTTTGTATATTTTGTAACCAACGACCCATGTTACCGTGGTCAGAGCTAGCCGGGATACAACGATACTTTTATTGTCTTAATATCATGATGGCTGGGTGCTATAGTAATAGAATGCCATTTGATAACAGATGGGTAAAGCCACAAGGAGAAAGCGTGGGTCACAAATTGCTTGAGGGCATTAAGCCGCAAGCACCATTGAAGCCAAGGATAGAGGAAGCACAGAAAAAGTTGCATATGCAAATCTCAAGGCTGGATGCAATAGCCTCAAGAATGCAAGAAAAAGATAAACTGATTTTCAAGCGCGTAGTGCTTGCTATGCAAAGTCATGATTCTTCACACGCAAAGGTCTTGTCAGGCGAACTGTCACAGATCCGAAAGATGAACAAGATGGTCACATCAGCGAAGCTAGCTTTAGAACAGATACAGCTTAGGCTTAACACAATGACTGAGCTTGGAGATGTAGTGGTAACATTGAGCCCTGCAATGTCTGTTATAAAGGGATTGCAGAGCGGATTGTCAGGGATGATGCCAGAAGCAGATCAGTCATTTGGACAAATATCCGAGTTGCTAGGAAACATCATGACAGACTCGGGACAGATACCGAATAGTGAAATTGCAAACTTCAACACAATAAACGAAGATACAGCACAGATAATGGAGGAAGCCAGTGCAGTAGTCGAAATGAATATGAAGAGCAAATTCCCAGATTTGCCTTCTCCAAATCTAGAGGCTGCAAAGAACCTAGAGGCAACAAGTTACTAGCTCTTGCCTATTATGTCTCTCTCTATTTTTTGCTCGCTATTTTTCTAACTTGTTTTTTTATCCTCGATATCGTGGGGTAGCTATATCCTTTTTCCCTATAAGTCTTGATCATGGCCTTCCAATTATTGAGCCGCCAATTTGCTTGATCCTCTGTGAGTAAGTGCGTCTCTCTTTTCACTAAACTCTTTCGCCCAGGCAACAAATACCCGCCGCTTTGAGCGGTATAGCGACTATATGCAAAGCGCAATCCAAAGAGCAATTCGTGAGGTGGAAGTGCTCTAATATAGGCTGCAAATTCTCTGGTTTCCTCCTCTGACAGGTTTACTTTGAAAACAAATTCCTTACTGCGCATATTAGTGGTAGGACCTAATCTTTATTAAAACCTTATTTCTAAACTCGAGTTTAGAAATTTTCTTACAGCACGCCCGTCTTTTTACCCGCCGTTTCAAGTGCCGAGAGCGCAAAATCCAAATGTCTTTTGCGGTGCATCGCATTCAGTGAAATTCTGAGTCGAGCATGACCCTTTTTGACCGTTGGATACCGAATTGCTTGAGCAAAAACGCCCCGCTCTAGCAGCTCTTTAGAAAGCTCCAATGCCTGAGCTTCTTTACCTACTATGATCGGAACTATCTGGCTTGAAGAGTTTGCAACTTCAAATCCTAGCTTTTTGATTTCCTTGAAAAAATAGAGGACATTCCATTGAAGCCTCTTTTGCAAATATCCACTCTTTGCTATTGGAAGAGCCGTAATTGCTGCAGAGCAAAGGTGGTCAGGCAGGGCCGAAGTGTAGATAAATTGTCTTGATGTATTAATTAACAGCTCCTTAATGGGCAATGTGGTTGCTACATATCCTCCAAAGCAACCCAACGCCTTACTCATACTGCTGACATGGATGTCAAAGTTTACTCTCATTTTAGCTGGCATTCCTGAAAAGCCAGGCCCAAAGATAAAGTCACCATGTGCATCGTCAACGATGGTTATCGCATTGTGGTCATCGGCTATCCTCTTTACTTCTGATAGTTTTCCCATGTCCCCATCCATGCTAAAGATACCTTCAGTTATCACGATTTTTCTGCCTCTTCCGCGCCCCATTTGCTTTTGTAAATGATCAGTGTCATTATGTTGGAAGACAACAATCGTTGCTCCGCTCAACCGGCATGCATCCACTATGCTAGCATGGTTCAGCTCATCACTAAATATCGTTGAATTCTTGTCTGCAACTGTCGTAACCACACCCAGATTAGCGGTGTAACCTGTAGGATATACAAGAGCTGATTCTGTTCTACGGTGGCATGCAAGCAGACCTTCAAGTTCGGTAAGTGATGGATGGTTGCCTGCAATTAACCTTGAACCACATTGTGATACTTCTTTATTCAGTGCGGTAATAGTTTTCTCGATTACTTGCTTGTTTTGAGAGAGCCCAAGATAGTCGTTGGAGCATAGATTAATGACTTCTTCGCCATCGACATTGGCCATTGGACCTCTAGGAATGACCGTCCTAAGATGACGATATAACCCGCTGTTTTCAAGAAAATGAAGGTGATCCTTGACGAAAGCCGTCCTATGGCTTGAGCCCAATTTCTTTTATCATCGCAATGTCCTTTTGGGCCGCGTTTCCGCCGGTAGTCAGGTATCCGCCTGTGATGATACCATTTGCTCCTGCCTTGAGAGCTAGTTTCTCATTGTGCTTGAGATGCACCTCCCGTCCACCTGCTATCTTAAGAATAGTTTTTGGCAATATGAAACGCCACACTGCAATTGTTTTGATTGCTTCTAGAGGATCAATTGGCTCAAGACTAGCAAGCGGAGTCCCTTCTCTGCCGATCAGAATATTGATAGGTACCTCTTCAGGGTAAAGCGATGCAAGAGAGAAGGCCAGCTCTAGCCTCTGTCTGGGCGTTTCACCCATACCTATTATACCCCCACAGCATAGCTCCAAACCTGCCTCCTTGACAATTTTTGCAGTATTTACTCTATCAGAGAAGCGATGTGTGTTGCAGATATTGGGAAAAAAACTCTCAGCAGTTTCTAGGTTATGGTTATAACGCTTGACTCTCATAGCCTTTAGCTTCTTCGCTCTATCTAATGTCATAAACCCAAGAGAGACATTGACTTCAATATCCACTTTGGATCTAATCTCTTCTATTGCTTCACAGATCTGTTGAAAGTCCTTCTCGGGAGGCTCTTTGTAAGCGCATACCAAACAAAAACTAGTAGCGCCCTCTTCCTTAGCCTTTGCTGCCTTCTCGACCAACTCTTCTTTCGACAATAAAGGATATTTCTCAATACCAGTATTGTAGAATGACGATTGTGCACAAAATGAGCAATCCTCAGGACACCTCCCTGATTTTGCATTCACCAGGGCTTCAACATCTACCGTGTCACCGTTAAACGTCCGAGTGATAGTATTAGCGCAATCAGCAAGAAGCATGATGTCCTCGGTGCCAAGTAATGCTTCTGCTTCTTCAAAGGATATCGAGCCACCGGCAAGTACCCTTGCCGTACAACCTTGAATCAAGGCCAGGTCCATTATAAGGTCAGGCAACCGGGAGCCGGTAATTAAAATTTCTGTTCGAAAAGGGGGCTTCCAGACGTATCTCTAAATTCGAATTTAGAAATATTCGCTATTCTTTTTACTGCGTATCTGGATAGTGAAAGATATGGCAAATGACGAATCCCTTTTTTGGGTATGCTCCTCGTTTATAAATATGATACATTACAGACTGGTTCAAAACGTCGCCTAAAGGGGGCCGGCGAACCGAAAAGACCCAACGGTTAGTAGATCATTTTCTTCCCAGGTATGGAAGGAGAAGTGGCGGTTTTCGTTACATAACTGGACAATGCAAAACAGTTCAATAATGGAACGTTTTCTATACGGCATAAAAAAGAGTACCTTTTTTTTACTCTTGGTTTCTAACAGGTTACGATCAAGTCGTCTATTTATTGACGCTACCCTTTTTGAACACTTTTCTTGACAGTGAGCTAATTATATCAGAGCTCCTTATAGGGGACATGAAATATGCCTTTGCATACCTGCGCGTAAGCACAGAAGAGCAGACTGTCCAGAATCAGAAGATTGCTCTTGAAAAATGGGCATCTGCAAACAATTACTTAATTCTGGACTCTTTTGAAGATCCTGCTATAAGCGGTAAAGTTCCTGCCACTCAGAGGCGCGCATTTCGAGAGATGCTTGATCTCGTAAAAATGACTGGAGTAGATGCTGTTTTAGTCTATGAGTTGTCACGCGTTGGAAGAACTTTCTGGGATACACTAGATGCAATAAAGGCAGTAGAGCGCTATGCATCTTTGATTTCATGCTCGCCCCGAGAGTCATTTCTCCAAACCACAGAGTCCAGTATTAGAAAACTCATGATCGGGATACTGACATGGGCTGCCGAGAGAGAACGTGAGCTTCTAGTCCAGAGGACAAAGGATGGCATGGACCGGGCCAAGGCGGCAGGGAAAGGCATTGGTCGGCCCCAAAAGATAATTGATAAAGATAGGCTCATAACCCTACTTGCAGAAAATCACTCAAAAGCAAGAATAGCAAAGACTCTTGGGATCTCAAAAGGCACCCTGTACAAGAAATTGAGCGACCTAAGATAGTTTCTCTATCTTTCTCACCAACATAAGCTGCACGTTGACGAGCCTCTCTAGGTCTCGTCTTCCAATACCGAGAGGTGGAATTAAGAGCATGATGTTGCGGAGCGGTCTAAGATACACTCTCATCTTTAGCGCTTGTTGTACTATAAAGTAGTTTATGATTTCTTTATTTTTCAAGACGATAATGGGTTTATTGTTTTTTGCAAGCTCAATTCCAACCAGTAGACCCTTATGTCGAATATCAGCTACTATAGGAGATTTGTAAAATTCAGGCAGTCTTGATGCTATATATTTTGTGCTCACTCTGATTTGCTGGATTAGATTATGGTTCTGGTAATTCTCAATATTTGCTAAGGCTGCGGCGCATCCCACAGGATGACCTGTAAAAGTGTGACCATGATATAAGAGCTTATTTTTACAGTATCTCCCCAAGAAAGCATCAAAGATGCGACGAGTAACAAGAGTTACTGCTAGCGGGAAATAGCCTCCGGTAAGAGCTTTTCCAAAGCATACTATGTCTGGTTGTGACTTCTGGGCATGATATTCTACGACGTTTCCAAGTCTACCAAAACCAGTTGCAATCTCGTCTAGAATTAGCAAGATGTCATAGTCTCTGCACAGCCTTGCTATTTTTTCTTGATAACCTTTAGGAAAAATTACCGCTCCTCCTGCTATCTGAGCGCCGCTTTCCATAACTAGCGCGGCGCATCTATTCATGTGCTTCTTGATAGTGTTCTCAGTCTTCTCAAGACACCATTCTACTAAGTCGCTTTCATTTGTAAACCTGCTCCCATAAAGGATAGGACTTGGAACCCTGTGCACATTAAGCAATAGAGGTTTATACGCTCTGAAAAAATCCTCGATATAACCAACAGACATCGCGCCAGTTGTATCTCCGTGATATCCGTGCTCCAGTGAGATAAATTCCCTCTTTTTGTCTATGCCGTTATTGTACCAGTATTGTAGAGCTATCTTCATAGCCACCTCTATCGCGGTAGAGCCATTGTCAGTATAAAATACCTTATCCATCCCTGTTGCCAATTTAATAAGCCTTTCAGCAAGCTTTATGGATGGTGCATTGGCAAAGCCAAACAGAGTCGAATGTGGGAGGTTTTTAAGCTGATCTACCATGGCTTGAACAACTTTATTCTGTGTGTGACCCCAGACGTTGCACCACATGCTTGCAGTGCCGTCTAGGTATTTTCTTCCCTGGCTATCAACCAGGTAAAAACCATCTCCTTTCACAATTACCTTGTTATTCCATTTTGCCCAGTCGCTCATCTGGGTATATGGATGCCATACAAATTCTTTGTCGGCATTTGTCAGGTTCAATTCAATTAAATGCTTGTTTCATCTGCAGCTCTAATAATATTTCCATGCATGGTATCTTCATAACAGGGACAAGCACAGGAGTAGGCAAGACAGCAGTGGCTGCAGGGCTGGCCTGGGCTCTGAGAAAGCAAGAAATAGACGTTGGCGTCATGAAGCCTTTTGCAACTGGAAACAAAGTTTTTTCAAAAAAATATCGGTCCCAGGACACCGCAATACTTGCAAAGGCCTCCGGGGTAAATGATCCTGATTCTAGTCTCAATCCTTTTTTCTACCCTATAGCAGCTTCACCCCTAGTTGCTTCGGAGCTAAAGTACGGTGCACCTGTCGATACCAAAACGGCCGTGCGCCAATTGAAAAAGCTTGGAAGAAAACACGAATTTCTAATTGCAGAAGGTATTGGAGGCATCATGGTTCCATTGACTGAAAATGAATCTGTTGCAGGTTTTATAAAGCAGGTAGACTTGCCTGTAGTTGTTGTCACTACAGCTAAACTTGGTACCCTTAACCACACTTTACTCACCGTAATGGCCTGTAAAAAATTTGGACTCAAAATTGCAGGAATAATTTTGAATAAAATGCCTAAGAAGCCTAATATAGTAGAGAAAAAGTCAGCAGAAGTTATTGAGAGGCTTACACATTTCAAGGTGTTAGCCGTAATTCCTCTCTTACGAGGGGAAAATTATGCTACTGTTGGTAAGGTTCTAGAACACGGTTTGGACCTAGGCAAATTATTGTCCTTGTAGGAGCCTGAGCCCACGATCTCCCTTGCTAATAAGGAACGCATTGATATCTGAAATGATCCTCGAGTACGGAAATTCTTTTGAGCTAATATAATAATTTTTATGATCTCCATGCAGTGGCCTAGCCGATACGATCCAAATATTTGCATCGTGAGGTTGCACGGACTCTGCATGCTTTATCTTTGTGAGCTCTGAATCACTTTTTATTATTTGGATGACTAGAGCTTTTTCCGGCAGTTTGTTCAACATTTTTAGTGAAGGAATAACTAAATCCAATTCTGAGCCTTTCCAGCGGATCTTTCTTTCAGAAGGAAGTAGCGAAACAGTCAGCATGAAATGTAACAATGCTTCACACAAATTTCCGAGCAACTCACCATCCAATTCATTACCCATCCTATTTTTACATTCTTCGAGAATCTCATTACAGCATCTTTCGGACATTTCAATCTCGCTAATGACTTCCATTCGGATTTTTTCCTTGCCAATTTTATCTATGCTGGAATATAGGATGTCTTTGATATCTGCACTCACAGATAGTGCATGCAAGCTACGTTTATTAAATCTCTGTTATACAAAGTATCTATATATGAGTAAGAGGATAGCTACGGGTCTCCTTATTGCCTCTCTCATACTCCTGTTAGTCTACGGAGCCGATGTTGCAGTTGCTGCATCCTCTCAAGACAGAGAGGGCTTCTTACCTTTTAACGAGGCAGTTAGAGGCGGGGCTTTTGGGGGGAGTGCAGTAGTAATGTCAATAATTGCATTCGTTATCGCTCGCAAGGAGTACGCCCCCACTGTTTCCGCACTCTTGTTCGTTAACGGCGGCCTCATCATTGCAGGGATGATTGCCCTTGTTGCACAGGGAGCACTTGCATCTGATGATTCCTCAGGCGCATTGCGGACGATCGGCTCTACAATAGCGATGGGCGGGATACTGGTGGGGCTCGGAATATGGAAGCTTGTAGCAGATAGAAAAGTAGTTGCTACAAGGAGAAAAGAGCCGGCTCAGGAATGAAAAAGTGCATCATTCTGCAGTTCGTGCATGATTGATTTTAAAGCTAAAGTGTAATGGCTACTAAAGCTGTCTGAAATATAGTGGCTTAATCGGTCTTGCCTTTGGCCTTTACAACCCATGAAAGAAGATCACCTGGAGCAAATTTGCCTACTATCCAGTAAGTAACATTTTATACAATCGTGGCGAGCTTTACTGCTGTTATGAAGACAGTAATTCTTGCTGGCGGTTTAGGAAAACGACTAAAGCCTCTTACCGATACGAGACCTAAGCCCATGATAGAGGTCTTAAATGTTCCAATTATCGAATGGCAGGTAAGATGGCTTCGAAAATTTGGCATAAAAGATTTTGTCATGTGTGTGGGATATAAGAAGGAGCAGATAATTGACCATATTGGCAATGGTGCTAAATTTGATTCACGAATCGACTACTCATTTGAGGAAAAGGCACTGGGAACGGGCGGCGCATTATTGAATGCAAAGGATCTTTTAGCTAACCAAGATTCATTTTTCGTCTTAAATGGAGATATTATCACAGAGCTTGACCCAAACAGGTTAAATGTTGGAAATTCAAATGTCGTTGCAGTTGTTCCTCTTCGTAGTCCATTTGGAGTAGTTGAAATCGATATGAATTCAAGAGTTAGAGGATTTACTGAAAAGCCAGAAATTCCTGACACCTGGATAAACGCCGGCTTGTATCGCTTCACTCAAGAGATTTTTAGATATCTACCCACAGAAGGTAACATTGAAGTTACTGCTCTGCCCGCACTAGCAAAACAAGGAAGACTTGAGGCTGTGAGATACAAAGATGTTTTCTGGCGTTCAATTGATTCTCACAAGGATATCGACGAGGCATCGAAAGAGATGGAGGAAGCAAGAAACCTATGACTGTGAAAAAGGTGGGATATAGTCTTGGTCCACTAGTGTCCATACACGATATCCTTCTATGCGCCAAGCTGGCTGATCAACAAGGAAACGTTGATTCTTTATGGTTCCCCGAATCCTGGGGACGAGAGTCATTTTCAACACTTGGGGCTGTCTCTCAGATCACTAAAAATGTACGGCTTGGGACATCGATTGTTAACATTTATTCAAGGACGCCAGCAACTATCGCAATGGGTGCCACCACTCTTGACATGCTCTCAAATAATAGGACAGTTATCGGTCTTGGAGCAAGTACCTCAGCTATTGTTGAAAACTGGCATGGTCTACAGTTCAAAAAGCCTGCTAGTCGTATGAAAGAGTACATTCATTGTTTAAGACTCATAAATAGCGGGGAAAAGGTAAATTATGATGGAGAATTTTTCAAAATAAAGGATTTCAAAATATTGCACCAGCCGCAGAGGACCCATATCCCAATCTTTGCTGCCGCTGTAAACAAAAAGATGGTTTCTATTGTATCTGACCTAGCAGACGGTATATTATTGTATTTGAGGCCGTTTGAGGAATTGAAAAGGACAGCAGGTGCATTAAAGCAGACTACTAAAGGAAAAGATTTTGAAATTGCTTGCTCGTTTATATGCGCGCTATCGAATAAAGACCCGGCAAAAGCCCGACATCGAGCAGCCAGAACCCTTGCGTTTTATGTTGCAGTTGGAAAGTACTATAGCAGGTTTCTTGCCGAGAAAGGCTTCAAGACCGAAGTTGAGGAGATAAATACAGAGTATAGAAAAACAGGTCCAGATAGTGCAGCAAAATTTGTTTCTGATAGGATGCTTAACTCACTCGTAATTTGCGGTAGTGGCGAAGACTGTAGAGAATCACTTTCAAGATTCCTCTCAACAGGAATTACTCTACCTATTCTCCAGTTTAACCCCATTGGCGAGTCAGAAACGTCGTTTAAGGAGATGCTATCAACCTTCTAAAATGCGCAACGTAGCAGTGTGCTCGTGGGCAACAACAACATTTACCAAAGGCTCAAAGATGTCTTTATTTGAGCTGGCTTGCGAGCCTTCCATACAGTTGTTAAAGCAGAGCGGCATTCCTGCAAAGGAAATTGATAGTGTCTTGTTTTCTACTTGTGCGACCGACCAATACAGTTCTGCGATAATATCTGAAATGCTTGGCATACATCCGAGAATTTCATATCGCATAGATAACCTCTGCAATTCTGGCACGAACGCTGTGGCTTCTGCTTTTGCAATTATTGCATCGGGCTTATGCAATACGGTACTTGTAGTTGGCGCAGAAAAGGTAGATAGCCCTGGTAATAGGTTGTTGTGGGATGTCACTAGAGGATCTTTCATGTTTCCAGTACACTGGGCCGCAATGTTTGCTAAAGCCCATATGAAGAAATATGGCACAACCGAAGAGCAGATGGCCATGGTTTCTGTTAAGAACCATAAAAATGCCACCAAAAATCCTCTCGCCCTTTTTAGAAAGGAAATTGCCTTACAAGACGTGATGAATTCCAAAAAGATAGCTCCTCCTATCAAACTACTAGACTGTTGTGCCCCATGCGAGGGTGCATCTGCAATACTATTGGTAGCCGAAGAAAAAGCACGAAGACTCGACAACGCTGTCTTCATAAAAGGAATTGGTCAACAAACAACCTCAGCCAGCTTTGCAAAAGCAACATCTGACCTAACAACAATTGAGGCAGCCAAACGAGCCGCTCGTACAGCTTTTGAAATGTCGCATACAAAGCTGTCGCAAATAGATGTGGCAGAACTGCATGACGCCTTTACAATTCTTGAAATCTTAGCATATGAAGATCTTGGGTTTGCAAAGAAGGGCGAAGGAGGAAAATTTGTAGACCAAGAGCAAATAGCGATAAGCCCCAGAGGGGGATTAATTGGATGCGGCCATCCTGTTGGAGCGACTGGCGTGGCGCAAGTTGCCGAGATCGCTTCTCAGCTTGCTGGAAAAGCAGGAAACAGGCAAGTAAAGAACTGCAAGACAGGGCTTGTGCATAATCTAGCCGCAGCCGGCTCTTCAGCGTCAATAATTGTCATGGGTGTGTGATGATCTCTTGCAAGAGTTCATTGAAAAGTTGAATAAAGGCGAATTTCGGCTGCCAGTCTGTACATCCTGCGATGCAAAAGTATGGCCACCGTCTAGGTATTGTCCTGAATGTCTTTCAAAAACATCCCTTAAAATTATTGATACAAGGGGAACTTTGGTACATTTCACACAGTCATATCTCAAAGGCATGGAAGGTTGCTATGGTCTTATTGAAATGTCAGGAATTAAACTCATTGGATCATTTGAGACTCTTAAATTGAGTGAGGGCTTAAAAGTAAAAATGGTCAGATGTGGTGTGAGGCCTAATGGGACTCCCTATTATGTTTTCGAACCAATCAAGGGTTGACATTAATATACACTAGCGAATAAACTATTCGATGATACATATGAGTTATGATCGCTTCGTTGACGAGAGGCTGCTTACAAGCCGTGATGCTCTCAATAGACTGCAGATTAAAATGAAAGTTCTTCAAATTGACGAAAACGCCCGTGATTTTTCACAGCGCTTTGGGCACAGGGTACTTGTCCAAAAGGTGCTTTTGACTATCAAATACAACGATACTGAAGAGGTTGAAGAGAAGGAGCTAGATGTGGAGGGAATTGAAAAAAGGATAAAAAAAGAAAGGCTCTTTAGTTCTTCGAATCGCTGGCTTGGCTCGGGTGATATCAAGAATGGTTATGTAGTTGCAAGCCGTCACCTTGATTTACTTGCCGACGCGATTGCACTGGATATTATTTCTATATGAGAACGTTTCAAAAATCGAGTTTAGAAATATATTGCATTAGAACTTCTTCAGCTATCCCCCAAGCTTATAGGCTAAATATATGACAGATTCCGGAGTAACAATTATGATTATAATTATAATTATGACGCCGCTCGTCAGACTCGAACTGACGACCCACTGGTTAACAGCCAGTTAAGCTTCGGAGCACAATATCGCGCAGCGAATTTGCTCTACCATGCTGAGCTAGAGCGGCGCACTATTACAGCAAATCCAAGGACAAAATAAATCTTTGGGCTTATTGCATACCTTCTTCTTTTGAGTATATGTAGAGCCCATCAAGGAACACCCGCTGATCTTTCCCTTTTGTCTTTGTCGATAGTTCAATATTAGCAGCCGTCTGGGAGACATCCTCCAGGCTCGGGCCCTGAACGATGACGTCCTCTCCTACTAGACTCACCTTAGTAGCATCTCCTACTATGTGAGAAATCCTAGCAGACCTTTCGCCAAAAAAATTCTCGACATGTATCTCTTTGCCTTTTACTTTGACAGAAATTGGAAAGTGTGCAAATATGATCTTGAGCCTATAGGTATAGCCTTTTTCTACACCCTTTATCATTCCTGTAATTACACTACGCGCCGTGTTTGTCACAGCGAGATCGCGCTTTCGATTGCCATAGGGTTTTATCGTTATCTTATTGCCTTCTACTGTCACCGTAGCTGGAAGTTTTGTGAAATCCTTCGTTACAGTGCCAAGCTTACCCTTAATCTGTATGAGGTTATCTTGCTTTCTTATCGAGACACTAGCAGGAGCTTCAACTTGTGCTGTTATTTCCTGATCAATAGACGAAGCCAACCAAAACTCCTCCGAGGTTTTGCGCCTGTGCTTCATGGTGAGACATAATGCCTTTACTGGTAGATACAAGAAGGATACCCATGGTATACGCAGGTAGGAACTGTCTTTCCCAGCCAAAGTATCCATTCTTTTTAACTGAAAATCGAGGTGTAACGATGCCGCACTTGTTTATCTTGGCTAAAAGTTGAATTCTAAACTTGCCCGCTCTGCCGTCGTCAATCTGCTCAAACTCCCCGATGTAACGATGTTTCTGCATCACGCGCAGCACTTCACTCGCAAACTTAGACGCGGGCACCACTATGCACTCCCTTTTTCTCCTCGATTCGTTATTGTAAATGGTTGTAAATAGGTTAGATAGGACATTTAATGCTGGCATTTTCTCTTTTGTTCACCTACTCGTATTTAGTAAATCCTATGCTCTTAGCAACTTCTCTGAAGCACTGCCTGCAAAGCATCAAATTATATGTGCGTATCAGTCCATTATATGAACCACACCTTTTGCACCACCTTCCACCTTTGCCATGGGTAAGCTTCTTTCTCCCTGTTAATTCATATTCCCTGGGCTTTGGCATTTGTTTAATCAATCTCCACTCCATATTCCTCTTTGAAAAACTGTATTGCCTCCTCTCTGTTTATCCTGTGCGTTTTGCCTATCTTGGCGCTCCTTCTGCTCTTCCTAGCGATTCTATATCCAGGCCTGTTTAGCACAATGTTAATGTCCATGCCAAAGATCCCAATCTCAGGATTGTACTTTGTACCTGGAATGTCAATATGCTCATGGATGCCAATAGATATATTCCCATAATTATCAAATGATGAGGCTCTGAGCACATTCTTCTTCGCTGCTATTATGCGTTTGAGGAATTCAATTGCTGGTTCTCGCCTCAAGGTCACAACTACCCCTATGGGCTCACCTTTATGGATACCGAAGTCCCTCACAGTCTTTTTGGCTCCCCGTACCGCTGGCCGTTGATTTGTCAGCTCAAGTAGAGCATTCTTTGCTTTGTCTATTGGCTCGCCGGACCTTCCAACACCAATGTTTATCACAACCTTATGGACGTTTATCCTTTTCATATCATGTTGCTGCTGTATTTTTTGCTGGCTCAACTTAATTCACCCTAATAATTGGTCTGTCAGCTCCGACAACCATTACCATTTCAACTGGCAATTCTACTGATTTATCGTCAAATGAAACAAGCGCTCGCTTTGGGAGAGAGAATACCCCATCCTGGATGTCTTCAATCCTGCCTACGGTGCCGGCATTTTCGCCTGTAATGACAAGTGCCGTAGAGCCCTTTTCAAAAGCGATATGGCTAGTGATATGGACAGCCGGCAGATTGACAACACAGCTATCACCAACCTTCAGATTTTGGTCGCTTATTAGTGTCTTGCTATCATGGAAGCCATATTGCATTTTTTTGCCTCTAATGGTAGTCTTGCTTGTAATCTTGATCAGTTTCAACCCTTTTTCTGCCTCATCAATTGTAATTGGAGATAATGAAACTCCATTTTTTGGAACCATCCTGTATGCTTGATCCGTCCCTAGCTCCACTACGTCCATCAATCCAACAGCAAAATTGTGATCGCGTCTTATTACTCCATCCACTTTAACCTTACCGGCCTTCAAGATTCTATCCGCTTCATGTCCTGTGCTTGCTACCTTGAGGACATCACGCAAGATCATGCCAAGAGGGTATGCCCTCTTCCCAGGGTGAGACCCAGGGTTGACTCTCATGACAAATTGGCCTTCTTTCCTCCTAATGGTCCAAAAGGTGGGAGCCAACTGTCTTTTTATTCTTGTATCACGACCTTTTTTCCCCATTATTGAATTTCTTCCTCCTTTATCTTCTCCCCTTTTTCTTCCTGTTTATCGGCAGAAGGAGCAGCCGCTGACTCCCTCTTGGTTGTTCCTTGTAACTTACTTGATCTATAGTCGTCGTCAAGATTTAAGGAAACAACCATCACATTTGAAGAATGAATCGGAACCTTGACTTGACCTCCTCGAATCTTTTCTCTCTGAATACCTTCAATGTGAAATGTTGAATTCTCAGTGTTTACCTTTTCGACTTTGCCTTCTACTCCTTTGTATTCTCCTCGCATTACTCGGACAGAATCGCCCTTGACCACACGTATGTTCTTTCTTCCATATTGGTTGCGCAGTGTGTCGTCTAGTACAGCCCCAACCATCTTATCCCGCTGGTGCTTAGGAATATGGGTCAATTTTGGATTTATCTCTGCCATAATCTTCACCTATACTATCATGCCCGCCAAGTTGGCTATTCTAGGCCACTTTTCTGCAGCCTCTGATGCTACGGGTCCCTTGATGTCTGTACCTTTAATTTCGCCTTCCTGCGTCACAAGAACTGCAGCATTGTCCTCAAACGCTACACGTACACCGTTAAGCCTCCTTATTGGGTACTTCTGCCTGACGATGACTGCACCATATATCTGCTTGCGTAGCTCTGCAGGACCTTTCTTGACAGTCACGGTTACGAAATCGCCGACTGATGCTGCAGGCTGCCTTGAGTGCCTTCCTTTGTACCTTGTCACTTGGGCAATTCGCAATATCTTCGCACCGGTATTGTCAGCACATACTAGGCTTGCTGTGACTGGAATGGCCCTTGTGATATACGGACGGAACTCCTCTACTCCCTTTGCAGAAACTGCTCTGGACTTAGCTCCTGCCGCCATCCTTTGTGTTCACCTCAATCACTACGAATGAAACCGTCTTAGCAAGTCGTCTGCACTCTGCGATCCTTACTTCCTCACCCTCTTTTACCTCTAGGCAGGATGGAAGATACGCATGGACTTTGGATTTACTTCTCTGAAAACGCTTGTATTTTGCAATCCCTCTAGGGTATTCTCTTGATACCACAACCATCTTAGGCGATTTTGCACTTGATACAGTGCCTGCCAACAATTTGCCTCTTACAGGCAATCTGCCATGGAATGGACACAACTCATCTTCACAAGCCTTACGAGGGGAAGCAACCGACACACCAATGTTTCTAACCATAATTTATCACATTATCCATTGTTTAACCGTGAAATACGATCCTCAGGTCTTCCTATCAATGCAGAACCACTTATAAAGCAAGCGCAAGAGCCTTTTTCAAGCCGGAGTCTTTTTGCTGCCCTTTTTGCTACTTGCCTCACAATGGAATCACTCCTTATGAATATCATATTCTTAGTTTCAAATATGATTATGCCTACGATGCCCTGTAAAGTTGAATCTGATGATTCAAGTATTTCTGCCTTAATGCCCACGATCACACGCGAGAGAACATTTTCGAAACTTGCGATCATGTCTGCGCCTTTCTCTCATTCATTATTGTCTTCATACGAGCTATATCTCGCCGAAGCCATCGAATGTTTCCTGACTGCTTCTTAAGGGTGCCCTTTGACTTTTCAAGCTGAAGCTTTCCAAGATCAGTTTTGAGCTCGGCAAGCTTGTCAGCCAGATCATGATCATTCATTTCTCGTAATGTTTTTAGCTTAAGTCTCGCCATCCTGCTTCCTTCCTTTTTCTTCTTCATCTGCTGCTGAGGGCTGTTCATTCTTGGAGGATTCTTCAGTTTGAGCACTTTGCTGAGCTGCAGAGGACTGCATGTCCGTATTTCCATTCTTAAATTCAAATTCTTGTGGTAATGCTACCTTGGATGCAATTCTGAGCTGGATCCCCATTAGGCCCATCTTGGTTAGTACATGCGTGATCCCTGTCTTGACTATCTTATCGGAAACCTCGCCGCTCTTGGGTATTATGCCGATTGTATGTTTTTCAAAGTGAGCACGTTCTGTTCTAAGTTTGCCAGAAATCACAACCTCAACTCCCAGCGCACCGGCGCTCATGATCGTATTGAGCGACCACATGGCTGCACGCCTAAACGCGGTGCCTCGCTCGATGAGCTGAGCAATTCTATTGCACATTATCTGCGGATTAAGCTCAGGGTTTGGAATTTCAAGAACGGAAATCTGTGGGTTTTGTAGACCGAATTTTTGCTCGATCTTAGTCATGAGGTCCTTGATGCCAACGCCTTTCCTGCCAATAGCAAGTCCAGGCCTCGTAACATAGACAGTTATCCTTGCTCCCACAGGAGTCTTTTGCACCTCAATACCACCATACCCAGCGTCCTTGAGCTCTTCAGCAAGAAATTCATTGAGCTCCATGTTGCGAAAGTTATTCTTAATTACATTTTTGACGGCACTCATTATCTTTCATTTGTCTCCTGTGCTACAAGCTCCACATGGACCAACGTGTCAAACTTCGGACTCGATCTACCCATTGCCCGCGGCTGAAATCGCTTAAGCTTTGTGCCCTTATGCACCGCTGCACTCACGATTCGGAGTCGGTCAAGATCCATACCCTTGTATTCCGCATTCGACTCAAGATTGTCTAAAATTCTCAGAAATTCAGATGCTGCCTTTTTTGGAAATCTGCCAGCAAAAAATCCATCCGGAATGTTCGACCTATGTGCCACCTCATTATTGTAACGGCGATACGGAATAGCTTCTTTGCGTGAGATAACATTCTCAAGTAACTCCCGTGCCTTTTCAATTGACTTACCTTTAATTGCGACAGCTATCTCCCGGGCATGTTTATGAGATATGTCCTTTTCGCGTATTGAAGCACGTACATGTTTTGTCTTATCATAATTTTGAAAGGCATAACCAAACTGTGGCATATTTATCACTTCAGTGGGACGTACAGGCTAGATCTGGATGCGCCTACTCCGGGTGTGCCGTGTTGAACACGCTTGTTTGTAATCGCATATTCGCCAAGGTAATGTCCTATCATTTCTGGCTTCATATTAACCTGTACAAAATCCTTGCCATTATGAACGTAGATAGTCAAACCAACCATGTCAGGAAGGATAATCATGTCGCGAGCATGTGTTCTCAATTGACCTTTCAGCCTTCCGTCTCTTGCCAGCTTAAGCTTCTCTCTAAGCTTCCTCTTTTCGTCGTTCATATAAGAGCTGACGCGCTTATCAAGCGATCTGCGCTGTCTTGAATTCAGAAGGGGGAGCAGATTCTCTATTGAAAGTGATTGCAATTGTTCGGGACTGTAACCTTTAAACTTAAACTCACGTACCAATTAGATCACTCAATCTTTGGCTTTCTGGTCACTTTTAAATCTAACGAGAAAAGATTACCTCTTCTATACTAAAGCCAATCTTGTTGCAAGATCTCTTGCTCCTTCAGGAGTCTTGAACCTAACAAAGGCTTTTTTGCCTCGAATTGTCTTCGTAGTGTTAACCTCCTCTATGTCGGCTTCATAGAGAATATTGATGGCATCGATGATCTGCTTCTTGGTAGCTTTTTCTGCTACGACGAAAGCAAGCTTGTTCTCTTTTTCTATCTGGTTGAATGTCTTTTCTGTAACATATGGAGCTAGTATCAGAGTTGCTGCTTGCTCTGAAGTCATTTCAGCCTTTGGCCTAGGTGCAGTGGCCTCTTTCTTTTGTGCTTCAGATGCTGGCTCGCTAATTGGTCTTTCCTTGCTCATCTTCCGATAACCTCCAATACCTTGTGTATAGGCGCGTGTAGATTTCTCATGTATTCAATTGCCGCCTGAGAGAAGATTGTTAATCTAATTGGCTTTGAGCCAGGCACCAAATCAAGGACACTTATATCCTTGGCATGCTTGATGTCAACTCCTGGAATTGATCCGGAAAGCGTGACAAGTCTAGAGTCATTTCCAACTACGATGAGGGCACTTATTGCAGAGCGAGTGGACCTTCCCCTGCGCCTTGGGGTTCCTGATCTTGCCCTTCGCGCAAGACTTGCGCGAACAATGTCATCTCCTAGCCCAAGACGTACCAATGCATTCTTGAGGTCTTTGGTTTTTAGTATTGATTCGATATCGTCTGATATAACTAGAGGAAGTTTGATGTCATCAGCTATCTTGTGGCCACGTCGTTGTACCAATTCCTTTATGGCTGTAGCTGCTATTGCAGAGCAAAGACCCAGCTGTTTTTCTTTATGGTTTATTTTTTTGTAAACATTTTTCCAAGACTCTGGCGGGTGTGCAACTCGTCCATGTCGTACGCCAGCAACGCCTGCGGCCTGGCCCGCCCTGGGAAAGCCTTCACCTCGAGCCCTTGCAAGCCGGGCAATCCCAAGCCCTGTGTTGCGGGACTCAGCACTTACCATCTCACCAGCTGCTGGATACCGTCCGTGCCTTTGGTACGAATGCGAAACAACGTTTACGTAGACCTTATGAATCACTTCAGGTCGATATGGAGTATCAAAG
>DAIUEZ010000013.1:14737-26388 GCA_036844865.1 Nitrososphaera sp. | reverse complement strand
TAGAGAGGAGTATGTATATGTGTATACGTAATATTGTTATTTCATGTGGATAGCCATCTAGAGCTAGGGTATCTTATTAATGACACACTATCTTTAGAATTGAATCCATCATGAGCTCGAGAGTCAGAGCTTTATACAGTCAGCTAGTATTCTTCATCAAACTCTTCGCCGCCTTCTTCTTCTTCCACCTCTTCAAAGTCCTCCTCCAGCTCTTCGCGTTCTTCAGCGCTTTTGTATGGAAGATCTGCTTCACCGGGCACGCCACACACTGGACATTTGAACTCTATCGTCTGACCCTCGAGGTCTAAAGGGAACTCTTTGGAAAAGACCTCGTCGCATTTTGAGCACACAAGTGTGGTTTGGATGTTCTCCTGGCTGAACTTGTGTGATTGCACTCTAAAGGTACTATTTGCCAAGTATTTTCGTCCTACGTACAGGAAATGTCCTTTTTTATAAGCGTTCTTTGACATCAAGTAACGTTTTATAAGGAAAATTCTACTCACCCTTACACTATGAAAGTTCTGCGACCATAAAGGATGTATGGTTGACTACCTCTGCTATATTCTCGACTGTTAAACATCGAATGCAAAATTCTGTAGAGAAGCCTGCATCCACATTTTTCTATACTGCTTCTTTTTTCCTTCAAAGGATGTATGTGTCTCTAACGCAATTTCTTGCCACTTGAATTTTTATTTCTATTATAAATTTCTAGAATAATTACCTTGGAATTTCATTCGCTATACCCAATCAAGAAGGAAAGGATATTTCTAACTTCAGGTAAAATCAGAGCCATTCAAATTGAACGGGAGTATATAGCTTCTTTCGTGCATCATCTAAGCTGCTTCGTTCAATAATTAGCCCTTGTGATTTAAGCTCCTCCACCGCACTTTGCACGGTCCTCCTTGGAAGATTGGTCATATTCATAAGCTCAACCTGATCAATTGGATGCTTTGATTTCATTACAAAGTAAACAAACTTGGCTGCTGGACTCCCTTCAGGGTTCTTACTGAGATTAGATACGCTAAAGGCTGCTTTTGTTGGAAATCCTCTTCTTTGCGACTCCACAGCAGATGCGGCTTCAATTCGTACTTCAGCTAAGTTGACCCGCTGACCAAATTCCGCAATCAATGCAGACTGCTGCAATTCCAAAGGAGCTTCGAAGATGAACGTGCTTGGAGGAAACTTAGCAGTTAATGCTCCAACGAAATTCCATCTTATGGAGCCTTTTTCATCATAAATGCCAACATTTATGCCCTCATTTGCTTCAAGTACTACTTTATCGGAACCTAGTTTGACTGCTTCTTCGATTTTAGCTAAGGTAACATCTAATGGAAGTTGATGCCTTGGATCCTTCTTGCCAACTTTCCATTGAACATCAAGTTCTTTGGCGAGTATGCTTTCAGTAATCTTTCTTTTATCTTCGAAGTTCAAATGTGTATTATTCTCTCCTATTTCTATAATGTCAAAGCCTATGTTTGCAGCTTCTTCGATGAACTTTTCGAATACATTTTCTGATACCATATACTCCGAGATAGTGCTTCCAGTAGAAACTTTGATGTTATGATCATGGTAGAATTTGACTTTTTTCTTCAATATCTCTTCAGAAATAAGAAGCGGTAAAACTCCGTATATCTTTACAGCATCAACAAATGGTGCAAGTATTTCGAGGTTTTCCTTGTCAAGGCCCTCTAATTTATCTATAATATATGTTCTGCCTTCATTTCTTGGCTTTTTCACGTCTATTCTGTTCTTGGCATATTCTTCTAGCAAGCCTTATCATGTATATGCAGATCTGTCATCTATTTTGAACTTTTCACTTATTTCAAACTGTGCACAGAGTACAAAGTTGGGATATTTTCAGCATAATAATTCAATTTTGCGTCAAAGAGTAAGATTAATGCTACATCCCTCATCGAGACTGATACACATATATCAACTTCAGTATTCTTGCTACAATTGCCATTATGGTTATCCTGTCGCAGCTTTATGACATAGCAAAAGAGTCTTGCGGAAAAGGGTGAAATTAGAATAGATGATATACTAAAGGATTATGAGGTATACTCTCCTCCCCTAAAAGTAAAAGTCCTTTCAAAAGAAAAAGGGTTTTTAGTGATAGAAGGGAGAGATATTGAGATGCATTGAATTAGTTCAACCTTTTATTTGTATTTCTGTATTTTAGAATTCTCTATGTATTCTCCACTTATCCGGTGTCGCTGCTGACTAATGCATCAGTGGCATTAGTTCCTGCTGAGTCAAGTCCTGAAATAGAGGGTAGCCCTTTCTCTTGAAGCACTTGGTCTAAAATTGTCAGATCATAAATTCCAGACAGATCAGGGTTCTCGGGAAGGAAGCCTAGATTGTAGGCATCATTTGCGTCCTGGAATAAAGATAGCCTTATCGGATCATATGTAAAGTCGATTCTTGAAAGCGATGCATTCAATATATCTTCTGCTATTGTTTTTTGAGTCAGTTTTTGAAGTTCAACATTAAATGGCTCTATTGCAGCAGTTTTGTTACTATTTATCCAATTTGTTTCGTTAATGTGCGCCTCAAGCAGTTTCTTTATTACCTCAGGATTATTCTGCAAATAATCTGGTCTGACAATTATGTTTGCTGTCACAAATTTTCCCTCAGGCGGCCATAAGTCTCTTTCATCTACGAATATCTTGCCTCCTCCTTCTTTTACGAGTGTTTCTCCCCATGGTTCTGGAACCCATGCTCCGTCAATTTGCTTTGTCAAGAATAAAGTCACTATGTCTGGATTTTTGGCGGTTAATACCTCTACATTTCCGCCCTTCTCTTTAGTATTGAGGCCATTGTCCAGTAAGTAATTCCTGAGCGCTATATCTTGTGTATTTCCAAGCTCAGGCGTTGCAAATTTCTTGTTGGCTAGGTCTTGAGGAGAATTAATACCTGAGTCATTTCTTACAACAAACACTGCACCGCCACTAGCAGCTCCTGAGATTATTCTTAGAGCTTCTCCATCAGATCTGACATATCCATTTATGGTAGGTCCAGGTCCAATGTACGTGACATCAATCTGGTTTGCAAAAAGTGCCTCCATCGCAGATGGACCTGCATTGAATATTTGTGTTGTAACTTCTACATTGTCTCCTAAAGCTTTCTGAAAATCGCCTCTACCAAGTCCTATTACTGCTTGTGCGTGGTTGATGTTTGGGAAATAACCTATTCTCAAGGTTTTTTTCTGTCCACTCTCCGCCTGGGAGAATGCAGGTGTTGGAATTGAAGCTGTAATCAGTGTCGTTGCAATGACAGCAGCTAAAATGGCATAGATTGCCTTGTTGTACATTATTTGATAACAATTAAGCCAGAAATAATATTTCTCGTCTAGATGCAAGAAAAGACAGGTATACGCAATATGTTGACGATTAGTTTGTATAAGTCAACAGTATGTTAACAAAATCAATACTCAACGTATGTATGATGCAAGAACTGCCTAAGTAATACAATTTCTGCATCTTCAAAGAAGATTAAATAATTCTACTTCAAGAGCAATAACACAATAGTGATGCATTGATTCGTAGGAACATCTATGCCATAAAGAATTGCGCAGAGCAGCAGATCATTATTCTGTAGAATTAATTTCTCAATTCATTGAGCAAACTTTAGTACTCTAAAACTGGGTATAACGGAAAATGACTAATGCAAGTTGATTAGAATATACGCAAGAACATCTTTTTGGTCTATCATTAATTTCCGTTAACTGACTACCCTGCTATCTTGTATTCAATCGCTTGTTCTTGCAATAGAATTTCTTTATGTTCTTGATACATTCTTGAGACGATCTCGAACGAGTCCATAGAGTACTGCCATAAGATTTTGATTTATGACGTATGCCAATATTGCACTAACTAAGCATATGTTGCCACTTTTCTGCACAGACTCTGCATTTTCTGCGTCAAAAGATGCAGTATTATTATTTATGTGTGCCTTCATAGGCCGTTATGAAGAATGCGATAAAGTTTGGTATTGCTGCTGCGATTATCGTTGCAGTTATCGCATCATCTATTTCAACATCTATTACTCCTTCTCCAATTCTAGGTACAGATCTTTTCGGTAGTGGCAACGATCGTGATGGCGGCAATATACAAACAAGTGAACAAAAAACCTTGAGAATAGGTTATTTCCCAAACATCAACCACGCACAAGCAGTAATAGGACTTGGTAGAGGCGATTTTCAGAAAGCTTTAGGAGACAATGTAGAAGTTACAACACAAATATTCAATGCAGGTCCATCTGCGATGGAGGCACTTTTTGCAAACCAGATTGATGTCACGTACATTGGACCTGGACCTACCATAAATGGATATGTCAGATCTGATGGAGAAGCTCTAAGAATAATCTCAGGAGCTGCTAGTGGCGGTGCAGTGTTTGTTGTAAGAAATGACTCAGGTATTAATTCTCCTCAAGACCTAGCCAACAAGAAATTCTCATCCCCACAGCTTGGAAATACGCAGGACGTAGCATTGCGCAAGTACTTGCTCGACAATGGTTACAAGACCAAGGAGAATGGAGGCAATGTCGAAGTAATCCCTGCCAAAACTGCAGATATTGTATCACTGATGATAAAGAAGGAGATTGATGGTGCATGGGTTCCGGAGCCTTGGGGAGCTAAACTGATAAAGGAAGCAAATGCCAAAGTATTAGTCGATGAGCGTGACTTGTGGCCAAATGGGCAATTTGTCACTGCACATATCATTGCTAGAACAGACTATATTGAAAAGAACCCTGATGTAATAAAAAAGCTCTTGGGTGCTCATATTGACATGACCAGCTGGATAAACAATAATAGGAATGAGGCACTACAAATATTCAATGTGGAGCTTAACAAGCTGATGGGACAGACCATTCCAGAGGATGAACTTAGGGAAGGAATTTCAAGAATCGAGTTGACCTATGATCCGATAAAGGAATCACTGTTCAAGGCTGCCAATGATGCATTTGACATAGGATTCCTCGGGAAAACAAGACCCAACTTATCAGAAATATATGACCTAGAGATTTTAAATGAGGTGCTTAAAGAGAGGAGTCTAGAGGAGCTAACCTCATAAGACTTAATCACTCGATACTATGTAAGATAAATTCTCTGTATAAGTCCATTATGTTATAGACTATCATAATGGCATATCTTAGAATACCTTTTAGCACCCTTTTTCCTCGATTTATTATTTAGAAAATTTACTATTAATTTGCCTCCATCGATTCAGTGATGTCTGCAGATTCTGCATATCGAGACGTCAAAACTGCATGAAACGAGTAAATCTTGCATCTTTGAATTATATTATATCTCGTCACATGTGAGACAGTTCCTCATATGGCATTAATTGAAACACCCTATTATAATATTACAGAAAATAGCAACAACTCACAAAAACGACAAGCTCAACAAAAACAAGAGAGTCTCAATTTCATTCCAATTGTTCATGCCAAGAATGTATACAAGTCATTCAATTACAAAAATAACAAGAACAAGAATAGCTGCAGTATTACTGCTACGTATGATCGTCTTAGTGGCGAGCAGCAGCAACAACAACTGAACTCTAGAGATAGTTTGAGAGATTCTTCTTCACACGATGTTCTCAATGGAGTCGATCTAAAAATAAAGAAAGGGGAGTTTGTAACAATTGTAGGACCGTCTGGATGTGGCAAAAGTACGTTGCTCAACATAATTGCCGGACTTGATAGACCTGATTCTGGTAGTGTTCTAATTAGAGGAGCTATCGCCAGTAGCAATACATTGTCAACAAAAAGAATAATGATATTTCAAGAAGGCGCTTTATTTCCATGGCTCAATGTACAAGATAATGTTGAATTTGGACTAAAGATTGCAAAGATGCCAAAAGAGAAGAGCCGTCAGATCGCTGACAGGTATATAGAAATGGTAGGATTGTCGAAATTTTCAGAATCTTTTGTCTACCAGCTATCCGGGGGGATGAAGCAGAGAGTGGCAATAGCTAGGGCTCTTGTCTTAGAACCAGAAGTTCTACTCATGGACGAACCATTCGCGGCACTAGACGTCCAGACGCGGGACTTACTGCATGAAGAGCTGGTTGGCATTCACAAGACAACTGGCAAGACTATCCTATTTGTTACTCACAACATCAATGAAGCAATACTACTTGGGGATAGAGTAATAGTTCTATCTTCTGTGCTAAAAAATATCAAGAAAGAATTTCGAATTGACATACCACGACCGAGAGATGCTAAAAACCCTGAGCTGTATGAAATAAAAAAACAAATTCTAAGAGAATTTGAAGGTGATTTTCAGATTGCTAAAAGAAGACGATAATGCTCTGTCTACTGCTGCTAACGAATCTGAAGGAAAAAGCAGGCTGAGGATTGGCGGCAGAAGAATATATCGGATGGACACAACAGATGTAGCCAATGTTGTACTTTTCTTGGCAGTGTTTGTAGGGTTGTGGCAGCTTGTGACGGTTCTGGAGCTTTGGCCAAAGACATTATTTCCCTCCCCTACACAAGTTGCAATTTCTATCGCTGAATTAATTGCAAATAATTCTCTAGCCATAGGGATTGGTACAACGCTATGGCGGCTTGCAGCTGGATTTGCAATATCTATAGCGGTGGGAGGCATAGTTGGTCTTGCAATGGTAAAATTTCAGGGCTTTGGCAAGACTATGGGCTCGTTTGCAGTTGGGCTTTTGACCTTTCCAAGTATTGCATGGGTTCCTTTTTCTATATTGCTCATTGGCTTTAATGACCTTGGCATATTGTTTGTAGTTATAATGGCATCAGTGTTTTCAGTGATGATATCGACTTATAGTGCAGTCAGAAATGTACCTCCTATCTATATCCGTGCATCAAAGAACATGGGTGCTCACGGCTTTGCACTTTTTAGACATGTGATGATTCCTGCAGCTACTCCTTCTCTGATAATGGGCATAAGACAAGCATGGTCATTTGCATGGCATGCACTAATCGGTGCTGAGATGTTGATAACCACTCTATATGGACTGGGACACGTACTTGCAGTAGGAAGAGAATTTAATGACATGAGCCAAATAATTGCGGTTATGATTACAATCTTTGTAATTGGCCTTTTATTTGATAGAATATTCTTCCTCCGTTTAGAAGAAAAAGTACGGTCCAGATGGGGATTGAATCAACATGCAGAATAGGTGAGGAATTACCTGTGAGGTTGTCCCGTCTAAGAGGTGGCCTAAATGTGCAGGTATTATGCTAAAGCATAAGCATCATGATATATTATAAGTACTCTCTTTTAATCTCAAAACTAGCGCGGTACAGCTATCGTCTTTAGCCCTCTGAAACTCTCCCACTAGGCAGAGATACTGATAATGTTCCAGCATGTACATGAATTGAAGTATCCCCCTCCTTGTTACAGGCAAAACACTTCCACTGTACAGTCTCTTTACACATGGCACATGTCCTAATAGGGTCTAACTCTTGACCGCATGACCTGCATAGCATATGGATTGTTATTGTCTACACGAGGAGCCTTTTTAATAGTCTCATACTCTTAGCTTTAGACATTTTAAAGAACGTAATTCTATATCCCTCAAATAGAAAAAGATTGAATATAAACTCCTATAAAATGACAAAACGAGCTCCGTTTGTGCCCTTACGAGTAATAGAGTCTAACTATTAACAATTCACAAAGAAAAAATTTTAGCTTTATAATTAACAGGAGCCATCATCTACATATATCAAGGTAAATTACAAGCTGAGGATATTTTTATTAATTCCAGTTATTTTCAAAAAATTGAATACTTTATCTCCATAAAATCGTGATAGCGAGTTGTATTTGATACAATATATCTCTTATTAGCTATTTGTACCAGAATGTGAAGATTCAATAATTGCTTTTACCTTCTGAATGAAATGTTTCCTATCGATAGGTTTTCTTATGACGTCTGTAGTCTTTACTCCCTCTAATATGCTTACAAGTTCATCCGTTGCTTCAAGAGCAGACATGAAGATGACCTTCACATACGGATCTACAGCTTTCAATCTTTGATACAACTGTAATCCATTTATTGTTGGCATTCTAATATCAAGAACTAGTAGGTCATAATGACCAGGCTCTGTTCTGGCGAAGGACTGCAATGCCCTGTATGAGTCAGAGAAAGCCTCTACTTTGTAACCCTCAGAAGTTAAGTAAGATTTAAAGATTGCAAGTATATCTGGTTCATCGTCTACTAGCATAATAGTAGGATGACTTATTTGTTCAGGATATGAACTGGAGGCAATGTCATCTCTTGGCTGCAAAGCTTTTGGAGGATAGATCGAAAGTGTCTCCTCTCCTAATTTTGGTTTGGGAGTTTCCTTCTTGAATACGTTCAATGCGCTATCCCTAGCTGGCACTTCATCCTTTCTTATGACCGAGTATACAGGATAGGAATATTTAACTCCGATAGGCTGTTTCTTCCCTAATCCCACAAAAGAATATTCCCTAAACGAAAAGCGTTTCATAATTTCATGTAAATCTCCACCTATTACTATCCCGTTTGGTTCTGCCTGTGAATTTATCTTCGCACACATGTTAACTGTAGGACCAAACAAATCTTCTCTGCCTGATGTGACTGTTGTAGCCACCTCAACCCTTCCATAATCGGCGCTAATTCTATAGCTAACGGACGGTAGCGCTTCTGCTTCGAGTCTTATATTGATAAATTCATGAGCTGCTATAATTGCAGTACAGCATTCAAGTACCTCTTTGAATGCGGTTATATTTTCAGTATCGGATGTATCAGGAAAATAGAATAGTAACGCATCTCCTATATTTTTGATCACTTTGGCACCAAAGTTCTTTGCCAATGCAGCCATGGCATTAAGGAATATTTCATAGTATTTTCTGATCTTGTTACCATCTGCAATTTTAGCCGTAATCTGACTAGAATTCACCATATCTACAAGGCAGACACAATAGTACCCATTTGACTGGTCTGAAAAATAAATTTCCTCCGTTCGGATATCGAATTCGATAGGGCTTCCTTTGTCAGCTAAGGGGGCGACAGCATCATCGTTAGGGTCCTGAGTTGCATTCATACAGCAACTATTAGCATGAAGCTGGAACAATAACTCTGCTTCGGATTATCTCAAACAAGTCATACATTTATTGAAATAATAACCAGCGGTTTAAAGGTATCATAACTAATTTTTATATACTTTTCTAGATAAAGATATAGATTTATAGATTCACCACATCACGAGATGCTAATAAAAGACTACCTACGGAGATACCTAATTTCTAACATGTTTGTTCATGCTGTCATAAGATGCGCTAAAGAAAGCATCTAATCTTATTATTCAAACACTATCCCATCTTTGTATAATAATTACACAATCTCACAATCATACACTTTCCACAAATCAGCAATTAGCTTAAATCTGTGCTCGGCTGAGACAAAGAGAGTTCGGTTCATTGATATTATATAAATACGCAATGGATACTGCCAGACACGTTGACCATAGATGCTGAAGAAATGAATTCGAGGATTACTGAGGCAGCCAAAACAGTAGCTATCGATGTCGATTCTGTCCTTGCCGATGTAATGCTTGTCTGGACTGATGAATACAATAGGCGAAACAAAGCACAAATCGCAAAGAAAGATATCGCCAATTGGGATATACCTACAATGCTGCCAATAACGCCTATTCAGGTCTATCGATACTTCACTTATGTATGGAAGTACAGATGGCGCGAAATACCTCCAACAGAGCCCAAGATTGACGAGGTGACAAAACGCATACATCGCAAGGGCTACAGGATATCTATAATCACAAAGCGAGAGAGGCCTACAGCCCCCTATGTGTCTAAGTGGCTCGATTTCTATCGTGTCTACACAGACGAATTGTTGTTCATTTATGACGCGGTGCCAAAAGCCAACTACCCTTTTGATATATTGATAGACGACGCCCCAAAGAACCTAATCGATGTCATCTCTCCCAAGTCGGCAATACTATTTAACCAGCCATGGAACAAGAATTTCGATTGGCCAATAAGAGTAAATTCCCTAAGCGAGGCAGAAAAGCTTCTCTAGACGGTGTATGACAATTGCAATACTCATCAAACAATGACGCGCTTTGAAACTGTATTTGATATTTGACCATTTATCCATAAGTAGCTAAAATAGGATCTATACATATTGAGAAAGTTGAGCAATTGTTGATTATGTGGTAATAGCATTGATTTTAGTTGAGATACATTCTGTAAGGTTATGCTACAGCCTTTGCTTGCAGGTGATCACACAATAGACTTTCGTGCAGCATATGTAGATGTTACAGCACCGGCCGGTGCTAGAAACGTTGTGACTGAGGTTACATACCACTTGACAATAGCTCCAGTAGTAACTTCACATGCAATAGAACAGGTCTATTAAGGTAACATGATACAAACAAAGAAGACAAGATGAACAAAAGAATAAGCAGAGGCGGTTATTCATAAAAGAGCTACTGAACAAAAATTAAAAGAAAGTCAAAATACGAGAACTTCTATAGCTCTGTATTTTTTGCTGCACCAGTCAAGAACAAATTAGAAAAAGGAAGTTGGTGGGCTTCCGGTATGTAGGTATATGTATTGTGAACCACATCACTGCTGCTGCGGTTGAGCGATCGAATTCACATCTATATCATCTGCTGCCATTATATCAGTGACACACACAGCTTGTAATCCTGCTTGTTCATCAAATATGGGGTTTAGTCTGAATGATACAACATTAGACACATCTTCTCCAAGTGTCATTGATAGGTCTTCGCCAGTTATGCTATGCCATCCTTCAAATTCATCAGTTCCTACTCCGCTGACACTAGCTATATTATCGTTGATTTCCACCTGTCCTGGAAACTGCCAGGTAACGTCTACTATTCCCTGATCTTCTCCACATTCAGCAACATCGCCTAGCCTAACAAAATGGTTATGCCAGCTAGGGTCCTCTGCAGAGCTCTGCTCTTCGCTGTCTAGTACTCCTGCATGGGTAGTGGCAACTAATACGGCATCTCCATCTTCTGTAAGAATTCCATAACCAAATGCTCCTTCGCTTCCATCGGTTGGAATCACCCCTTCAGCGGTCAACGTTGCTTCAAGCTCACCATTTGCAGCTACTTCAGCTTTTTCTATATTGAGGAAGCTCTCTACAACTTGTGCTAGAGCAGGTGCAGTAACTGCTGTTCCAATAAATCCAGCTACTATGAGTAGTCCTAGCGTTATTTTATCGTCCATCTGTCATTCTCTCATAATAGTTCTTACTTATAGGAACTGGGAATTGCCACTCTCAGTTCCAACTCTACTTAATAATACTAGAACAATATGTAATATAGTATAATTATAAGTATTGTTATTATCTTTTCTTCTAGATAAAAAAGAAAAAGTAACAACAAGAGAAAAAATATCTGATGCAATCATATTTTACATAACGCCTGGTAAAAAGAAAAAATTAATGCCAGGGCTTAAGAAGCATACCAGTAGAACAGCGTCGACCTTATAGCAAAAAAACAATAATGGAAAAGTTCGACAAAAAAAGTCAAAGACAAGTCGTCACTCTAGGTCTAGAATGAGCTCCTTTTTTTCAATCAATAGTGTGTAGAATCATCTGCTTCTAGCCCGGTGCACCCTTTTGACTGCCCTGTAGTCTATACTCTCAAACTAATTCTTT
>DAIUEZ010000013.1:0-14727 GCA_036844865.1 Nitrososphaera sp. | reverse complement strand
AAGGCTATAGTGCATAGACATATACAAGCATCAAAAAAATATATGGAGAGGATAAAGGAGGTTCTTGTGTTGTATTATGCTTTATGTACTACTATCTTCATGGCCCATTATGAAAACAGGGGCCGGGACCTTTGTCATCTGGGCCACCGCTTTTCTTGAATGCGTCGCTACCGGGTTTGCAGCCATGGGGTTTATCTGCAAATGCTTCCTGAACTGCCAGGACTTGTACTGCTACAACACCTACTAATGCCAATGCTGCTACAATGGCAAGTGATGCTAACAGTTGTCTATTCATGACTTCTGACATATTTCCTCGGTCAACAATACAATAAAGGTCCTAATATGAAGTCTGATACAATGATATAAAATTGATATTTCGAATTGGTATACTAATGATTTAGAGGGTTAGCGAATTTATATTCTTAGTTAATACATTTATCTAAACATAATTTTTTTATTTTTTAATCATTGAGTATATGATACTCAATATTCACTTTGCTACTTCTTAGCTGTGAAGAAGAGGTCAGGCTATTGTTACATCTATCAGGCAAAATTTTTGAGGAAATATGCCAGATGATAACCTGACCCCTGGTCATGGGAAGAATTTATTGCTATTATTAGTTATGGACAAATTTTCTAAATCAGGAAGATTGAAAGTAACAGTCACCGATAGAGAGCGTCAATGCTAATATCTTACCTGTTGTAGATAAAAAGATACTGTTGTATTACTAGTTTGAAAAATATTTCAGTAAAAGAACGTAAGCCAACAAGATAAGCATCTACGAACAAGACCTGTAATTACATTTGTATGTGAGTCGAAAGTAATAAAAAAGAGTAACAGTAAATTCAGGGTGAAAGCGAAAGATCTATTTTCAATATAGCAATTGCATGTTTTCAGATGGAGTTGGATCCTGCAGGGTGAATTCGCTTGCTCTTATTTGTAATCAATGAATCTCACCCACTCAGGAAACCAGAGATCGTTTTCTGACACCCCAATGCCTTTTGCTAGAACAGTCGGCGAGTTGTAATATAAGGAATCCGCGCCTAGCTCTCTGGCAATGTTTTGGTTGAGCTCATTGATGGATGACACCTTGCCCATGTACTTATTTGCAATGAGGTCCCGGTTCTGCGTATACAACCCAACCTGCCTTCCATCCACTGTCGGCACATAGCTTACGGCTACGTCAATGCGCTTTGCGCCGCTGTTCTTTAGATAATATATAGTCTCCCGTGTTGTGCTGCCTGTCTGGATTGTGCCTTGCACTGTAGCTATCTTCTTTCCGTGCACTAGATTTTGGATGATAAATTTGAGTGACCTACCGGTGGTGAGTAGCTTGTTTTTACTCACCTGCTCTGAAAAGTCGATCATGTGGTCTGCGTCATCGTATCTATCCTTAATTACTCCTTCCGCCAGCTCAAACACCTTTGAATGCTTTTGATATTCAAGACTAAAGCCTAGAGTCATTGGGCGAGTATAATCAGGCTCTGCAAAGGCTAAGTCTACATCTAACTCATTAGACAAAAAGTTGGCCTGTTCCCTGCCGATATTCTTACGGATCTGGTAGATGCTCTTGCCATTGACCGTTGCTACAACATTTGACTCCCTTATGAACTCAAAGGGATCCATCATCAACCTTATTGTAGACTCGCTTGTTAGGACTTCGAGCCCACTATATTTGTCAATCTTCAAGAGTTGACCGGCCTTGACATCTGCAAATTCCATCTTACTGAGAGATGTCCTGAGAGAGTTTTCAGACGCTATAATATATAGGGTCTTATCGCGGTTGGTTGCACTTACAAGTGGCTTGAATCCAGTCCTGTCGCGGTATACATAAATTCTATCTGCTACCTTGATCATTAGGTTCCCCCTGAGGTGCCTGTCTAGAAACTCGGCCGCACGCTCAGGGTTTTTCTCAAGAATTAAGAGTTGAGTGAAAATATGGTAGATCTTGAAAAGTGAATCAGAGTCCCTTGCAGAACCGATGTATGGGTGCAGGTGTAGCTTTTCAGTATCTACGAAGAATCCATCAAATACAACCCATATACTGTTCATACTAGGGAAGGGTGGCGGTCTCTTTGAGAGGTAGCCAATGCCATTGTTTCCGCGAAGCTTTTCCTTTTGTGCGATGCGCAGGATCGTTTCGTCTGCAGGAAGAGAGCCTTCTGCACCGGCGGCACCTTCGCCTACTATCATTTTCCAGTATGCCTTGCCCCTGTGTTGCAACCTCCTCATAGAATGGGCAAGGTAGTAGAGGATATTGTTATTCTTGCTATCTGAGCCGTAGCTATAAATAGCCACAATGCCAGCCAACTACCTTCGTCTTCCCTTAATGAAGTTAGGATAAAAATCTTGTTAGTTGCTCTGCAAATCAAATATCTGCTTTTGTCTTTCATACCTTGAAATATAGTCTTCAAGCTGCAAGGTGAGCCCAATGCTGTCCAAGCCTTCAAGTAGCAGTTTCTTGTGGAAATTGTCTATTTCAAAATGCATAGTGTGGAGGCCGGCCGTGACTTTCTGTTTTGCCAAATCAATTTCGATAGAAAGATCTTCATCACTAAACAAATAGTCTATTTCATGATACTGAAGCCGTACAGGCAGTAGTCCATTTCTAAGGCAATTGTTGTACAAAATATCTGCAAATGATGGTGCAATTATTGCTTTAAACCCATAGTCAAGTATGGCCCATACTGCGTGCTCTCTTGAACTACCGCTGCCAAAATTATCACGTGTAAGCAGTATTTGCCGACTAGAGTATTTTGGATTGTTTAGCACAAAGTCACTCCTTGGCTTACCGTCTGTATCAAAGCGCCAATCGTAAAATAGGTACTTGCCAAAGCCAGTCCTATTAACTAGCTTCAAAAACTGCTTTGGCACTATCTGGTCAGTATCGACATTTACTCTGTCAAGCGGTGTTGCCTTGCTTCTGAGCACTATAAAAGGTTCCACTTATAGCCAGTCCCTTATATCTACAAAGTGTCCTTCGATTGCAGCTGCTGCAGCCATAATGGGACTCACCAGGTGTGTCCTTCCTCCAACTCCCTGCCTTCCTTCAAAGTTGCGGTTTGAAGTGCTTGCGCATCGCTCACCGGGTGCAAGTATATCAGGATTCATACCAAGGCACATACTGCATCCTGATTCACGCCATTCAAAGCCGGCCTCCTTAAAAACTCTATCAAGCCCAAGTTGCTCTGCGGCCCTCTTGACTTGTTGAGAACCGGGCACCACCATTGCACGTACCTTTGGTGAGACCTTCCTCCCCTTTAGTACAAGTGATGCCTCCAGCAAATCTTCAAGCCGAGAGTTTGTGCAGGATCCGATGAATACTCTGTCAACATTTATGTCTGTAATTGGTGTTCCTGGCTCCAGTGCCATGTACTTAAGTGCACGGGTCGCAGCCTTGTACTCATTCTCATTCCCCTTGGAAAATTGGTCTGGGTACGGCACGGCATCAGTGATGTCTACCACCATCCCTGGATTGGTCCCCCAGCTAACCTGTGGTACAAGCTCACCTACATTGAAGGTGATGGACTTGTCAAACTTTGCATTTGGATCCGTTCTTAAGGCCTTCCAGTATTCTATTGCTTTCTCAAACTGGTCGGCGTTGGGCGCATAGCGTCTACCTCTGATAAAGTCAAATGTCTCTTCGTCAGGTGCTATGATGCCAGCCCTTGCACCCGCTTCTATTGACATATTGCATATAGTCATCCTGTTCTCCATAGAAAGATCGGATATTGTTTCGCCACGATATTCAAGCACCGTGCCGCTGCCGCCTGCAGTGCCGATAGTCCTGATTATGTAGAGTATGATATCCTTGGCTGTGATGGCATGAGGATTTTTGCGCCTCCCTTCAATATTTATTGCAAATGTCTGAGGCTTATCCATCCATATAGTCTGAGTGGCAAGAACATGTTCCACATCGCTTGTCCCAATTCCAAGAGCAAAGGCTCCAAAGGCACCATGGGTTGAGGTGTGGCTGTCGCCACATACGATAGTAGTACCTGGTAGAGTTAGACCAAGCTCTGGTCCAATGATATGAACAATCCCCTGATCCGGGCTATGCATATCAAATAGCGTTATGCCAAACTCCTTGCAGTTTTGAACAAGCGTCTGGATCTGTATCGACGATATCTGATCTATAATTGGAAGCGACCTGTCACTTGTCGGGACATTGTGGTCCATAGTGGCAAAAGTCAGATCTGGCCGCCTGACGCGTCTTTTACCCATTCGAAGCCCATCAAAAGCCTGAGGCGATGTCACCTCGTGAATGAGATGCCGATCTATATATAACAAAGATTGACCGCCCTCTTTACTCTCCTTTTCATATACTATATGGCTGTCCCAGATCTTCTCAAATATTGTCTTTGGCTGCAAGGTACTTAGAGCAAAAATGTCTCATAAGAGGAATATAAAACAAACAGACGGACAGACAGGCAGATAGTTTTAAATCAGGTTGCTTCACTTAATTCCATAAATGTATCCTCACGACAAGAGGTATCCTGATTATATTGCAGATCAGATAAAAAAAGGAACCACTACCTGCGCCCTAATTTGCAAGGACGGCGTAGTTTTGGCTGCTGATACACGCGCAAGCGCAGGCTTCTTTATCGCCGACAGGCATGTGATGAAGATTCAAAAGGTCGACCGTCATCTGGCAATGACTATAGCCGGCGGTGTTGCAGATGCACAGAACCTTGTCGACGTCATGCGTTACAATTCCAACCTCTATAGGCTCCAGAACAAGGAGCTGATGCCAATTAAGTCTGCTGCAAGGCTATGCTCAAATGTGCTTTTCAACCAGCGATTCTTCCCATACTATGTCCAGATAATAATGGCAGGCTGGACAAAAGAAGAAGGTGGCCAAATCTACAATATAGATCTGTTTGGATCAATGACGACGGAGAAGTTCATCTCGACTGGCAGTGGCTCTCCCGTTGCTTACGGCTATCTAGAATCGGAGTACAAGGAGGATGTGAGCGTAAATGATGCTTACAAGATAGCAATGCACGCAATAGCAGCTGCCATTAGAAGAAATGCTGGAACAGGCGACAACATTAATGTTGTGATTATCAATAATGATGGCTACCGCGCGCTGACAAGGGAAGAAAAGGCCGAAGTACGCGTAGTCTTCTAGTCACAGCTTACAAAACTAATGCTTGCATCTGGCTTCTTTGCAATAGTTTACTTCTTATGGAGTATATAGGTCTTTTTGCGGTACGCTAAGTACTACATTTCCTTGGAACGGTGAGATATAGGTATATAGACTCATATTTTACATACTGCCAATATCTGTTAGTTCGTTCATGAACCGTCTGCTATCAAGCCGAGAGAACTGGGATAGGTTTATTGCAGCGCCTGGCTGTATTATTTCTCGAATATATTTCCCCGTTTCCACTTGCATCCACCATTTCTCTCCAAACCTATCCTGCAGATGACGATCAAGCTCAACAGCACGAACTGCAGCAATCAAGTAGCTAGGCACATACATTATTGCATCTGGTAGTATGTGGTGTAGCATCCAATATTCACCCGGTATTTCAAAGCCGGTATATTCCTTTATCAGTCGCGCATATACGTCACTTGCCTTTTCTATCGACAGTTTCTCATGCCAAAACTTAGCCTTCATTAGCGAATTGGCGGTGTAGAAGGTGACAAAGAACAGATCCATGAAGTTATTCCTTGCTTCAATCTCTTCAAGAACGTGATTGTTCTTAATTCCAAGCGATGACAAATATTTCCTATTCTTTGTCAGCCGCTCTAGGAATATTGAGAATATCTCGGCTATTCCCATTGAAAAACTGTAGCGATTCCAATATTCTGCCTCCGCGCTTATTGAAGAGGCATGTACTGCATGTCCCATTTCATGGTAACACCCCTGCAGGTCAAAATAGGGGCTTTCGCTTTTGTACAACACACGGATATCGTTTGGCACCTGTACAAAAAAGCATATAGGCGATGGGTACTTATTCTTCCGCTGTTCTGTATCGATGTGAATTGAAGACAGGTCAAATCGCATTGTTGCAAGAGTGCGTCTGACTTGCTCTATGGGATTTACACCGACAAACTCTTTATCAAGATCGGCATATACCCTGTTGCGGAAAAAATAGAAATCATCATAATATTCTGCCTTCCTCCCAAGCACCTTCTTCGAGATAGAGTAAAGTGCTTCTTGAAACGGTTTTCTTGCTTGTCTCCCTAGAGACTTCACAAAATCTCCCAAATGAGAGTAAGAGATCTTTTCGTTCTCGAGGTAGCCACTTAAAGGAGTCAATTTGTTGTCGGAGTACTTGCGGTAAATTCTATCCATTTGGTCAAACCGCTCCTTGATAACAGGTGAAATGTATCTTGTCTTTGAAATGAATTCATCGAATACATGCTTGCGCCCTTTTGGATCTTTCTCAATACTGTTGAACTGACGCCATGTGCTCCAGTTAACGGGAGCTCTGGCGAACCTGTAGCGCGAAGAAATAATCTTTTCATTGCGTAAATTGTACAGCTTGAGCTCAAGCTTTTTCGTTGACGAATCTGCAATGTTTTCGAGCGAGCTTAGAAACAATTCCCTTGGCTGCGAAAAGAAGTTGACAAATGTCTCTGCACTAATAGCCCTCATTTCTGCAAGCCGCTCTATCATGCGTTCTCTATAGTAGAGGCCTGCATACTGATTATATCGCTCGTCCATTTCTGCAATGTAGATCTGCTCATCAAGCTGACACCATCGCTTTAGGTTCATATGGCTTGGCATGCAGCTCATCCAATTTTAAGTTTCAAAATGCAACAGCAATATTTTACATCCTGTAGCAGTAGACGCAACGCCCATAATCTACAGCATTGCAGGCGATAGGATAATCAGGTAGGCTGATAAAAAATTGTTGGACTTAAAGTTTTGTCAAAAGAATTTTCCTTACTTCTATCAAAAGACCTGAGCACCAATAAAAACAGAATCTGCAAACATAAACGTAGCTTGAACGACTATCGAATACTAAAAAGAAGAAAAAGAGGTATTTCTGCTCACGCACCAGCCATGCTGTTGCGCAGCTCTATTCCTTTATGATCGTCTGCTTGTTCTAAAGCAGCGGCCTTGTGCATTTCTGATAGAGCGCAACCCATCTGGGCTTCTGGTTTACCCCTTCTCATCAAGCCTCGGTAGAGGCCTGCTTCTAGGGTCTGACCGTGAGCCTTCTCCCATTCTTCGACTGGAATGCTATACTTCTTCTGGATTCTATCGCGGTACCATTCTGGGATGACATTAAATGCACAGAATGGGATGATTCTAAGGTCTGGAGTAAGATAATGGATGTCACACCTCTGGAGCCTTTCAAGATCCTCGTTGTATTTGTCTTGGAAGTGCATCATGCCAAGGAACAGCGATCTTACATGCCATGAGCCTACAGAGTCAAAGTTGCGCTTGAGCAGGATGCTCGAAAACATTCTTGCCAGATCAAGGCCTCGTGGCTGCTTGTCTTTGTTGACAAATTGTTTTAGCTTACGGACGACTTCAAGCAGTGCCCAGTATCTATTGGCACCGGATTTGATGTCGTCAGCCTTTTCTTCAAAGTATTCAAGGACTCCCTTGATATCAACAAACGATGTGAGAGGTATCAGTTTTTTTGTATCCCTATCTTCAAATACATAGGTCCCTGCGCCGCATGCAAAGTGTATCGACAATTCATACTTGGGCTTCTTGCTGAACGCCTCAATTACATTTGTCATGGGCATACACGAGGGAACTGGAAACCAAGCGTCTTTTGAAATTTCACCATTTGTCTGCTCTTCAATTCTTTCAATACAGTCTGGAATTGTAATTCGGTATTTTTCACGCTCTTTCTTTGTCATCCTGCCTGTAAGGGATACAGGCTGGAAGTTGACAGCGTGAACTACATCTAGGTTCTTTTGGGCGTATCCGATGATTTCACCAAGCTCATGGTCGTTAATCGACTTAATGACAGTTGGGACAAATACCACGGTCATTCCGCACTTTCTGGCCGACTCCAATGTGTACGGAATTTCCCAGTGATTCTTGGGGTTTGTCCTTGGACTTACGCCATCGAATGAAAGATACAGGTTGTTGACACCTGCCATTCTTACCTGACGCATAGTTTCTGGCGACATAGCCAGTTTGATACCGTTGGTGTTAAGTTGAATATGGTCTACACCCTCCTCCTTCATTATATTGATGATTTCAACAATGTCATCCCGGAGCATCGGCTCGCCGCCCGTGACCTGAATAGAATTACCTGCAATCGGTTTTTCCGCCTTGAGGGTCTTCATCATTGCCCTTATCTGCTCCATGTTTGGTTCATAGAGGTAAGCACCTTCAAGACCCTTCTTGACGTAAAAGAAGCAGTACCAGCATGTCAGATCACATCTGTTGGTGATTATCATGTTGGAAAGCCCAGAATGTGAGAGGTGGTTAGTGCAAAGTCCACAGTTATTGGGGCATGAACACTTGTCTATCATTACATTTGGCGCATGTGCGCCTTTACCATCCATCCAGTAGGTACTGAACTTCTTATACATTTCGTAAGAGCCAAAGTATAGCTCTTCACACTCACCATGTGTCGGGCATGTCTTACTCATAAAGACTTTACCCTCCCTTTCAAAGACCTCAGCATCCAGAATCATATTGCAGTCTGGACAGATACTCTGTGTGAACCGAATTGTGCGTTTAGTGCTTACACTTTTGCTAGACATATTCGAAATTTGGATTAGGTCCATACTACTGCTACCTTTTGGACACAATCTTCCCTTTGATATAAAGCTAACTTACTAATTCCTACGGTGATGAATAGGTTTATAATCAGGGATGATTTCGAGAAAGAGTTGTTCCACATATTGAAGTCAGCAATAGTGATAACAGTGGGACTGCTCTCTTTTTGAGAAAAGGGCTTATCATTATAAGCCCACCGTGCATGAATGTTGTCCTTTACTGGAAAGCGCACATACATTTAAAAAGCAAAAAATATAGCATAGTCCCAAGTCTGAGAGGAAGTGAGCATTAGCGACAGGTCAAGGAAGGCGATGGAAAACCTTGGCTTGACAGGTTATGAGATACGTGTCTACCTTTCACTACTTGAGACAGGCTACATGACTGCAGCAGACATTTCAAAAAAATCAGGAGTCCCATACTCGAAGATCTATGAAGTCCTCAACAGCTTGGAAGAGAAAGGATGGCTGGAATCAGGCAGCTCTAGGCCGCAAAAGTTTTTCCCCAAATCTCCGTCTACAGCTCTTGGAATCATGAGGTCGCGCCACGAGAACAACTTTCGCGAGAGTCAAAGTACTATCGTAAACGAGTTGATGCCAATGTATACAAAGAGTGGTATGAAGGAGAGGCCTGAGATATGGGTCGCAAGAGGGGTCTATAATATAATCGCCAAGGTCAATGAGATAATCCAGAATGTACAGCAAGAACTGCTGGTCGCGCTACCTTTTCTTGCAGTGGACATAGCCAAGCCACTCCAGCCGGAGCTCAGGACCCTGCACGACAGGGGAGTAGCCAAGATAAACATCCTTGCATCTGCCAAAATAAGCTCTGATACGGTTAAGACACTATCAAGGGTAGCAGAGGTGAGGCTCAAGGATGGTCTTTTTGGAGGCGGCATAATAGGCGACGCAAAGCATGTCGTGATACTACTTGGTGAGGGCACTGGTGAGAACGGTAGCTTTGAACCGATAGCCATCTGGGCTGACCATGCAGGCCTTGCAGGCTTTGCAAAAGGTTACTTCCAGTACCTATGGGAAGACGCTGGCGATAAGAAACATTTTAGATAAAAACAGCGTTATACCCCTGCAGATAAGATTAATACAGTTTGGCGAGAACAGAATAACCACTGTGGAGTCTGTCGCTGCGAGGAAAAAACAGCAAGTGACCAAAGATGAAGAGCTGTATGTGGGTACAGCAGAGTCTGAGCATATTGAGATGTACCTGAAAGCAATATGGTATATCCGCGAAAAAGGCGAGGAAGTAAAGGTAAGCTCAATAGCCAGACTTCTAAATGTAACTCAGCCATCTGTTGTCCAAATGCTTCGCAAGTTGAACATAGCCCAATTTGTGCACTATAGCAAAGGTAGCGTGGAAATGACTGCGGAAGGAGAACATATTGGCAAGAGAATGATGCGAAACACCAGGCTGCTTGAGGTCCTAATGAAGGATGCTCTCAAAATAGAGGTAGACGAGGAAATGATCTGCGGGATAGAACACCATATGAAAGATATGTTCACAGATGCACTGTGTACACTTTTGGAGCATCCACGGAAATGCCCTCACGGCCACGAAATTCCAAAGGGCAAGTGCTGTTCGTAGATTTTTATTCTTGCAATCCCTCATTTTTAGTGTGGACAAGCGATGACTAGATAGCCCTACTGACTTGGTGAAGGAGATCTTGAGTGAGGAGTTTGTCCACTCTTACATTTCACAAAACTTGATAAATGGCTAGGTGGCTTTTATATGTCTACATTGGTTAAAATAGAAACCACAGCTTCATTGGAGAGCTTTAGAAAGTTTATCATCGTAAGCACCTGCAGGTCCTTCATACCTGAAAGTTATATGCGCGATTATGAAGTATTTCCAGAGCGCGAAGAGGGGCCTGGAGCAATCTATATTGAGGCTGCAGATAAGGTTACACTAAAGAAAATAAGGGAGATGACATTTGTAAATGCGAAAGAAATCCTTGGCATCATTTATTCATCAAAGAGCGGCAACACTCAGTTAAAGTGGAGGCAGACTCGCAGGCGAATAGGTAAGGTACAAGGCTTTGCATCGCCAAATGCCCTAGTCAACTTGGTTGAGTCCGGTGTACTGACACAGGAATGGGTTGACAACTATTTGAAATTGATCCAAAACCAACAACAACAGCAACAAGACCAAGATCCATCGTCTACTGTAACTGCAAGCGAAAAGACAGTATGATAGTGAAGCCGAGTGACACATTAAACAATGCCTTTTTTATAATCCCTGAAGATGCAGATGACCTCTTTACACTGCGCCGTATCATAGAGAAGGGTGATCGCGTCATTGCAGACAGCACTCGTCTAGTCAAGCAGATCAAAGAATATGGCCGCCCTGATAAGGGTGAACGCGTCAAGATACGTGTTGCTATCAAAGTAGAGCACATTAACCTTGACTCGGCAGTTGATAGGCTTAGGATATCGGGCATCATCACAGATACAGACAACGAGATGGTGCCAAGAGGGACTCACCACTCGCTTTCCATACATGCAGGAGACACTGCAACAGTAGACAAGGGCAGAAGGTGGAGGGATGTTGAGATCAGGATGTTAAAGCGATCTGTTAGTAGCTCCAACTTTATTCTGGTGGCAATAGATACGCAAGAAGCAGCTGTTGCCAAGGTGGCTGGTACACATGTTAAAGTGATCCCAAACATTTATTCTGGCCAGAGCGGCAAGCGCTATCAGACGAAAAATCCCAACATTGAGACTTACTTTATAGACATTGCCAAGACTGTTTCTTCAATAATTGGTGAAAATGACAAAGTCATCATATTTGGCCCAGGAGAAAGCAGACGTAGGTTCTCCAATATATTGGTGAGCGGGCAGTATATTCTAAAGGACAAGGTGCAGATTGTTGAGGGTATAGATGTTGCAGGCGAGGATGGGATATTCGTATTCCTGCGCTCAGCTGCGATGAAGCAGATCATGAGCACAAGCAAGCTTGCTGAGGTGTCTTCAATGTTAGACACAGTAATGCTGATGGTGAATAAAGGAGAGGCAAAATTTGCGATAGGGATGAACGAGGTATCTAATGCGGCTGCATTGAAGGCAATAGAGGCGGTAGTATTCTCCGATTCCATCTTCAAGACCTCAAATGAAGAGGAAATAGTCAAACTACTCAATTTGATTGAAAGCTATGGGGCAAAGATATTTGCTGTAGACTCATCGACGGATATAGGCCTTCGTGTCTCGTCACTTGGCGGCATTGTGGCGATTCTTCGCTATGCGATACATTGATTCTTCAGTGAGCCATGACAGATAGGGCTTAGACACATCACTCATTTTAAGCTCTACTATCTCAGGCACTTCGTATGGATGGAGCCTTACAATTTCAGCCTTAAGCTTTTTTGCGGATTTTGAAGTTGTTTTGAAAAGTACAATGAATTCGTGTTGATCCTCTACCTTTCCATGCCAAGAGTAGATTGATCGGATCTTGGTGAAATTGACACAGGCACACAACTTTGCACTTACGACCAGGTGGGCAACCCTCGAGGCCAACTCTTCGCTTGGAAACGTTGACACGATTATGACTCCAGTATTAGCCATATTTCATATATGGCTCTGCTATGCAATTAATTATTCCTGTACTGTTTCGCAAAGTGGATTTGCCTTTATGACTATAAAGTCCTGGTTTGCCGTATTCTTTGAGATTACCTTTTCAAAATCTGTCTTGGAGCACGCAATGACAATTGTTGTCTTGTCTGTGTGATATAGGTCAAATGTCTGCCCTTGGTGACGCTCTACATCACCAATATAGTCTTTAATCTTTGTCTCAAATGAGGACAGCAGTTCTATCCTGTCCCCTCTCATTTCATGCGGGTCAAGTGTCCATGCTATTGCAACTTTTGTTCTGCTTGCCTTAAGGTCGCGCTTTTTCAGTGTTGCCCGTATTTGGTCAATAAGAAACTTAACGTAGCCATCTACGCCCTTAATGCTACCGTTGACGAGATACATAAGCGGCCCTGTACTATCAAGCGACGATCCTATTATTCGTAGGTCATATAATCCACTTGTCACATCGTCAATAAAGAGGTCGGCAAATGTACTGCGCATCAATTCACTGAGGATATTGTTATCAGTGGCCTTTTTGCAGATTTCAAGGATGCTGGCCATACCGGAGTAGTGGCTCAACGTTTTTATGACGTGAACTAGCTCAGCGGAATTTACATCGACAAACTTTAATTTGCGACGCGTGTCCGGGTCGTAGAGCATCTTGGAAATATGATTATCGTGTTTAAGTTTTACTGACCCTATCAGAGTCTCAGAACTGGCAGTAGTAATAGTACTCATGGGGAGGTAATAATATGATATATCCTTCTCAACGGTCATTCCTGTCATGTGCTCTATAAGGGCAATGTTTTCATTGTTGCCACCTACTCCTGTAGGAAGCATATAGATTAAAGAGGCTCCCCGCTTGAGTGCCTTGATGGCATCCTTGAACTTTGTCATAACGTCGCTTTTGACTTCCGGACCGACCTTCCTTATTCTGGGAGCAAAATAGACGTATGAGGCATTGCTTATCGCAATGTCAATGGGCTGTAGATCAAGGAGAGGCTCATCCTCCATAAGCGAGCTTACATTTGGGTACGTCCTTGCTATATCCGGCTTGAGCAAAATGGCCATCCGGACTGATTCATCGATTAATGAAACCTTGGAGCCGTTTATGGCTATCGAGGAAGCTATTCTATATCCTTCAGTGCTCAAGCCATATACCGCAACAGAAGCAGTAGTAGAAGAAGATGACGTAGCACTCAAAGTGTAGAGTAAGCTCCCCCTTTCATCCCTCCGTATATACCTCAAGTGGTCTACAAAAGGTTTTTCCAATGGCTTTCCAGCTACATTGCATACTTGAAGATCTGGTTTGACATTTTGACGCCAAAGCAGGTGATGTTTTTCATGCGCGCAGTCAACTTGCTGCACAATTCTGGTCATGAAGTTCTTTGCACCTCAAGAAAATACAGAGAAGCAGTGGAGCTTGCTAGGATCAAAAAGCTAGATCTTACATTCGTCGGAAGCCATGGCGGAGCTGATAGATACAATAAGCTGCGTGAAGGCGCTCGCAGGACATATGAGCTAGCAGAAGTTGTAAAGCAGTTTGGTCCTGACGTAGCAGTCACCTTTTCGTCGCCAGAAGGCTCGCGGGTAGCTTTTGGCCTTGGAATCAGGCATATTGGCTTTAACGACTCACCTCATGCAGAAGCTGTTGCAAAGCTTACAATACCCTTGACAAGCAAGCTATATTGCCCTTGGGTGATACCACGCTATGCATGGTCAGGTTATGGCATAGCAAAGAAGAACATTCTACACTATAGGGCACTTGATCCGGCAGCGTGGCTTAAGCACCATAATAATGATGACGACATACAGGAAGTGAAGCAAGAGAGAAAGATGATCCTTCTTCGACTTGAGGAAAGCAAGGCATCATACATTGCAGACAAGAAAATTAATACAATAAAAATGATCGATAGATTTGTAGACGAATTATGGCAGTCAGCCAACATTGTAGTGCTGTGCAGATATAAAGACCAGATAGCAGACATAGAATCACGCTATGGCAACAAGGTTCATGTGCTAAGAAATGTAGTCGAGGGCACCAATCTCATAAAATCTACACAACTTTTTGTCGGGGCAGGTGGCACAATGACTGCTGAGGCAGCGCTCCTAGGCAAGCCTACAATATCAATAGCACCTATCCAATTTTATGTTGAAAAATACCTTATCAGATCAGGTTTAGTCAAGAGTGCAGTCGACTCCAGATCGCTTGTAAGGCTTGGCACGAAAATGATGTCTGATGAAGGATATATCCAGACTCAAAAGAAAAGGGCGGCGCGCATCCTTAGAAGGATGGAAGACCCGACAGAGAGGATGATTAGTGCCTTAAGATTATAAGTATGTCCTAGATACTTGAAATTACGCCCGGAAGCCCGGTAGAGGGAAAAATTCTTTTTCCGCTGAATGTAGTGGCCAAGCATAGGGGCCTTTGGAGCCCTTGACCCCAG
>DAIUEZ010000012.1:0-27581 GCA_036844865.1 Nitrososphaera sp. | reverse complement strand
TCCTGTGTTAAGATTTCAAAGCTGTTTTCTTTCAAGTATCAAAGCCAAGGTCTCGATAATGATGATACTTCTTACTCTTATTGTACCTCATACGGTATTAGATTTGAATTATGTTCAGACACAAGAACAACAACAGCAGTTGCAGCAACAAGTAAATCCTCTATTACAAGCACAAACGGAGCTTAGTCCAGGCGTCATAGTTGACCTGGCTAAACCAGCGGTTGTACAAGTAATTTCTTTATTGTTTGGCGTGGTTTCTGTCAATGACTGGGGTATTGTTGATAGTCTGATGGAAGAAGAGATGAATAACCTTGCAGAACAAGGTCTTTTGGATCCAGATGATCCTCAGTCTGTTGAATATTGGAGAACAGCCCTATTATTCCAAGACCCGTTGAGATATATTGGTGCTACTGATAATATTCGTCAAATAGAAGCAAATTCATCAAGTTCAGGTTCTGGATTCATAGTCACTCCTAATGGCTACATTGTAACTAATGCCCATGTCGCCTTTCCTACGCAGGAGCAGATAAATTCTGACATCATTGAAAGCGCAATACTTTCTCTCCTTAATTCGGATTATGAATGGGTTAACTCTTACGTGACCCAGCAGCTTGGAATCACCGTAACAGAAGAACAAATGAATGCATACATCAATGCCCTAGACCAATATTACCGTCAAACTCTTGCACTTGATAGCACACAATCCTTTGTATATGTATTGAACAGATACTCCATACCGGGAGTTCAGACTGGCGAACAGCCAATCCGTGCCGAAGTGTTACCCCATGCAAGCGGCTCACCCATTCCTGGAAAAGATGTAGCGATAATAAAGATTGAAGCAACGAATCTTCCCACACTCCCGCTTGGAAACGATACAGATCTTCGACCGCTAGATGATATCATAGTCATAGGATATCCTGGCGCGGTCTCATCCAATCCTGTTCTATCGCCCACAGGGCAAGAGCCCTCGGTGATAACTGGCGAATTTAGCGGCTATCAGCCAACTATTGAGGGCTGGAGGGCAATACAAGTGCAGGCTCCAATAGCGCATGGAAACAGCGGGGGTCCAGCACTGGATTCTTCAGGCAGGGTTATAGGAATTGCAACATTTGGCAGCATAGACCCAAGTACTCTTCAAGAAGCACCAGGTTTTAACTTTCTAGTCCCAGTAAGCATAGTAAAAGATTACCTGAATAGAGCTAATGTCCAGCCTACTGAGAGTCAATTTACAACAATGTATAGGCAGGCTCTAACTGAATACTCGGCTGGAAATTTCCAACAATCTTTGAATATCTTACAACAGATAAATGCCCTATCACCTAACAATCCATATATCCTGAATTACATCGCTAAAGCTCAACAAGGAGTTGCTATTGCTGCCCCTCCTCTTAACAACTTTCCAAATCCTCCCCAGACAGGCGGCAGTAACAATAATCTTACTAGATGAAACAGTTTCAATGGAAGAAGTGAAGTATTAGTTAAGATAATGATGTTTCTGAATGCTCAAATAGTGGCAAATAACAAATCACATAAAGTAGTCTAATTTTTTCAAAGATTTTTTGGTGTATGCACAGATAGATTCGAGAAAACCTTTAAAAAAGACAGATAAAGATGAAAAGGTTAGTCCTATTCCTTAATTATGGATGATAAAAAAAGTCCTGTATAGATAAGATCTTTCCCACTAATTAAAGAACATCACTATACCAAATCTCCAATTAGCTACAGGCTGACCTGGGCTTTCCATACAGACAATGATCTATGCCAAATTTTCAAGATTGGTCTGAAGGAAGAACTATTACTGCATCCCTAGTAAGCAAAAGTCAACTGAAAATTAAAATAGTTATAGTGACAGGCTGAAGTCATTGAGTATGAAGACCAAGATAAAAGTGATTTTGAAATAGGGCAGCTATAGCTTCAACGTTTGTGCACGATCAGTGGCTGAGCCACACAATCAAATAATAAAGTGAATAAAGCCTAAATATTTTACACCACCTCCTGAAGCATATGAGAGTTCAGACTAACCCCCGGCCTAAGACAAGATGGCAGTTGCGCGGTCTTTATCTTGATAGCTGCAACTGTGATTGGGGCTGTCCTTGCCAATTTAATGCAAGACCCACTCATGGAAGCTGTGAAGGTCTGTTTGGGATTCATATTAAAGAAGGAAATTATGGAAACGTAAAGCTAGATGCACTGAATTTAGTTTGGATAGGATCATATCCGGGAGCAATTCACGAAGGTCATGGCAAGGCATCTATGTATATAGACAACAGAGCAAGTGAGGAACAATTTGATGTCTTATCAAAGATAATGACTGGAAAGGCCAAGGGCTCGGCGTTTAATGTTTATGATGCGACTCTTGATCACTTTGAAGAGCCGAGGAGAGCTAAAATCACCTTCCGGTCTAATGGAATAAGAAGCCAAGTTAAGGCAGAAGGCATATGCGAATGCCAGCTTGAACCCATAAGAAATCCTATAACAGGCAAAGTACATCGTGTTGTCCTCGAATTTCCTTCCGGTGGCTTTGAATCATCAAGAATGGATATGGCGTCATCAAGGATGCTTGTGGTAGATGATGGATACTTTGACTTTAAATATGAAGCTACATATGGCAGTATACAAGAAGTTTCATGGAAAGGAACGGGACCTTAACAACAAATACTACTATAATTGTGCCAGAATTATGCATTAGTTATCCTGATTACTATTTGAACAAGCTACAAAAACTACAGATTTTCTGATCTTTCCTAATTTTTCAACTTGTACTTCAACTATATCGCCATGCTCCGAGATGCAGTACTAAGATTGATAAGAAATTCTAAACTACTTTGAGTTCAAAGTTGCAAGCACAATTTTCAGCTATGCTGCTGTTTATTTCATTGACCACAACCCCAGTTGTGACCATTCAGTCTGAAGCACAGTCATCATCACTAGGTGGAGAAGAAATGCTGTTGGATAATAACCTTGTTTTCTTTTTCCTAGACGCATTTGAATACACTTTTGATATTAATGGGGCACAAATATTTCCAAATGATACAATAAAACATAGCGTAGTGACAGAATATAACGCGTCAGTTTACAATATTCCTAGCTTACAGTATAAGATAATGGATCATATAATCAACGCATCAGATGTGCAGGTGTACGTCAATCCCACTAGAATTGATGAGCAAAACACTAGAGTTGATTTTCAAATATATGCAAATAATGCAGAAGTTGTTGGTCAATGGTTAAACAAGAGCTACACCAATCTTGAGATAAAATCTGCTTATGGCATATATAATCTGGCTACTGACAAAATGACAATTCATATACCATATAGTATTGCATTGCAGCACTTACTGAAATAATTTGATACAGTTTGATTATTCATATCTTGTGCTTTGTTGAAACATAGTTTAGTAGTGCAAAAGTTAATGCAATGATGCTGCCATTAGAGCAGCAAATATTGTGTTCTTCAATTTTGTTTTTTCATTCACATAATGACGCAATCACTCTACTAATCTGAAATTCTATTTATCATTATTTGCAAAAAGGTAGTTACAATTTACCATTTAAATGAATTTTAGCATGCAGTAAAAGGTGTTATCAAAGTCATATTGCCAAAGGCAATGTGAAGGTAAACGTAGCTCCCTTTCTATCCTTATTATTCTCTCCCCATATCTTCCCTCCATGAGCCTCTACAATACTCTTTGAAATAAAAAGCCCCAATCCTGTTCCCTTCTCAGATTTTGATACAAACTTTTCAAATAGCTTAGACATAACTTCGGCATCTATGCCCGGTCCGCAGTCGGATATGGAAACTACAGCTTCGGAATAAGTGGGACTAACTCTTTTTCCGACTCTTACACTGATCATCCCCTCTTTGGTAAATTTTAGTGCGTTTCCAAGCAAGTTTGATAATACTTGTGCTATTCTCCCAGGATCTCCTAGGACTGGAAGATGTGATATTCCGTGATCGCCATCATCACCTTCATCACGATCATCGCCCGATTTCTGATAGTTAATTTTAATTTTGCCATCTGCTGATAGGGACCTTTGAAAGTCTGACACTACTCTCTCAACTAATTCATAAAGATCTATTTTTTTCATTGAGAGTTGCAAACGTCCGCTCTCTATTCGAGTAACATCAAGAATATCTTCTGCAAGGTTCTCAAGTTTGTGAGCATTTCTATTTATTACCTCAACGAGTTTCCTCTGCTGCTTAGGATCAGCAGTAGGATCAGCAGCACACACCATTTCTGATAAGCCAAGTATTGGCTGTAATGGCGTCCTAAGCTCATGTGCTGCGATGTTAATGAAGTCTTTCATGGCTTTATCATTTTTTTCTAGTTTGATGTTTGCTATACGAAGATTCTCTGCAAGCTCTGTTGTCTTCCAAAGGTTATCAAATATGATTGCGTATGAGCTAGAAAGCGCTTTAATATTTGAGTAGGTGGCTATGCCGCCAGCGAGGTAAGGGTCATTTAAGGTATCGTCTTTTAACTCCCAGCTCATAAACTCATTTCTATCAGAAATCATGATGGTAATTCTTGTATTTAGATCTACATTTGAGAATCTAAGATTTATAGAAGGAGATATTTCTTCTCTTACTTTTGCTATTATGTGCTCACTATTTTCTTCAATCTCTGCGGCGGCTCGTCCTCTTGGTACGAGCAACTTTATTGTAACGCCATTTTCAGAAATTCTTCTGTAAATATCAGCTGCCTCTCCTTGCAAAGCAAAACTAAATGTACTCTGCGTAGCAAACAGAACTAACAACTCCTTCTTTGTTTTGCTCATTATATCAAAGGCACGACCAATTGATTTCTGTGTATCTTGTATGATCTCTAATTTTTCTGGTGGCCTGCCTTCCTCAATCTCCTTTATCCTAAGTTCCGCTGGGATTGCTTTTTCCCACAGGGTATTGAAAAAATATTGCTGCTGCTGAACAAATACCTTTACCGTGCTTGTCACCATATGGGGAAACGATTTAGCTTCCTGCCCATAGGCATGAGAGATAAACTGCTTTCCATCTACTATTACGAAATAGCCATAGAGCCCATCAAGGTGTCGTATCTCCATAAATTCCATTAATTTCTTACATTGAAGGATATTGTTCTTGCTGATCTCTGTGATCTGCCTTATTCTTACTCCCCTGTTGCCTGCATCGATATACCTTTGCAGTACTGACTCATTTGCGACTATTGCAGATGGGCCGTCTTCCTCGCCGCAAAGGTCTATAGTTTCCTTCGCTAAAGGAATACCTTGTATTGCACGGTTGAGCACATTTTCAGCACCATATATCACTTCTGTCTTTTCCGTTACATCCTCATCCTGATGATCTGGTGTTGGTGATGCTTCTGATGCCAAGGGCTACCGTACACCTCTCAAGACTTTTTATCGCATATATAAAGACTGGACAAAAAAATGTTACTTTCAAATTTTGGCTGGCGTGCCCTAAGTATTATCACTTTGAAATACTAAATAGAGGTAAATGGAAAGTCTACAAGGTTATGCTGAGTAATAAGCACTAGGCATATGTTGCAATAGACTGCAAATATGTCTACATCTTCCGCTTACCTATACCCAATTTTGGGATATCAAATTGGCCATTTTTACATTTGTGCCGTCTCAATATGAGAGGACAACTAAAAGAAGCATATACGTACAGCTTGAATGTGAAGTGAATTTTATTACTCTAAGCATTGTGAATAAAAAGCGGCAGACAACAATAAAAGTATCTAGCAACAAAGATGCAAGATATACCTCTACCTTCTAGGGTAACTCCGGATAGATATACCAATTACAATAATACATCATCTTTCGTGTACATTCAATAGAGGATTAAATGTAAAAATCATCGTAAAGAGCTTGTAGATTGCTCTTCTTCCCCTATATTCAGCTTGGAAAGAGAGAATCCTCGAATAATACCAAAACGATCCAATAACAAGGGCTTCTTTTTAATGCTATGTATGCGAGATCATACACCAAGCATGGAAGACAAAGTAGCAAAAGAAGAAAGGATTGCAATTGGAAATGCGAGAACTGTTGCTAGGCTTGTAGTCAGATGCCTAGAAAATGAAGGCGTCAAATATATCTTCGGCATTCCTGGTGAAGAAAACATCTACTTTATAGATGCACTAACTGGGTCGTCGATTCGTTTCATCTTAGTTCATCACGAACAAGCTGCATCATTTATGGCGGAGATGTACGGTCGCGTGACTGGCAAAGCTGGAGTATGTAGTGCAACGCTTGGACCTGGAGCCATTAACCTGCTATTGGGAACTGCTGATGCACATACAGATAGCGTCCCCTTGGTTGCTATAAGTGCCCAAGTGGGCCTTAACCGCCAGTACAAAGAAACACATCAGTTTGTGGATCTCGTCAATATGTTCAAGCCTATAACAAAGTGGGCAGCAGAGATAAAGATTCCCAGCGCTGTACCGGAAATGGTAAGAAAGGCGTTCAAGGTTGCCGAGACAGAACGTCCTGGGTCTTGCTATCTTTGTATCCCACAAGATCTCGAAGGAGTGTCAGTATCTCCAAGCCTACAGCCTCTGCTTCGGTCGCAGGTATATGATAGTGCACCCTCTCCATCGCAGGTCTCTCGCGCAGCCAAGGTATTGGAGACAGCAAAGTCTCCTATTGTGCTTGCAGGTCATGGCGCCGCGCGAGATAACGCTCAGGATGCGCTAATTCGGTTCTCGGAACACCTCCATATTCCTGTGGCAACCACTTTCATGGGAAAGGGAGTATTTCCAGACAAGCATCCAAATGCGTTAGGGACTGTCGGCTTTATGCTACATGATTACGTTAACTTTGGATTTGATCTGGCAGATACACTAGTTTGTGTTGGCTACGACCTTCAAGAGTTTGACCCAATACGTATAAACCCAAAGGGCGACAAGAAGATCATACATATTTCTCGATATCCTGCAGAAGTTGACATACATTATCCTGTTGCAGTTGGCATTGAGAGCAACCTATCGATGGCACTTGATAACCTTGTAAAAGATGTGAACCCTAAAGAAGGATTGAAAGCGGAAAACTGCAAGATTGTGGACCTGCTCAGAGAAGAGCTTGAAGAGGGAGCCAGAGATGATTCATTCCCTGTTAAACCTCAGAGAATAGTCTCAGATACTCGTCTGGCACTTGGAGAGTCAGATATCGTACTAGTTGATACAGGTGCACTAAAGATGTGGATGGCTCGCCTTTATCCAACCTATAAGCCCAATACGTGTCTTATTTCAAACGGGCTATCAACTATGGCGTTCGCTTTGCCTGGAGCTATAGCAGTCAAGCTCGCCTGGCCAGAACGCAAGGTGCTTGCTGCAGTCGGAGATGGAGGATTCCTGATGCTTAGCTCAGAGTTGGCAACAGCTGTACGAGAGTACATACCTATTGTGGTTCTGGTTTGGGAAGACCATTCTTACGGACTGATTAAATGGAAAATGGATTTGGAGCTAGGACATCATTCTTCTGTCGATTTTCATACTCCGGATTTTGTCAAATACGCCGAAAGCTTTGGAGCGAAGCGATATCGGATCAATCGTACCGAAGAGCTCCTTCCAACCTTAAAATCTACTCTAGAAGATGATGCGGTCTCTGTAATTACATGTCCCGTTGACTACTCTCAAAACATGGAGCTTACAGATAAGCTAGGCCTCATAACCGAGGCTCTTTAGAGGATCCCTGATAGATTTCAATGTTCATAACCATAACGCTTGCTGCTTCGATGGGCCCTTAGCAAGCAGATTAATATCTCAAACGTTTAAAACAAATAATTTCCAAGTGTACTATAACTTTGACAACCGCTAATTATCAACAAACAGATCCTCAGGTGGCTACTGATAGCGCAAAAGAGATATTGAAAGATAATTTTTTAACATTTGCAGAGAAGGCGCTCAGTGTGAAGTCTGTTGTAGATCTCTTCTCCTCTTCTTCCAATACTACTAAGGACTCAAGTGTCAAACATCTCAGGGCAGGGGATATTGCAATAGTAAATGTAGATCTAGCAATGGCTCAAGATAGTACTGGGCCATTAGCTATCAAATCTTTGAAAGAAATGAGAATTGACAAATTACGAGATCCATCAAAGGTCCTTCTGGTAATCGATCATACATTTCCAGCTGCAGACGAAAAGGTCGCAAATTTGCATGCCATGATGCGAGAGTTTGCTGCAGATCAAGGTTGTATGTTAGTTGAGGGCTCAATTTCTCACCAGCACATCCTCGAATATCTTGCATCGCCAGGCATGATAATTCTTGGAGCAGACTCTCATACATGCCAAGCTGGGTGTGTGGGAGCATTTGCCACGGGAATTGGAAGTACTGAAATTGCTGCTATATGGGCATCGGGAAGAATGTGGCTACGTGTACCTGAGACCATTAAAGTAGTATTGTCCGGTAATTTTGAAAATGGTGTATTTGCTAGAGACCTGATATTAGACTTTATTGGGAAAATGGGTGAAGATGGGGCAAATTATAGGGCATTGGAATGGTTCTTTTCAGATGATAAAGTAAGAAAGGATTTTACTATGGATTCTAGAGCCTGCATAAGCAATGCTTCTATGGAATGTGGAGCAAAGATCTCTGTATTTCCCTTTGATAAGATAACCAAGGACTACCTAGACCAAAATCCAAGAGCAAACAAAAACAGCGATCAACAGTCTATACAGATTCAACCAGGGCAAGATGCGCAGTACCTGGACAAAATGGAAATTGAATGTAACAAGATAGAGCCTATGGTTGCAGGCCCTGATCATCCTGATGTGGTTCATTCAGTTGATGAGATGGTTGGATTAGAAGTTGATCAAGCTTTCATTGGCTCTGCTACAAATGGGAGGATTGAGGATCTAGAAGTGGCGGCAAGAATACTAAAAGGAAGAAGGGTGCATAAAAACACCAGATGCATCGTAACGCCTACTTCCATCAAGGTGTATGAGGAGGCGATCAGAAGAGGATATGTTCAGATATATCTTGATGCTGGTGCCGTATTTACAAATGCTACATGTGGTGCTTGCGTAGGCACTCACCTCGGGGCTTTAGGTGAAGAGGAAATCTGTATTTCTTCCTCTTCTAGGAATTTTGTAGGCAGAATGGGGGCACTAACTTCTACGGTATATCTCGCATCTCCTGCAACAGTTGCTGCATCTGCAATAGAAGGAAAGATCGCCGATCCTAGGAGGTACATGACATGAGTAATCTGAGTAGTAGTAATAATACTGCTACTCCACCAGCCACAGATCCACCGACATCCAGTCCTAGCTCATCAGTCATGGCGCCAGCACCGCCTTCGTCAACACCTCCGCCTCCGTTAATTCACACATCGACTCCAAAGGGAAAGGCATGGGTCTTTGGTGACGATATCAATACAGACATAATAATTCCATTTAGGTTCAAGAGTAGAACAAATGACCCCTATGAAATGGCAAAGTATGCTATGTATGGCATAGATCCTGATTTTCACAAAAAGATAAGCAAAGGAGATTTTATAGTCGCAGGAAAAAATTTCGGTGGAGGATCGAGTAGAGAACAGGCTCCCGTGGCTTTAAAATACGCTGGAATTGCTGCGGTAATCGCCGAAAGTTTTGCAAGGATTTTTTATAGGAACGCTTTTACAATAGGGCTTCCGGCTCTTGAAATTCCTAATATAAAAGACAGAGTAGTTCAAGGAGATGAACTTAAAGTGGACATAGTTAATTTTGAGGTTGAAAATTTGAGGACGCATGAATATTTTCCTGCAAAGCAGGTTCCTGAATTTATGCGCAAGGTACTGCTTGAAGGCGGGCTAGTTGAATACTACAAAAAGAATAAACAATTTCCATGGGATATGGTAAAGGAGAAGTAATTTATTTACACCCTCTCTCTATATATCAGATATTTGCAATCATCTTCTTTAAACAGCACAACTAGTAAAAAATTTTTCTCATTTCTTCACTCGCTCATCGATTTCTGTTATCAGCCAGTCCTGCAGCCATTTAATATCTAGCGGCTGAAAGACCTCTGCCTTTTTTACCCCTGGCAAAGATTCCACTTTCCTAAAGATTCTCTCAATATCAAATACATTTTCACTATAGAGATTGAGTATTATAACGTCTTTATGAATGAGCGTAGGATGCCTCAGAAGGTAACGCGATAAATCTGAGTAGATCCTTTTGGTGATGTCATGGAATAAGCTCTTATCAGCCTGAGCCAATATTGAGAAGTAATTGTATCCTTTCATTGCAGAGGGATTGTATACAAGACCAAAGTTGAGTAAGCGATTCTCTGTCATAGTCTCAATCCTTCTAATGACGGTTCTGCGTGAGACTGAAATTGTATTGGATATATCGATAATTGTCATTCTAGGGTCGAAAAGTAGGCATCTTACTATTTTTAGATCCGTTTCAGCTAGTTTAAAATGCGAAGTATGGTATCCGATAAAGATATCTCTGATATTTACGGAAGCTGTGCTGTCTTTTTCTGCTACTCTCAATAAATCACGGCTCGATGTTTCTTTCAGTAACATGATTTTCTCTTCCATACTTGGCCTGACGATAATTCCAAAAACAGATGTTCCACCTATCGCATTTATGCGAAGATAGATGTTTCCAAATCTATGCAAATCCTTGGCTATTTCATCAAGGTTTGAATTTTGATGTCTAATTATGAGAAGACAATTCATCCTGTACCCGAGGACAGCAAAATTCAGATTTGTTATGAATTTCTCTATGATCTTGTTTTGGATCAGAAGCTTTACTCTCCTCTTGACAGTATTGGTAGTCAGGCCAAGGGCGAGCCCCACGCTTCTATAGGATGTTCTGCAATTATTAGCCAAAATTTTGAGAATCTCCAAGTCTAAATGGTCCATGTGGAAGGCATGTTCTTCTTTCAGCTCAGAACTCATGGCTACTTGAAAGAGCAAAATAGTATTAAAAATTCGTGTCACTAATGTGCAATTGCATATACGTTAGCACTATATAGAATGACAGACAAATAGCACCAGATATTTCGTTGGAAAAAGCCGAACCATCTCATAATGATAATAATTCTGATAACGTCAGGATTCCATTTTCTGCATGGAAAGCCCTTGCAGTTCTAGCCAGCCTTGCAACTATGGCCATGTATGCGGAGACCATGTTGATACCTGCTATTCCTGACCTTATCCGCTATTTTGATGTGTCATATAGCATGTCGGCTTGGATACTGACTGCGTATCTAATTTCCGGTGCAGTCATGACACCAATTGCAGGAAAATTGGCAGACATATACGGAAAAAAGAAAGTTCTGCTTGGAATATTAGCTGCCTATATAATAGGGCTAACCATGGCAGGCTTTTCACCAAACATCTACTTTATGGTTGCAGCAAGAGCGGTACAGGGGGTAGGAATGGCCATGTTTGTAATAGCATTTAGCATAATAAGAGACCAATTTCCTAGGGAGAAGATGTCTATAGGCCAAGGCGTCATTTCCTCGATGTTTGCCTCAGGAGCGGTTTTAGGTCTTTTGCTTGGAGGTATCGTAATTCAAAACTATGGATGGCAAGCAACATTCCTTTCTGCCATCCCAATTGCAATAGCACTGTTTGTAATAAACAGCAAGTTCAACTATAAGAAGCAAAGCCATGAAGTCAAGAGAGCAGAAAATCCGTATAGTATGGCAGGGAATACTCGAGTAGCAGTTAGTCATCCTAAGAACGGAAAAGTTGATGTCAAAGGCGCAATTACACTTGCGACTTTTATTACGTCTTTTTTGCTTGCACTGACACTTTCAGAAACAACTGGAAATAGTAGTATTAGTAGCGCTTCGCCTAGTCTTCTGGTGTATTATTTAATAATACTAGGAGTCGGCACGTTTGCGCTTTTCGTGATTATAGAAAGGAGAGAGAAATATCCCCTTGTTGACTTTAAGCTAATCTTGCACAAGGCTATACTTCCTAGTAATATCATAATACTGGTTGTAGGCTTTTCGATGTTCATGGTGTTCCAAACAATACCCGTACTTGTAAGAAATCCACAGCCCTTTGGCTTTGGATTGGATGCAGCAGAGGCCGGATATGTGCAATTGCCTTTTGCAATTGTGCTTCTGATATTTGGTCCAACTTCAGGCTTGATAGTTGCCAAGATGGGATCTATCAGACCACTCATCATAGGTATTGCAGTTACAACTGCAGGCTTTTTGGCGCTATTGGCATTTCATTCTGACCTAATGACAATTTCTCTTGGCCTAGCAGTACTATCAACAGGACTATCTTTGACAAATGTAGGAGCAATGAATGTCACTATGCTAGCAACTCCTATACAACACACAGGAATGTCACTTGGGACGAACAACCTTATGAGAATCATTGGCAGTTCAATAGGACCTGCACTGGCAGGCATGTATATGCAGGCAAATCAATCCCCTCTGGTAATAGCAGGGCATACTGCATCATTTCCAAGTGCAAATGCATACAATTCCATATTTCTAACGGCTGTCGTTTTATCTTTAGTATCAATTGGTTTGGCGGTATTTCTGCGAGGAAAAGCAAAGGAAATGTCAATACCAAACCTTTCCTAAATACTCCTTCCAGATGAAATATTTTCATGTAGAGGTTTGAAGCTTTTTGGTCAAAACCACCATCATGAACAATGATCAACAATTCTGGCAACTAGCAAATTCATTATTTAGTTCAAGAGAACTTGTTTCAAGCAATGAGAATTATTCTCAGGCAGAGTACAAATTATCAATCATGAATCGCGTGAGTCGGCAGCTGCTGAGTATTTTCGTATCTTCTCCACTACTCTTGTCACAGCCCAGTATCTGCAAACTGTAGGTTAACTTAGGCTAACTATGTCCGGTACTCCTGACTTACTAAGTAAGATATCGCTACTGGTCTTAAATAGGATCACATTGGTTATGACACTATGGTTAAAGATTCATTAGCAGATAAGGTAAATTCGCCTTCTAATCAACACAAAGCACATCCTGTCTCAAAAGTACAAGTAATGCAGAAAGATGAGGCAAGAGAAGAAGAAATAGTTCCAAAAATGCAAGTTGGAATTGATAGCTTCGCAGCGGCATTTGACGACGCTAGCCTAGCAGTCAGTCCATCTGAGCGTTTGCAAAATTTGGTAAAACAAATCGAATATGCCGATCAGGTCGGGTTGGACGTATTTGGAGTCGGTGAGCATCACCGTCGAGAGTTCCTTGATTCGGCTCCTGCTATCATCCTAGCAGCTGCGGCCGCGCGAACACAACGTATACGTCTCACTAGTGCCGTAACGGTATTAAGCGCAGCCGACCCAGTAAGGGTGTTTCAAGAATTCGCAACCCTTGATCTTCTGTCGCAAGGTAGGGCAGAGATGGTTGTGGGACGTGGTTCCTTCATTGAGGCATTCCCCCTATTTGGCCTTCAATTAGAAGATTACGACTCTCTTTTCGCAGAAAAGCTTGATCTGCTGCTGAAGATTCGTGACAATGAGTACGTGCATTGGTCCGGCGAATATAGGCCTACCTTGACTGGACAGGGAGTCTACCCAAGGCCCTTGCAGAATCCTTTACCTATATGGTTGGGTGTTGGTGGAACCCCGGAATCATTTATCCGTGCAGGATTGCTTGGACTGCCCTTAATGGTCGCAATCATAGGCGGCGAAACGCGCCAATTCCGGCCACTAATCGATCTCTACAGAGAGGCTGGGAGGCGAGCAGGACATTCACCTGCTCAATTGAAGGTGGGGATACATTCGCTTGGATATGTCGCAGAGACAACTCAAGAGGCCGCCGATGAGTTCTTTCCAGGATATGCGCGTACCTTCACCGAGATTGGAAAGGAGCGCGGATGGCGTCCGATGACTCGAGCAGGCTTTGACGCTCAGCGAGGTCCGCAAGGCGCATTGCTCATCGGTGATCCGGATGACGTGGTCAAGAAGATCGTTCGACATAGCAAAGCGCTAGGTGGTGGCATTTCGCGTATCACTTTTCAGATGAATCCAGGCTCATTATCACAAGAGAAGATTATGCGAGCTATCGAATTGATAGGCACCCGCGTCGTGCCTGGGCTTCGGAAAGAACTCGGTGGAGACTAATGATCAAAAACAATTCAACAACGATACATCTAAAACTGGACAATTGATCATCTAAGTGACTCTATCTGGCTAGCAGGTCATAATATAGAGAATATCAAACCTTGCACAATTTTCCATGTTTAGAACGCCTAGGATGCTGGCACAGAAGAATGTATACTCTATTAGCCATACCTGCGAAATTGTCCTGAATACCTGCCCTGTGGAAAACCACCATCTCTAATTAACCATGTGTTGATAAGGTCTCTGCGTCATTCCTGCTAGAGGTAAATATTTCCAAAGGATGTGTATATACACTATCTTCAACAGATAACCTCACGACTGCTTGAGAAGATTTTAACATTCGAGCTATTTTTGACATTTCATAGCAGTAGCCATAAATGGTAAAGCAGCCATATAAAAACAAAAGGTAAATGACAGCACTCATTTTTAGCAAGAGGTTTCCGTTGAGGCCTGTAAACCTCACATCCGCACTCTCAATATTTCTCTTTGCAATGCTCTATGGATTGATAGAACATATGCTACTTGCAAGTCCTATCGGACTTGGTGTGCTGGTTTACCCTATGAATATCCATATTGTTTACCAGCTGTACTTTTATCATGTCATACTGCTGCTTTTGGCAGTTCTGATATCGTTTAACCCTTTTTTTGACAAACTGGTTTTTAGAACAACCAAGGCTGTAAAGCTGCAAGGTCTTTTGTGGGGCACAGGTAACATACTAAATTTTATATGGCTTGAAGATGTGTCCTACTTTGCTCTTTTTGGGGAATGGCCAAAAGACGTAATGACGCCGCTTAACCTCTCATTTTATGGTATAGTATGGTGGTATCCTGTACTTTTTGGAATCGCCTGTTTCCTGTACTATCTTACAGCAAGGAGCATAAGGAAAATGACACTTTCAAAAACACTGGTGGTTGATGATGACATTTCTTAATTATCTTAAAAAGAAGGTGTATGTAGCATAGTTATTTTGAGCAAGAAGAAAAAAACAGTCATAATCTCACTATTAATAATTGTGTCAGTTGCGATAGCAATGGTAGCAATAACCTCATTTGCATTTACATCTTATTTCCAGCCAAGATCTGACCAACCTCCTACGCCTGATGTGGCTGAGAGGACTGATCCTACTGCTAATGATAACATCAGCTCTCAAACAGAATCATTATCATCCTCCTCCTCCTCCATTATACCGACAACGATCGATATTGTATCTACAACCTCAGCATTTCCTTTTGTTCAGAGATGGGCTGCTGAGTATGAAAATCAGCAACCCGCCTCATCAGGTAATGTAGACGTAGAATATTTGACAGACATAGAAATAAAGGAAGCTAAAGCAGAGGAGAGTGACTTAGCAATAGTGGGAATTACTAATGAGAACGGTGCTATGTATATTCCATTGAGTCCTCAAGCTGTGTCTATAGTGTACAATATTCCAAGCTTTCCAGATATACCCTCGGGCTTGAGACTTAATTCTACCACATTATTCCTTATGTTGAACGGTAGCATCACTCAGTGGAATGATGCAGCTATCAAAGACCTGAATCCGAATCTGAACCTCCCAAATGAAAAAATAATTGTTGTGCACAATAGTGACGATAACAACAATAATAATAGTAGTAGTAACAATAGCAGCAGCTCTATGCTGTTGCTCAACCGGTATCTTGGTTTCCAGGATATTATAAACTGGCCAAGCGATAGCATCGCCGCTTCAGGGCCAGCAGAGCTTGCAGAGACGGTTAGAAAAACACCGTATTCTGTAGGGTATGTAGATTTTTCATATGCGGTACAGACCAGAATGACGTATGCAGCAATTGGAAATGCGGATGGCGACTACATTGTCCCTTCAACTCAGTCGATAGGTCAGGCCGTAAATCTTGCTCTTCAATTTCACAATTCCAGTACAAATGGATCACCATCTTCACAACAACAACCACCTACCTTAAACGCAAGTAGGCTTGTAAATGGCTCTTACCCCATAGTTGGACTCTATTATGGATCGTTATTGGCTAACTATGATGAAGAGGAGAGGAAGGCATCAATATTGGATTTTGTAGAATGGTTAATCTCGGATAGTGGAGGACAACAGACTCTTCTAGAGGTCCAGTATCCACCAATATACTCCAGCAATAATAATCAATTGGCAACATATGCAAAGACAACAATGGATACCATAATTCCTAACTAATTGTTAGTCAAAATGCTGCCTTTATTTTTATGAATTATCTAAAGGATAGAGAGGATACGATGAGTTGGCAGAATTAGTTACAATGCGTTAGCGATAATAAAAAAAGATGATGCTGTTTCGAACACTCATACACCCACTTCCTAGAGGAAATGAAACATGATGCTTTTAAGAGAGAGACTATTTGCCAGCCCAAAAAGTACTGGTAGAGGTCCATCCTCTGAACCACTAAAGGAATCAATCCCTAGTTTGAAGAAATGGTTTCAATTTTTGCTTGCTGGTAATTTCTCAGAACTCGCAACTACATCCTTCTTCTGCAAAGAAGGACTGTCATCTTGATATATAATACCTCTATAGCAAGCCTCTGCTATAGTCATTGTTTAGATACTGCTTTATCTCCTCATAAGTGGGGCTCGCCCTTGTCTCTTCTCTCGCTGTCTTTAGCGCCGCAGCTATATTGGCAATGTATAGAGCCTGGGCATCTTCAAATCCTTTTAGCTTGAATGCCGCAAACGCTCCGACAAAGGCGTCTCCTGCTCCTACAGTGCTTACTATTTTTAGATCAAAGGAAGCAAGATGCATAGGTGGGATCATGGTGCTTCTTCCATCCGTGCAGAGCACGCATCCCTCATCACCAAGAGTCACCACAATCTTTCTACCCCTGAGGGCATTAGATATCATAGTACATGCCTGGACGCCATCGTCTACTTGTGTCAGAGACCTGGCCTCCTGCTGGTTTAGAATCAGGTAATCTACACCGCTAACATATCTTTGCACTGCAGAAAGACCGTAATTGGTTAGAAGGGCAGGTGCCCATATAATCTTCTTGCCAGTCCTTCTAGCGTATATTATGAGCGAGCCTGCAACATCAAGTGGTGGGTCTATAACTATTATCGTAGTCGAATTATTGACTGCCGATAGCACTTCCGGACGTGCAACGAGCTCTGGTCCGATGGCCAAGTTTGCAGCCTGATGCGTCAAAATCAGATCTTCGCCATTGCTGTCAACAACGACGTAAGCTTGCCCTGAAAGCATTCCCTCATGATGAAATATGAGAGAAGTGTCAATCCCTTCATCCTGGAGTATCTTAGTCTGACTGTCGGCTACATCATCGACTCCAAGCATTCCTATGACGCCAACACTATTTGCACCCAATACTCTCGCTGCCGCTATAGCAGTATTGGCTGCCTTGCCACCGGGAAGAGAAATCACTCTCTTTACACGTACTTCTTCTCCAGGATTCGGGAGTCTATCTACAAACAGGATGGTGTCCCAGTTTATCGCCCCACATACAAGGATTTCTGGCATACTTACACGATATGATGCACTACAACAACCGTGTAAAGTTATCGGACGCACAGTACTAGAGAGAGCGAGAAAGATTTTGACGATTTATCCCAGTATATAGCAGTAACTCTATTTTTTATTGTAACGCCGACTCTCTTTTCTGCTCTTATTCTCATCCGATAGAATAGATCCTGTAGCTAGCCAGCTACCCGGTAATCGGTGGATCATGGAACCTGCCCATAGGCAGTAACGCCTTTTATGTCATTTGATACAGGCCATATCTATATGAACAAGACAATTACGCAAAAAATCACCCCGCATCTGTGGTTCGATAACAATGCCAAAGAAGCATCCCAATTTTACACCTCTATTTTTAAGGACTCAAAAATCAAGAACATGACAACACTTCACAACACCCCCTCTGGAACCGTTGAGATTTTCACTGTTGAACTTCTAGGTCAGGAATTCACACTCATCAGCGCAGGCCCCCTCTTCAAATTCAATCCATCCATATCATTTCTTGTCGTCTGCCGCACAAAGGAAGAAGTAGAGGAATTGTGGAAGAAACTGACTGAAGGCGGCACGGCACTTATGGAGCTTGGCGAGTATTCGTTCAGTGAGAAGTACGGATGGGTGCAGGATAAGTATGGTCTTTCGTGGCAACTCATCTTCATGGGCGACCGCAAGATAAAACAGAGAATCATTCCGACGCTCATGTTTGTCGCCAAGCAGTGCGGAAAGGCAGAAGAAGCGATCAATTTTTACACATCAGTATTCGACAGTGCAAGAGTTGGCGATATCCTACGCTACACCAAAGGTGAAGAACCCGACAAGGAAGGAACTATAAAGCATGCCTCATTCATGCTCGAAGGCCAGGAGTTTGCCGCCATGGACAGTGCACGTGAACACAACTTTGCATTCAATGAAGCGATTTCATTTATAGTGCACTGTGAGACTCAGAAAGAAATTGACTACTACTGGGGAAAACTCTCAGCGTATCCGGACGCAGAGCAGTGCGGTTGGCTCAAAGACAAGTATGGCCTCCCGTGGCAGATAGTTCCCAATCTTATGGACAAGATGCTCAACGATAATGACATTAAGAAAATTGCGCAGGTGACAGAAGCCTTTCTTCAAATGAAAAAATTGGATATTGCGAAATTAAAGGAGGCTTATGAATCAGGATAATTAGGAGATGTGGTCGTATATGTCAGGATATGTTTATGGATTTATGAGGCTCTTAGTGCCTATGAAATTGATGGTGAGCTTCTTGCAGAATTAGAATAAGCTACTAGTCATGTAAAGGCTGTTAATGGAACAAAAGAGGGATTAGGGATTCGAGGGAGAAGAAAAATATTCACAATATGTAGTCGATGAAATATACTTATAGGCACATTCAACAAAATCTAAACATAATTAAACTTTTTTGACATATACTAAGTTGTAGGGGAGAAAAACCTTGACTGCTCTGACAATGGTACCTTCCAGTGGAATTATTATCATCATAATATTGTTCTTGGTTACGCCTCATGCTTACGCCCAGCAGGCAGGGATTACAATCAAAGAATGGGAAGTACCAACGCCAAACTCAGCTCCCCATGACATTGTAGTTGATGAGAGAAATGGGATTGTGTGGTTCACAGAGATAAACACCAACAAAATAGGCAAGTTTGACCAAACGACTGAGCAATTCCAAGAATTTGATGTCCCTACGCCATCATCGAGGCCCCATGGCCTAGTAGTTGATCAGGATGGGAACATCTGGTTTACCGAAATGGAAGGCTCAAAGATCGGAAAACTCAATGTTGATACCGGGCAGGTTGATGAATTTCCGACACCAACACCAAATTCTGGTCCTCACACTCCCATTATCGGAAATGGAGTCATATGGTTCACAGAAATCCAAGCTTCCAAGATTGGTAGGCTCAACTTGACTACAGGCATTATAGATGAATTTCCGACACCAACACCAGGCTCGTCTCCATATGGGATCATTGTCGACTCTGAAGGAAATGCTTGGTATGCCGCACTAACTGGCCACAGAATAGGTAAAGTAGATGCAAAGACTGGTGCAATAACTGAATACCCAACACCAACCAACGATAGCGGGACAAGGAGAATTGCAATAGATAGCAACGGCAAGCTATGGTTCACGGAATATAATGGTGCGAAGATAGGTAGTTTCGATCCGAAAACAAACGAGTTCAAAGAATTTGAGACTACTACTCCAGACTCTGGCCCTTACGCGATTTGGGTCGACATTTTTGATAATGTATGGTTCAGTATGACTAATGCTTTCAAGGTAGGCAAATTGGATCAAAGTACTAACACAATCCAAGAATATGACTTGCCGACTCCGGGTACAATAATTCGATTTATCTATGCTGATGATGAAGATGGAAATATCTGGTTTCCAAACAACAATAACAACAAGATTGGTGTCATAATGCAATCTATGCAGTAGCTGATGCAACTGTGTTATGTGTGAGGCGTAGGTAACATGATCAGTTCATCGCTTTGTGGATAGTAAGTATGGCTTGGATTCTAGAGAACAGACTGATTCAAATCCATCTCTTTATCTTAAAGTAAGAAATCAAGCAAATACCCACTGCAGCCATCAGAGCCAGCGCATAGTAATAACCGTATGACCATTGCAATTCTGGCATGACATCAAAATTCATACCATAAATGCCTGCTATTAATGTGAGGGGAAGGACTATCGTAGCAATTACTGTAAGGGTTCTTATGGTTTCATTCAAAGTAGCGCTTAACGAGGAGTTATAGGCTTCACGCAAGATAATGACTCTATTATGCTGATTTTCGAGATTACTCCGAAGGTAACTCAGTCTGTCGTACACGGATCGTATTTGCTTTTTGGAGTCGCTGCTAAGTTTTGTATGCGGATCACTAATAATTTGGTTAAGGACTCTCAATATCATTTCAAGTGTGTTTTCTAGAAAACTAGTTTTTCTTCGGATGATAAGTATCTCAGATAAATGAGATTTTAAGGGCTTATCAAGAATAGCTTCCTCAATATCTTCTAGCTGTGCATCGATTTTGTCAACGGTTGGATAATATGTAGAAATTATCTCTTCCACAGCAAGACGGTATATTGTCTCGCATATCCCTTGAGCAGATAGTGCTTGCTTTTGCCATGTAGGCATAATGCTCCGAATTTTCTTTCGCAAATTATCTGAGAGTTGACTATTGTAAAAATTAATAGTAATGATCCACCGCTTTCCAAGAAAGATATAAAGATCATCTTCGGTAAATCCACCTTTATCTTCTTCAATCCTTAGGCCGTCAATAATTGTAAACAGGTATGTGTCATATTCCTCAACCTTTGACGGATGATTCTGATGGATTACTGCATCAACAGCTAATGGATGCAGACCGAAGATATCTTGCAGTCTAAAGACGTCTGCCAAGTCATCAGTATGTAGCCATAATGAAACTGATTGGTCTGCCATCTCTTTTTTCAGGGAAGCAACACCAGATAAGAAATCATCTATTTGTTTGATTTTCTGTTTATCAATAAGATGCGCAGAGATGGTCATTAAGCTCTAACTGCTAGCACATATAATAAAAAGTTCTTTCTTTGGTGTATAGTTTGTTATTATTCGTAAGCGATCCCTCACTCAGATTGAAGGGGTAGTGGCCCTGGGAGACTAGAGAGAGAAAAAACTTCAGAAGCTTGACTCGGCCTGTCATATTTCAACATAAAATATAACATGGTATAACTTACAGCGCATTAGCAAGATAAAAGAAGATGATGATGACGATATGTTTGAATAGTTTTATAACAATCGGAGAAATGTCCTCGCTAAATAAGAGGGAATGCTATGTATTATAACAAAGCACATCCACGATTAAATAGTGTTAGGGTTAGGTCCAAAAAGCATTATTAGAGAGACACACCTAAAAAGATTCTTCACAATTCATAAATCATTTAAGGTTCACAGATTCATGAGAGGACTAATCAGGTGATAACATTAGTATGAGTGCAAACAAGAAGAAAGGCCGTCAAGGACACGGTTCAATAATCGATCCGTCTATAGCAAAATTATTTGAAGGAAAGAATTTTGCTTTTCTTGCAACCTTGATGAGAGATGGTTCCCCTCAGGTTACGCCGACATGGGTAGATATTGATAAAAACAACGATACAATTTTGGTAAACACTGCAATAGGCCGAATTAAACATAGAAACATTTCAAGAGATCCACGTGTAGCTGTATCTCTAATCGATTCTTCAAATCCATATGATATGGTGACTGTAAGAGGAAGAGTCATTGAACAAATTAAAGGCAAGGATGCAGATGAACACATAGACAAACTGGCAAAGAAATACTTAGACAAGGAGAAATATCCTAGACGAAGGCCAGGCGAGGAGCGAGTGCTTCTGAGAATAAAGCCCAAGCTTGTAGCCCGTATGTGATAATCGTCAAGTAGAAGCTAATTTCAAAAGAGTTTATGACATAGAGAGTTGCCACAGACATCTCTCTCGCTATTTTGTTAGGGGCTCTACGTTCTTATGAACATGACATTTTCAAGCAATAAAATAACAGTATACCGTTTGCAATCAAGGGCTACAGAAGTCAAAGATAATATCCTAGATGATCTCTAGGTCAGTTGTACATCCTCTTAGTCTTACCAAAGTATTACAAACTGTGTCAATCTATAGATTTTTATACATGGGGAGGACTCAGAGGGATCCTATAGAAAAACTATCAAATAAGATGGCTCATCGATTCTGAGGCACAAGACAAGCATATTGTTGTATTATTTTATATGTATACTAGATCAGCACGTGATTTTGTTATAATAATAAAAAGAAGAAATGGCTTTACATGAACCAAGTAAATGCCATAATTAATGCAGAAATCCCCATGATAACAACCGTTATCCATCCAATTACATTTGAAAGTTTTCTATTGGTTCTGTTGCCAAGCATCTTTTTGTCGTTGGCAATGTTCATTATTGCAAACAAAATCGGAACTGCAACTACACCATTTATTACAGCAGTATAAATTAGTGCTTTGACGGGATCTATATTGGCAAAGTTAATCCACAACCCAATGACAGTTGAAGCGGCTATCACTATGTAGAATGCTTTCGCCTGGTTGAATTTCTTTCCCAATCCTTCTTTCCATCCAAATGCATCCGCTAAAGCATATCCACATGATCCTGCCAATACCGGCACTGCAAGGAGGCCTGTGCCTATTATTCCAAGAGCGAATATTGCTCTAGCCATTTCGCCTGCATGAGGAAACGTATTTACAAGAGGTTTTAGAGCCTCGGCAGCCTGATCAGCTGTTTCTATATCTGTTATACCGTTAACGTGTAGACTTCCAGCTGTTGTCAACATGATAGACCACATGATAAGATGAGAGAATGCCATTCCAATGACAATATCTACTCTCATAAGAGACAGCTCTTTTCTAGATATTCGCGGTTTGCCTTTTCCGATCTCTCTTATCTTGTGCCTGATGACGTCTTCCTCTGCTTCCTCTGAAGCCTGCCAGAAAAAGAGATACGGCGAGGTTGTGGTGCCAAAGATCGCCACAAAAATCATTGCAAAGCCAGGATTGAACTCAACGTGAGGAATTATGGTTGCAGATAGAATTTGTTGCCAGTTGCCCCCAACAATTACAGCAGTGGCAATATAGGCAAATAATGAAATAGTAAGATAACGCAATATCTTTGCATATCTACCATAAGGAATCAAAATTTCTGATACTACCATAAATATCGCAAATGCAACGCTTGTCCAAAGAAACGGGATTTGCGGAAAGAGCAGCCTAACAGAGGCTGACATAGCACCGATGTCTGCGCCAATATTTATCGTATTTGCAACAAGAAGAAGGCTTGCTAGTGGGTATACTACCTTGTTAGAATATTTGCTCCTTATGACTGCTGCAATCCCTTTGCCCGTAACCAGCCCTATGCGCCCACACATTTCTTGAATGGTTGCCATAATGGGATACTGAAAAATCGCTAACCAAAGCACCCCAAAACCAAACTGTGCACCCGCTTGAGCAAAGGTTGCTATCCCCGACGGGTCATCATCTGAAGCGCCAGTTATTATTCCTGGGCCCAAGGATTTCAAAATTGATTTTGCTTTCATGAGCGTTGGTCCTCTTGGGTGCTGCAAGCCAGGATGCTGATCATCGCCTATAAACTCATCTTTTTTCTGGGTCTCTTTTGTAAATAATCGATCAGTAAATCGCCCGTTTTTGCTCTCAATATTGTCAGGAGATTTGTTAAAATCTTCATCATCATCAACTTCTGTATGATTATCTGTATGACTATCATCCTCCCCCAATTTTTCACCCTCTAAGATGTTGCTTCATTTGTAGCATTCACTTTCCATTTACATTGTCAAACCTCCAATAATAGGAACATTACCGTCATTTCATAATTGATCGAAGACGGTATAATAAATACTATAGATAGATCTGAAGAGAGTGCCAGATGTGTCTTCTTGCATGTCAGTTCTTTTTGGTTTGCTTGCTCATCCGGGGTTTCAATAGTATCGAAGCTTGGAGTTGATTGTGGACTGGTAGAGGGTGTTGGCCGTGGCACTTCAGCCCATCAGCTCTTGACATGCTTAAAGGCGTCCCTCATAAGGGTCTAAAGTATAATATTTGCTTCGGAAAGCTGCTCTGAAATTGTAATAATACATTTCCCATTTAGTATCGAAGGATTGACAGCTTTTGCGATGCGTGCCTACGTTATATACCACGCGTTAACAAGTATTAAACCGACTTTTTAAACAATTTTTCACCTGGCGCAGAGGACTCTGAGAGAAAACCTTCAAACTGAGGACTCACATACTCGTGGGAAGCTATTGTTGTAGTTAGAACTGTCATGGATAACATGACGTGGGATAATATAGTCTTCAAGACTGAACCGAGAGTCAATTAATATTTCTCGAAGAGATGCCATCAAAATGGCACAAGTAATTACGTTCTTAACTGGGGTGAAGCAATTTTGGACAACAACAAAGGAGCAGCAAGAAATAAGAAATGACAATGCAAGTGTGTGGATATGCAGCTCACCACGCCAAGGCGCTTCTTACTCCGTACTCTTTTGAAAGACGGGAACCCGGAGAGCATGATGTCGCAATTGACATCAAATATAGTGGTATTTGCCATTCGGACATACATAAAGTGAACAACGGATGGGGTGGATCAACCTTTCCGATGGTTCCAGGACATGAGATCACAGGCATCGTCTCGGATGTTGGTACAAAGGTGACTCGCTACAACTTAGGTGATAGAGTGGCTGTGGGCAATTTTGTTGATTCTTGCAGAAAGTGTGGCCCTTGCCAAGAAGGTCTTGAGCAGTATTGTGTGGAAGGAGCAACATGGACTTATGATGCAGTTGAAAGGGATGGAAAAACTCGGACCTATGGAGGTTATTCAAACAAGATCGTGGTTGATGAAAATTATGTCCTTCAGGTTCCAGACAACTTACCTCTGGATCGTTCAGCACCCCTTCTATGCGCAGGTATAACACTATATTCTCCTCTGATGCATTGGAAAGCCGGTCCTGGAAAGAAAGTTGCCATTATTGGTCTTGGAGGGCTGGGCCATATAGGAGTAAAAATTGCACACGCTCTAGGTGCTGAAGTGACAGTGCTCAGCCACTCTCTCGAAAAAGAAGAACAAGCTAAGAGAATGCGAGCTGATCACTTTTATTCTACATCAGAGCCGAGTACTTTCAAGAAGCTTAGAGGATATTTTGATGTCATCATCAATACCGTTTCAGTAGTGCTTGATTTTAATAAATACATGAAGCTGCTTGCTCTAGATGGGACGATGGTATTAGTTGGACTTCCAGAGAGTGCCTTATCAATTGGACCATTCTCATTAACTAGCGCCCGCCGAAGTCTTGCAGGCTCTACGGTTGGAGGGATCCGAGAAACACAAGAGATGCTTGATTTCTGTAGCAAGCATAACATCGCCTGCGACACAGAACTGATTCCGATTCAAAAGGTGAATGAGGCCTACGAGAGAGTTGTCAGAGGTGATGTTCGGTATAGATTTGTTATAGATATTGCTAACTCGCTCAAGTGCAAAGACTAAGAGCTTAAAGATTGAGCAGGCAGCAGTTATGTGGTAGATATTAAGAGAAGTTCGAGTCCATTAAGATACGTGGCAATATCCTAGTCTATAGGTTGTTAATAATGCGAAAGGAATGGGCCCAGAGGGATTCGGCAGAAACACCTTCACAAAATAGACTCAATATGGATAGCCTTTTGGTTTGGGTCAGGATATAATAACACGATCCCCACTATTGCGCTCAAATATTTGGAGCTGGTTGGTTTGGATCATTATCTACAAATTTCCAGATCTATGGGGAACATAAGTGAAGATTTGTTTTGTTCTATCTCTTATTTTATTTTATCTCTGATTAGATAGGAATATAACAACAATTATGTTGATTAAACGGCATTAGATCCTAAAACAAAAGCAGGCCAAGCGGCCATAACAGAACAAGTCTGATAGTGCTCTGCTGTTGCTCTTCTTTCTGCGACCGCTCTCCTTCCTGTTTTTGTATTGTAATTTTTTCTCTTTTATTTCCTTCACCTTATCTAGTTACGGTCTGCTCAGCTGCCTGTACCAGTGTCTGAGATACATCTCCTCCCTCCGCTACTTGCTCCGCCACTTGCGTTATGTCTTGGTTAACTTCGCCGACGTTGCCACTTGCACTCTGCTGTGCTATCTGTGTAAGGGACTGTGATACCTCTCCTTGTCCTGCTGCTATCTGTTGACCAATTTGTGTGATAGCTTGGTTAGCATTCCCTCCTTCACCAGCTATTTGTATTGCTAGCTGCTGCAGCACTTGCTCTACTGCTTGTGGATTAGAGCCTGTTTGCTGTGCCACCTGTTGAGCTATCTGTGTTATTTGCTGATCTGCATTCCCGCCAGCGGCCTCTTGGACTGCCACTTGTGTTAGCGATTGTGTGACATCTTGTTGCCCAGTTGCTATCTGTCGTCCTACTTGTACAATAGCTTGTTCAACATTCTGACCTGATGCTTGCTGCTTTGCAATCTGAGCTATTGATTGTGATACTGGGCCTTGAGGATTCTGAGCAACTTGCTGTGCTATTTGGGCAACTGTTTGGTTTATATTTCCACCTGAGCTGGCTGTCTGGATGGCTATTTGTTGTAGTACTTGCTCGATTTGCCCGGGTTCTCCTTCTGTATTTGTTGCCACTTGTTGAGCTAACTGGGCTATCTGTTGGTTGATACTTGGAGGGGCTCCTCCAGTTGCTGTCTGTTCTGCAACTTGGACTAGTGTCTGCGATACGTCTCCACCTTGAGCTACCTGCCGGCCTATCTGTGTTATTCCTTGACTAACCACATCTGATTTACCTGCACCCTGCTGCTGTGCTATCTGTGTAAGGGACTGTGATACCTCTCCTTGTCCTGCTGCTATCTGTTGACCAATTTGTGTGATAGCTTGGTTAGCATTCCCTCCTTCACCAGCTATTTGTATTGCTAGCTGCTGCAGCACTTGCTCTACTGCTTGTGGATTAGAGCCTGTTTGCTGTGCCACCTGTTGAGCTACTTGAGTGATCTGTTGATTGATGTTAGGATTAACAGCCACCTGGACAGCAACTTGAACTATCACTTGAGTTATCGGCACTGCCTGACCCGCGGTAGCCGCCTGCTGCTGTGCTATCTGGGTTATGGCTTGATTTGCAGTACTTGGCCCGGCAGCCTGTTGCTTTGCAATCTGAGCTATTGATTGTGATACTGGGCCTTGAGGATTCTGAGCAACTTGCTGTGCTATTTGGGTTATGGCTTGATTAGCATCTCCACCTTGGTTTGCTACTTGTATTGCCAGTTGCTGCACAACCTGTGTTACTTGGCCTTCTTCTGTTCCTGTGCCACTAGCGACCTGCTGAGCTACTTGAGTGATCTGTTGATTAGCATTCTGACCGACAGCCACCTGGACAGCAACTTGAACTATCACTTGAGTTGCTGGAGCACCAGTTGCAACTTGCTGGCCTATCTGCGTTATCTGCTGTTCAACATTCTGACCTGATGCTTGCTGCTTTGCAATCTGAGCTATTGATTGTG
>DAIUEZ010000011.1:0-27763 GCA_036844865.1 Nitrososphaera sp. | reverse complement strand
TCTTTGACAACTTTTTTTGGCAGGCAATATCGAAGCTAACAAAACCTGTGCAATCATTGTTATCGTTCGATCGCAACCTGTGGACAAATACCTTGATAGGGCATGTAAGAAGCAAGCTCAGATCAGCCTATTATAGGATGATGCGTCTGTACGGTTATTAACCATAAAACGTCCTATCAATGGGCTTAGGCATAGCGTAGGTAATATTTTTCTTCATCGATTCATACCAATCCTCTACATCCTTTGTTATTGATGGACGTACAAGTCTTAATGCGTCGGCAAAATTTGCACTCGATATAACGTCGGACCTGCTGTGGAGAGCCAGGACTCCCGCTTCCCTACAAAGAGCAACTAAATCTGCTCCGCTAAAGTTCTTTGTGGACTGAGCTATCGCATCCAAGTCTATGTCGGCTGCAAGTGGCATAGCCCGTGAAGTTATCCTCAGTATCTCAAGCCTTGCCCTCTCGTCAGGGGGTCCAACATAGACTATCTGGTCCAGCCTGCCTGGCCGCAACAATGAAGTGTCGATCAGATCCGGCCTGTTTGTAATCCCAACTACTATAACTCCCCCACTCCCTGCATCATCCATTTCCGTCAGTATCTGACTTAGGACCCGCTCGTTGCCTATTACGTCATCTTCATGCGCCCTCGGTCTCGCAAGAGAATCTAGCTCATCAAACACAACTATGCAAGGTGATGAAGCCTTGGCCTTTCTGAAGATTTCCCGTATAGCCTTCTCGGACTCGCCGACCCACTTGCTGAGCACTTCAGGCCCCCTCACGACGACAATGTTTGCATTGCTCTCCGTGGCTAATGCCTTAGCAAGGAGACTCTTTCCTGTCCCGGGAGGACCATAGAGCAATGCTCCTCTTGATGGTCTAATGCCCATCTTGACAAACTTGTCGGGCTCTTTGATTCCGGTTATAAGGCTGTCATGCAGAGTCCTCTTTGCTTCATACAAGCCACCTACATCTTCCCATTTAACACCTGCTACTTCTACGTAAAACTCCCTCATTGCAGTGGGAATGATCTCTTTCATTCCCTCCTTGAAGTCGCGATGCGTGATCATCATACTCTCAAGGATTTCTGGTGAAATCCTCTCACCCTCTAGTTCAATCTCAGGCAGGCAACGCCTTAGAGCTTTCATCGCAGCTTCTCTGCATAATGCCTTAATGTCTGCACCTGTATAGCCATGAAGTCTACCTGCAAGTTCTTGCAGGTTAATGTCTTCTGAAAGTGGCATACCACGCGTGTGTATTTGCAGTATCTCAAGCCTGCCCTCTACGTTTGGTACGCCTATTTCGATTTCCCTGTCAAACCTACCTGGCCTCCTTAATGCTGGATCCAAGCTTTCGGACCTATTGGTGGCTCCTAATACAATAACTTGGCCACGGTCGGACATGCCGTCCATGAGTGCTAGCAGCTGTGCTACCACGCGTTTTTCAACATCACCAAATGCCTCTTCTCTTTTTGGAGCAATTGCATCAATTTCGTCGATGAATATTATGCTAGGGGCAGATTCACGAGCTTCCTTGAAAATGTCTCGTAATCTCGCCTCAGTTTCGCCATAATATTTGTTCATAATTTCGGGGCCATTGATTATGAAAAAGTTCGCCTCAGATTCTGAGGCCAGTGCCTTTGCTATAAGTGTCTTGCCACAACCTGGAGATCCATACATCAGGATGCCGCTATGAGGTTCTATTCCGAGCCTTGCAAAGACCTCCGGATGGCGCATAGGAAGCTCGACTATTTCTCGGAGTCTTTTTATTTGTTCTTTCATTCCACCTATCTCTTCATATGTAACGCGCGGCTTTCTGTCACTTGTGATCTCCGCCAATATAGTGAGCCTTGTTGACTGCTCAATCCTAGAAATGACCTTTGGTATTACTCTTTGAACGTTGAAGTCCATCTGGTTGCCTAAAATGACTACTGAAATTTCGTCACCTTCATTGATGGGATAGCCTTTGAGCCTGTGCTTGACAAAATCACAAAATTCCTTGTCGACTGTGATATTGCTATTGCCTAGTGGCATCAACGTGACGCTCTTTGCTTGCCTGCAATCTATCTTTTTGACATTTAAAAGGTCGTTGAGCCCCGCACCTGCATTCTTCCTTGTCTGGCCATCTATCCTAATGATATCTGTTTCCTTTTCTTCCTCATCGGCTGGCCATGCAGTGACTGCCGTCATGCGTTTCCCCAAGATCTCTACTACTTCTCCAGCCTGTATACCGAGATGTTCCATATGGCGTGCATCTATCCTTGCTCGTCTCTTGCCTACATCGCGATGCTTGGCTTCTGCTACTCTAAGCTGGATGGGGGACGATTCGTCACTTCCAGCGCGCACCTTTTTCAATCCTCAGGAGCCTCCGCTATTTTTAGAATATTACATTACTTCATTCTTACTGACTGCCTGCTGATATTGGTTACCTCTATCTCTCCTACACCTTCGACACTTTTTATAGATTCTTCGAGCTTGTCTATTTGTCCCTCGGCGTCATCTAACAAAAAGTCGCCAATAATTGCTTTCAGCCCAAACGCAATTGGCTCTGTTGAGCAACTTTTCATCTCCATTCCTTGTGGCACAGATTCCTTTATCGATTCGGCAACATTTTCAAGGTCGGACTCAGCCTCAGCTGGAAGGATTCTTATCCTAGCTACCAATCGTGCCATGGCTATGGACCCTCAAAACCGCAGCCTATACATTTATAGGGTCTTGCGAACTCACGGCAGCTCTCGCATCGCCACATTAGAACATATCCACAATTTGCACAGTAATACTTGACGCACTCGTCATTAGGCATAATTGGCCTGCCACATGAACTGCAGACTGGCAATTGCAATGGCTTGGACATAAGTGCTGCTACTTACGAATAAGGGAATTTATATCTTCCTTAGCTCTCCGGGATTAAGCGTCTTATTTCGTTGCCCAGGAGAGCTTTAGCCATTCTGGCAGCGCCTTTTGCTCGCAAGATCTTAGCAAGTGCAGCGGAGTGAAAGTCAAAGTCGCCATCCATAGAGGCCTCTTGAACAATTCCGCTTGGTATTGCTTTAATCAAATCGTCTATAGCCTTGTTGTCCATTCGCTCTAACAGGCGGCGTGCAAGCAGCATCTTGTCAAATTCTGGCTTGAACATAGACAACCAATTAGTTTCATATTGCTTTAGCAATAGCCGTTGCTTCTGTTCATCACTTTTGCTTTTGTCTGCTGCTTCTACCAGAGCCCTTCCTGCCAGCACGCCTCCCATGCCGCAGGTGTAAATACCTCCAGCAGTTGTAGGCTTGCTCTGGCCAGCTGCATCACCCACTATTATCATCCTGTCAAATACAAAACTTTTCAATGGCCCATTAATCCATATCGGTGCGTAAACTTTGCGCACTATAGAGTATTTACCTTTGCGTTCGATATAACTCTGCAGCGCGCTTGCAGCATTAATCTGTCTGCCGGCAACTCCTACTTTGCCTCTTCCTCGACCAGTAGGGATTATCCACGCAAAAAAACCTGGATATTGGAGGCTATTAAATGTGACCTCAATGGTGTGGGGGTCTATCCATGAAGCATAAACTTCATACTGGGCAGACTGAAGGACTCCACTCCTATTCCTTTTAATTATAGATGCTGTACCTCTTGCATCTACAAAAAAATCGCATGAAAGATCTCCTTCAGATGTCTTTACAACATATCCAGATCCCTCTTTTCCAAACGATCGCACCGAACATTTTACTCTTATCTCGGCGCCATTCTTTTGGGCATGAAAGGCGATCTGTTTATCAAATGCACGCCTGTTCAGAACTACGATGTTTTGTCTTTCTGCACTAATTTCAAAACAGCTTGAAGGAGAAAAGATCTTAGCTTGCATTATTCTGTTGTTCTCTATTGTATCTACATCTGGCACGATGCCAAGGTTCCGTATACCTGAAATGCTTACGAGCCCCCCACAGTGCTCCGGCGTGCCAATTTCTGCATCTTCCTCAACTACAGCAACAGAAAGGCCTCCAGAAGAAATTTCACGCGCAGCAAGGAGGCCAGATATGCTTCCTCCTGCGATCACGACGTCATAATGGGGCATCTGGTAAATGACTAGTAATCTATTTTTCAGTCTGTTAATTAAACCATGGGCATGCATAAGACATGGAGTTTAAGCAGGTAATTATTGTCAGGCGCGACCTCAAAATGGGTACCGGTAAAATAGCAGCACAGGTCGCCCATGCGGCTGTCATGGGCGCGGAAAGAGTGAAGGCATCGAGACAAGAATGGTTCAACTCTTGGTTCGATGCTGGCCAGGCCAAAGTAGTGGTGAAGGTAAAGAATATAGAAGAATTGATGGACGTAAAGATGCGAGCCGAAAAGATGAACCTGCCTATAGTGCAAGTTCAGGACAGTGGCTTGACACAGATACCATCTGGTACGATTACTTGTATCGGAATCGGCCCAGCTCCTTCAGATCTTATCGACAAAGTAACGTTCGAGCTCAAACTTCTCTAGTATCGGCATATGAGAAATATACCTACAATAATCAGGCCTGTCGCAATGCCCTGAAATAGCGTTATAGATTCTCCAAGTGTGAGCGCTGCGAGTACAATACCAAAAATAGGAGTCAAAGAAAACATTGACATAGTCCTTACTGTCCCAATTCTCTTGATGCCTTCGAGGAATAACAGAAGCGCACCGCCAAATCCTGCAATTGACATTCCAACTATTAGGACCCACATGTCGAATTTGATTCCTGTTATGATGCTTCCCTTGCCAAGTGCTAATGCTATTCCGATAAGAACGAGACCACCGGAGAGTGATTTGACCATAGCTATCTTGGCAGGACTTGCCCTTGATGTAAGACGCCTACTTACATTATTGTCTATTGCCCACATTAACATAGATGCCAGTATCATGATATTACCTGCGTTCAATTGGACAATACTCTCTAAAGCTCCTAGATCCTCTGTGGTCGCTATGATTAAACCTATCACTACCAAGATCACTGCAAACAACCCCACTCTCCCATGGGGTTTTTCGCCAAAAAATATGGAAGAAAGTGCTATAGTGAATACAATTTCGCCATTTGTCAATATAGCTGCAGTAGATGCGGCTGTCTGCTGAAGGCCATACATCAAAAGCATGGGTGCCAATACTCCTCCAAAAATTGCTACTATTAATACATAGAAATAGTCGTGCTTTCTTTCAAATGTGAATGAGCCCTTTGCAAATGGTATCAGGGCTAACCCCGAGATGGTATAGACTACTGCCGTTAGCGCAAGCGGGTCTATCATAGCAAGAGGAACCTTTGCTAGGCTGAATACGGAGCCAAAAAGAACTGCAGCAAACAACACTGACGTATAGCCCACCAGAAGTCGCTGCTTATGGCTCTCTTGTCCTTTTTCTGTAACCACTCAACTCAACTAATAATCCTTATCAGTATTTCTGCATATAGCTTGCGACAAGAGATATAAGATGGTAAAGCTCTGGTGTCTTCCTAGCCATTGCCAAATTCGTCCCGCAAGAAAATCACGAGCCCATTGTCAAAAAAGATTGTTGTTTATGCCGCAATTGGCATTGTAGCTGTTGCCGCTATCTATATTACCATGTATTCTCGCGGCGTACCTGAAACTAGCACTAATAATCCTTCTACAAGAAACACGCAAAATGATCAAGCAATGGAGCAGCGTTTCAAGGAACAATTCTGTGGAACTAATAGAACGCCAAATTCCAATCCTTACATTGTTGAAGTTACTCTGCCAACAGAATGCGAGATGCCCGTTGGAATCGCCATCGATGGCACAAAGGTATGGTATATATCAACGAAACATGGCCTTCTAGGCAGCTATGATAGTAATGCGGGTACCTTCTCTGAATATGAGATACCGTCATGGCCGACCCGTTCGCTGCCTTTTACAGCAGTACCTTCATGGTTAATGTCATGGACAGTAAAGCTGGATAGCAACGGTCAAAATATCTGGTTCACTGACCAGAACGATACAATATGGCGCTTTAACCAGTCAAAGCAAGCTTTTGATATGTTCAAAGTTCCAGCCAAATATCCTTCTATGATGGATTTTGACTCAACTGGTAACTTGTACTTTATAGGAATAAACTCTCAGTCTCTTTTTTTTGGCAATGTATCTGAGATGCAAAACGGAACCTCTAAAGGATTTAGAGAGATCCCGCTACCACTCGGGGGGTTTGCTGGCATCAGTTTGGATCTGGTCACATCCGGCGGACTGGCAGTTGACAAGGATAGAAATGACGTATGGATCTCGCTCCTTTCTTTCCAACAAAAGAAAGGGCAGCTGTTTCAGTATGATATTGAAACTGACAGAGTTGTCAGAACCGTGGATCTTCCTCCCGATGTTGGATCACCCGTTGGAATGGCACTTGACAATTATGGTAATGTCTGGGTGGCAGATCACGGCACAAGCAAATTCTTCAAATACGATCCCATCACGGATAACATAACAAGATTCGTAACTTCGTTAGCATCACCGAAGATTTATGGTGGAAGTACCCCTTCAAACGCATATACGCTTCCATATTGGATAGATAAAGGCGAGGATGGCTCTTTGTGGTTTAACGAGCATACAGGCAATAAGATGGCCCGCTTTGATCCAAATGAGCTTGCACTAATCGAATATTGGGTGCCTTCTCAAAACAGCGCCTGGAGTCTTTGCCCCCCTAATGCAGCGACATGCGGCATTGCAAATGTCTTGCAGTTTGGGGCAGGATCTAACAATCATCTATGGTTCAGTGAATGGACAGAAAACAAGATCGGTAAACTAGATGCATCAAAGCCTGTGCCAATTTCGGTATTGACGCCGGGTGAAGTTACAGTTGCAAGGGGTCAAAGCACCGAGATTAAGATAGCAGTAGCAGCATCTAGCGATTTCAGCGGCGAAATGACGGCTGCTGGGACGTTCACGGCAAATGGAGCTCTCGGTAATTCTACGGGTATATTTAGCGAACAATTTCTGACTTTGTCCTCTGGGGATTCAAAAGAAGTTTCATATACTTTTACTCCAGCGGACAATTTAGAGCAGGGGCAATATATGTTAATGCTTGGAGCTGCAAATGACGACGTTTCCTACCTGAAAGCAGTCAGAGTCAATATAATCTAAAACTGCCATATCTTTTTGAATTAGAAACGGGGATAGTATGTGCCCTTGTACTCATTGCCGTCTTTTTGATAAAATTTTATAATTCAATTAGCAAGATATCGAAGTGCCTCAAGTCAAGTCTAAGGATTATTTAGAATGACCAGACCAGGCATTTCGTCTCCTGCTAGGTAGCGCAATGTTGCACCACCGCCGGTTGATACATGACTCACTTCGTTTTCAGCAACGCCTGCTCTCTTCATTGCTTCAAGAGTATCGCCGCCGCCTATAAGAGTCTTGCTTCCCCGCCAGTATGCAAGAGCCATACTCTTCGCGATGTTTATCGTACCGTTTGAAAAGGCCTTTACCTCAAACATACCCATTGGGCCGTTCCAAAAAAGAGCACCTCCTCCATTTGAACCCACTTCTGCTGAATATCGTTCAACTGTTTCGTTGCCTATATCAAACCCAGACATCCCATCTGGAATGTCGCCACTAACCATCGTCACAGAGCTGTCATTTGGGGAATTTGCGCAAAGGTGATCAGTGGGCAGCAATATCTTGTCGCCATAACTGAAAAGCGCCTTTTCGACCCATTGTATGTGCTCATGATCTATAATCGAGTTCCCAGTATTGAGACCCTTTGCCTTGAGAAAAGTATATGCCGCCGCGCCACCTACTATGACCTTGTCTGCCTTTGGCAACAAGTGTTCAAGCGCTCCTATTTTGTCTTTTATCTTTACTCCTCCAAGCACAAGGGTAAATGGTCTAGTCGGGTTTTCCCTTATCATTGAAAGGTACTTTACTTCCTTTATCAGATTAAAGCCTGCTAGCCGAATATCAAACATCCATGCGGCGCCATAGGTCGAAGAATGCTTCCTATGAGATGTACTGAAGGCGTCATTAACATAAATATCTGCAAGAGAAGCAAGCTTTTTGCTAAACTCTGGGTCATTTAATTCTTCTTCCTTATGGAAACGCAAGTTCTCAAGCAGCAAGATGTCGCCTTTATTCATTTTGTCTATGTGCTCCTCAATTTCTAAGCCAACACAGTCGCTTGCAAAACGTATCGGTGGCCTTGATCTGCCAATGATCTCAGTCAGCCGCTTGGCGACAGGTGCAATAGAATATTTCTGGTCATGACCTTTAGGCCTTCCAAGATGTGAAGCCAATATAACCTTAGCTCCACGCTTTGTCAAATACTCAATTGTCGGAATAGACATCCGGATTCTATAATCCTCACCTATCGACCCGTTGTTTATGCTGACATTAAAATCAACTCGAACAAATACCCTCTTGCCATCAAATTGTGAGTCTTCCAAGTCTGAAAGTGTTCTCAGATACAATGAACGACTGGTAAAATGGTTAAGGTTTATTTATCTGTATAATAGAAAAATAGAGCGAACGGGGGAACCGTCCTCTATGAATAGAGGCTTTTGTTGTTTGTACCATTTGAAACGTTAAATATGATGGTCTATAAATATAAGGTAGTATTGTCGTGAGCAGCAACAAGCCCTCAGCCGGCAAGCCGGCCGATCTTGTAAATGAAGGCCTTATTGCGGGACAAAAGATTGCCAAGATTTCTGTTATAACCTTGCTCAGCATAGGAGCTGCCGAAATCATAATGGGCCAAATAAGCGGTAGCGTTGTCGCAACAGCAGACGGTATAGACTCACTTTCAGATGCAATGATTTCTTTCATAGTTCTTGTTGGATTACGCATAGCACACAGGCCAGCAGACAGGAAATTTCCTTTCGGTTACCACAAAGTGGAAAGCTTTGCTGCGCTCATAGCAGCTATAGGCATGATTGGAATAGGAATATTCATCTTTTATCATTCATTTGAAGCGTTACTTGACCCAAGAGAAATCAAGCAACCAATATTGACAATGATTGTGCTGGCCGCCGCAGGTGGCATTTCCCTTCATAGAGCAATTCAGATGAATTCCATAGCCAATAAATACAACCTCTTGTCATTAAAGACAGATGCCAAAAATTCTATAAAAGACGGCTCCGCATCTGTTATCGGTTTTCTCAGCGTTCTAATTGCTTCGCAGTTTGGCTTACTCCAGATGGACGCTATAGGGGGTATGATAATTGCTGGCTACATATTTTCTGTGTCGTATATTTCACTCAAGCAGTCCTCGCTGATCTTGGTCGACTCTTGGCAGAATCCAAAACTGACTGATATGGTGAAGCGCATAGTGGAGGAAAAGTTCAAGGAAGAAAATATTAGGGTCAAGTCAGTCTTGCTACGTCCAGCAGGAGCAATGGCGCAAGCTGAAGTTCATCTTGAGATCGATGGAAACAAGAAGCTTGCAGATGTAGAGCTATTGCTTGTTATGATAGAAATGTCCATTCGCGCACAAATCCCTGCAATAGCAAGGATATCCTCAATACCACATTCTCATCCTCAGCAAAAACAAGAAACAACAACAAGAAAGTTTGGTGGGATTTTTGGTGATAGGAAAAATCAGACGGGATCTATCGCGCACAAGTAATTTCTTAGTGGTCTATTCCATTACGTTTGGTCAGTTTTTTGCAGGGCCTAAATAATGAGATAAAGACGTGCTGGTAACGTGTAGAGTGCTATCTAAATGCTTTATTTTTCAGTTTTTGCGTGAGCATCGCCTGATGATAAAGATCATTAGAGATCTCTATCAGCGTAATTATGCCAAGATATTTTCTTCTTTCTTCGTATTAGATATCGTACCTACAACCTTGAGTTTCAATAGATAGAGCATATATAGTATTACATTGGGCAATTTTTCTTCATTTGGAGCTCCCATTTTATTGTTGAACAAGAAATTGATGACTAATGAGTGGAATCTACATGCTTGCTTAATTCATCGTCGGTCTCGAAGGCTGCACTGCAAAGGTTACAAACGAAGACACGCTTTTCATGTTCTGAGGATTGCTGAGAAGCAACAAATGGTCTTTCTTCTTGAGCTCTTGGCGGGATTTTGGGCAAATTAATCTGGAATCTGCGCACATTGTCTGATGCATCAATCATAGAAGTGGTGCTGTAATGATAGCTATAGGGATCTGGTGCAGGGTCTCTCTCGTAATTAGTCTTTACCAATACTTCTGGGATCTTTAGCCATACTACCTTTCCGTCCCAGCCTTCAACCCTGTGAAGAGGAATGTAGTACCGGTGGACATTGACGAGTCCTTTCTTTACGACTATGAAGTTTCGGCTCACTGCTTCGATGTCTCCTATATCTTGGTCATCGCTTGTATGCACCGACTCGCTGATAAGGTCAGTCCAACTTGAATGCTCACTAGACACATTAAAGGTATGCTCAAAAACTATTTAGCAATTCTAATTGTGAGCGAAACTGCATCTGCAAGAATTCATATAGATAGGAAACTCGTCGGATCCGTTTTTGTTCTCGACATTTTAAAACTGCGAGAATAATCGAGTAGTTCCTTTCATTGTTTTGCTTCTCTGAAAGATAATATTTTGTTCTGAAGCTAGTGTGTATTAGGCCTAAATTTTTCGTTGTAACCTACCTTTTCTTAGTGCAGAGGGAATTCAGTTGGCTTATCTCTGTGTGTTTGTAAGATAAACTTAATTGCCCTCCAACCACAGTCCACAACCTCTGCAAGAGGCATTAATATGCAAGCGTCTAATAAGAGGTTTTAGATGCTATAACAATAGTGTCCCTGACCATAAAAAAATAGAAGCAGGCGACAGTACTGCTGTAATCTGGAAGATAATCCATGTTGAGCCACCTAAGTTGTGCAATATAGAAGTGTCACAGTAGTTGGCCGCCAAGAGTTGATTTGATCTCGTCTAATCTTCAGCTGTTATCATTGCTTGCTCTTTTAGCGGCGTTATCCTCGTAGTTGTTGGCCGGCCGATCTTGCTTGCTGCCATCTTAAAGCCGTCCTGTGCAAGTTCAAGATTTGGAGCGGTGACGTAAGCCTCAAAGATTACTTGACCCGGCCTTATCCTTGCGGCAAGACCAGTTGACTTCCCAAAAGCCCTCCTCATTCCCTCCTGAAGTCTGTCCGCGCCAGCAGTCGCAATCATTTTGTTCTCTCTCAGGAGCACATGGGGGTATACCCTCAACATAGAAAAGAAGCTCGTCTCCCCTGCTTGTGCCATTCTTTTGTTTGCAGCAAGCCTGGCAGCTTCAAGCGCGTTATGTCGTATCTGGAGCTTCTCAGTCGCAATAAGTTCGATTTTGTAATCATAATTGTTTCCCGCAAGCCCAGATGAAAATCTTGCTATTTTCATCTGAGGTTTGCCAGCTATGTACTCTCGCCTTACATACGGCATACCACGAGTTTCTCGATAATTAACACCCTTCATAGCTCAATTCACTTAATCCTAAGTAATTATTAATTTTGGCAATTCGCTCTGATTTAATCGTTATGCCAACTGCTAAGAACTATGATTTTGCTACCAGTTTAGTTAATTAATCACCTATACAACATAGCTATGATGTCATCATCCTCGCCGCCTCCAATAGGTTCCACGCCCTTCGTTGAGAATGTAACTCAGAGGGCGGCCGCCGCAGCAGATGTACAGCCCCAGGCAATAGAGGCGTACTTGGCAGGCAATCGCAAGGTAGTAGTTGATCAAACTCGCTTTCAGGATGAACTGCGTAGCAAAGGTTTTGGAGAGAACGAAGACTCTGAATTCATCCTTAAGCCATACGAGACTTTATATCTATTCTACACAAATCGTCTAAAGCTCAAGAATAAACCGACTATTGCATTCAACTCACTCCTTGAACTACTGCTAAAACACAATAGGAACATTATGAGTGAGTTTCTTGTTTATCGCGACCTCCGAAGCAGAGGCTACGTGGCGAAGGAGGGTTTTGGCTTTGGCAATGACTTTCGAGTGTATGAACGAGGCGATTACGAAAAAAAGCCTGCCAAGTACGTGGTCTTTGGTATAAATGAGGGCACAAATACTACAGCCAAACAATTTGCTTCCGCCGTAAGCGAAATACAAAAGATGGGCAAGGAAGCAGTTGTTGCAGTAATAGAGAGAAGAGGCGAAGTGATATACTACAAGGCGTCAACGATAAACTTTACGGAGAATAACAATTACGCCAACAATCTGGCAGCAAAAAAATTCGATAAAAAGCTTGATTGAATCTATACAGAGTAGATGTGACAACAACACTTTGATATTCAAAGAAATTTTCTGCTCTGACTGCAAGATGGTGCTTGCGAGATACTCCACAAAATACTTTACAGACCTTAACATAAACGCGCTTGTACGATCACATTTTTATACGCACATTAAGAGGGGTCATTCCATGGAAATCAGGCTTGTAGAGATGGAAGGCTGTGATACCAAATAGATTAGTCATAACCATAACTTATAAGCAATTTATATTCCTAAGGGCAATACCCGGGTATGCCAGAACACAGTCTCTGTGATACAATTATCAAACTTGATCGCAGTATATGCTTTGTGGGCATTGTCAATAATAGATGAGAAGTAATGAAGGTGGATTAAAGCAAGGAATCGAGCCATTGTAAAAGGGGCTCATGAGCAGCAGATATACATCTATTCATTGTCAAACCTAACAATGCTGCAATCCTACAGCGACAGTCTTGGAATGGTGCACTACAGCCTAACTGAGCATGAGAAAGTTACAGTCATAACTTTACCATTAAGAGACGGCATACTCTGCCTTTCTGCGACGCCTACGACCAATATAAATAAAATCCACGAAAGTAATGAAAGTGCTCAAGAGTAGGACAAGCAGCACTCTCAACAGGACAAGACAACAAGGAAAGAAAAATTGGCATAGGTGAATAAATTGAGAACGTTTGACTGCATATGAATACGCAAGTTAGCAACAAAATTAGACCGATAGGTGGAGCGTTTTCTGTCTTATATAGACGGTATAAGAAATGATGCAATTTTTTAGAATGCTCAAATTGGACCCAAAAGAAATCTATCTGTCACTTGGGCGCTGCTGACCTGAGAAAGGTCTTGGGCAGCGTACAACTCACAGGTAGGGTTTTTTATCTCTTTGCTGTTTCATAAGGGAGGCTGCAGAGGATGATGACGAAGTAACAGTCCTACTATTATCTGCCAGCAAAAGCAGATTAGATGAAGAGAACCTAACCGGACTGCTGAATCTCTGTAGCCTAAGCATAGGAGGAAGCGATCCTTCCTATGCTTATCAGATCGATCTTGAACTGCTTCACGTTTTTGTATGGATTCTAAGACTGATTCTCCAGAAATTGCTTGTGGTGCGAACAAATAAAAAGTAAGGCCTATTAAAGAAAAAGCTTCAATATATCTGCCACACAGATCAATTCTCATCTCTCTGTAAAAAAGAACATAAAAGGCTCTCACACAGTATCCGTCCCGGTTAATTCAAAGGGAGTTAATGTTTGATGCTTCTCTGCCCTTCGCCTATTTTAATTATATATATCCTATCGTATTCTTAACAAAGCTCTTTTGCGCATTATGGCTTTCATTTACCTAATAATAGTTTATTTTACTCCTCACTCCAATTTGGTTAGTTTGTCGAACTTGAGGGAAATTTAATTATTGCTTATTGTTACTCTGATATATAATAAGAATATGCCCACAGATGAGGCTGTGCTACATGAAACCTACTGTACTTTCTGCAAAGAAAATGTTCCTATTACAGATTCAGCATATCTTAGACTTGTCAATGGAAGGGCCATCATCAAAGGAAAATGTTCAAGGTGCGGTTTAGAGTTGATCAAAGCAAGCATAAAGCCGAAATCATCTGCTCTCATTTTGCTTAGAAAAAAGAAGAGAAGAAGAAGCAAGAGATCTTTGAGATTTATTTAATTCCAGCTACGTGTTTTCCATTTTTGTTTGTAGTCTGTTTCCTCCCTACCTTGGTCCAGCCTCTCTTACATCCTTTACTTCAAGCCTGGCCAAAATATCCTCGATCGTTTGTTCATCTTCAAGCTCGTCGCTGAGTAATTTTAATGCTAGTTGATATGTTCCGTGATCCCTATCCTTTGTTGCATTTGCAAGATCGTTGTAAAGTCCGATTCCAAATCTTTCCATCTCCAAAGCCCTCTCAAGCGCGGTCCTAAGCGAAAGATATTTCTTAGGTTCGGTCTTACCTAACCCGCTTTCCTTCTCCCATGAGCTGGGATCATCTGTAGGATTTGCTCCAAGCTCCATTAACCTGTCATTAATACTGGCTGCGTGTCCTTCCTCCTCTTTTGCATGCTCTCCAAAAAAGTCTTCGAATAACACTCCTATTCCCTCTATATTGTTAGCCACATATTGAAAGTAATGAGACGTTTGCATTTCAAAGGCATAGGCTCTATGCAGCATTCCGATACTTTTGTCAACGTTAGGTCCCGCTATTTCTAAGGATTTCTTTCCCATTGTGACATATCTCGTATCTAAAACTATTTTTATGTTGTACAAGGTATATCGCAGAAGATCAGAGCTCTATTTCTTAGTAAAATATTAAAAAGGTGCTCCGGACGGGATGTATCCCCACTGGAAAATATGATCTCGCAGCAGTTTGAACCCGTGATCTTCGCCTTGAGAGGGCGAGATGCTTAACCGGACTACACCACCGGAGCCCTGACAGTTTCAATAACCTGCAGAATATAAATTAAACCGTGAGACGAGCGTGGTCTCCTTTTCCGAAGGACGGCCGCCTGCACCGGCAGGGAAAGATCTGTCTTGTGAGCTTAGCTATAATTTAATCTAGCCTTCTTTACGAAAACGCATAGCTATACTAGCAAAAAAATTTTTGAAAAAGACAATAAATATCAATGTGATAAAATTCCACGCTGCTATTACTCGAGAAAAGAAAGCTCTTTGTTTCCACATATTGATTTGACCTGGTGGAAATGGCGCACTATTGGTCTATCTCACAAAATTTTTATCGCCATGCAGCTAATGATATTGACCTCTAGCAATGGGCATTCCAGAGAAGATTAAGGAGATTCAGGACCAGATACATAGAACTCAGATCAACAAGGCTACAGAATTTCACATAGGTCTGCTTAAGGCCAAGATAGCACGGCTCAAGCGGGAAATGCAGGAAAATGTACATGGCAAGACAATGCATAGTGGTGGTGAAAATATTGGCTTTGATGTCAGAAAGACAGGTGACGCAACTGTAGTGCTAATTGGCTTGCCAAGCGTGGGTAAATCGACACTGCTTAATAGTCTCACAAATGCCAAATCGCGTGTGGCATCCTACCAGTTCACAACGCTCACAGCTGTGCCTGGTATGATGCACTATAGAGGAGCAAAGATACAGGTGCTTGACATGCCAGGAATTATTGAGGGAGCTTCTGGCGGCAAGGGGTTTGGTAAGCGTGTGTTATCTGTTGCTCGGAGTGCAGACCTTGTCTTGATCGTGCTTGATGTGTTTCAGCCTCATCACCTAAGCGTACTAAAAAAAGAGCTAGCGGAAGCAGGCATCAGGTTAGACGAGCACCCCCCAAACATATTGATCGAAAAGACAGCAACTGGCGGCATTTCAGTGAATGCACAAGTGCCCATAAAGACTTCTGAAAGGCTGATAAAGGAAATAATGAGGCTTTATGGTTTGCACAACGGTCGGCTGATAATAAGGGAACCAAACCTTTCTGATGATCAGCTAATAGACGTGCTAAATGGGAACCGCATATATGTCCCTTCAGTTGTTGTGCTCAACAAGATAGATCTGGTTAACGCAAGCTTTGTCCAGGAGATCAAGTCAAAGATCGTATGCAATAATAATAATAATAATTTTATTGCCGTCTCGGCAGATTCCGGTATTAACATTGATGTTCTAAAAGAGGCGATATATCGAAAGCTTGGATTCATTAGAGTTTACATGCGACCAAAAGGTGGTGAAACTGATTTCAAAGAGCCGTTAATAATTAAGAATGGCGCAACTGTACAGGATGTGTGCAACAAGATTCACCGAAACATGGCCAAGAACTTCCGTTACGGACTTGTGTGGGGCAAGAGCGCGAAATTTGCCGGACAAAAAGTAGGCCTTGACCACAAGGTAGCCGACGAAGACATACTTACAATAGTAAAGGTTTCTGGGACATCTATCTAAATGCACAAGAAAACTCTTAGATTATCCAAGCTCGCAGAAGCGAAGTTATATCCAGGCTATCTTAAGGCCTCTGCAATCTATAGACTGAACGAGAACCCATACTGACAATGCACAGATAAAATAAAGATCACCCGCTTTTCTCTAGCCGTAAATGATAAAATAAGATATAATGGTATAGTTGTGCTATATTATGGCTGCAAATAGTTAGTAACATACATCTGAAGAAACAAGAATTCTCAGATCTTCTCTTCTCTTTCTCTTCTCTCTCTTACATTACTCAGCGATAATACGTCCCCGCATTTGCGGATGATAGGAACAATAATATTCGTAAGTGCCAGGTTTGGATGATACTATAGCGGTAACAAAGTTCTGGCCCCCTCGCAATGGAGCAGTATTTATTGGTGTTATTCCGCCATTTGAAGATGCATCCACTTTCAGGTCATGGGTTACTGCATCATTGTTTTGCACAACAAGCTTTGCTGGAACATTTACGGTGACGTAAACGTCCGGGTTGGTATCGTTGAACGTGCTTCTCTGCGCAATGAGGAGAACATCCTCGGCGGGTAGATCAACGTTTGCCTCAGGATTCATTAGCTTGCCTATGGCCCACAATCCCCCGACTGTTGCAAAGGAAATTGCTACAATAGCAATTATGTTGTTGTGCATCAATATCTGCAGTTTACCTTTCAACAAAATGACCTAAATTTCTTTGGGCGGATTAAGCCTTATATCATGAACACACACGAATTAATTTAGCATGTCAGAATATTCTGTAGTTGCAGCGAAGAGGTACCGTGAGTACAAGCGGCAAAAACAAAAGGAATCTTTCATCCACTGGCTTGTGAGGCTTGTATTGCACATATTACACGCACTAATTAGAACACTAGAACGGGCACACATAAAGGAGGCTCGAAGAGTAGAAAAAATAAATGTTCAAAGAGAGGAATCATAATGATAAGAAAAAAAGTGTCACTGCGTACGTTTGTCAGAGCGCAGTAACTTAACTTGTTGGTTCGTTTGGTGAAGCAGTCGAGCCGTCGATAATTTCTGCCGTGGCGAACCTTGGTCCGATTTGGCTTATCCGGATCTTCGCGTTCTGACCTACCTTTCCTCCCTTTACAAAGATAACAAATCCTTGTATTCTTGCAATCCCGTCGCCTTTGCGGCTTATTTCAGTTATCTGTACGTCGTATTCTTTACCTGTTTCTACAGGCTTTGGACCGAAGCTATCGTTTCTTCCTCCGTAGCTCATGTTTGGGATTTGTCAATCGTAAACCCAATATAAACTAAGAAGAGAATAACTATGAACCTATCCTTATGACATCGTCACATATCGAACGAAGGCATTCTATTGCTGAAAGGACCGCAAGAAAACTCGTCTTAGGGTTTCCTGGAGCAGGCACATTATTGACAGTTATTTTGATATCACCAAATCTACCGGTTGCCACAATTTCATGCTGGTTAGTAGTAGCATGAGGATCTACTAGCACTCTAACCTTGGTTTTGTCAGCACCTAGGCCAGCAAGACTCAACACTGCAGCAACATTGACATTTGCAGGGAACAACTTGACAGCCTCTGCAGCTGATCCGTCATAGATCTCTGTGATCTTAGTTATCATGTCAAGGTTCACCTCAGTTGTTGCAAAAAAGGGAGCACCAGCAAGCGCCTTTGGACTTTTCGTGGTTGTAAGTGTGATAGAATCCAGAAGATGCCTAACGCTGCGTATCGCGTCTATGCCGGCTATTGCTCCTGTTGGCACATAGATCTTGCTGCGGCCTTTCCTTATAGGGGCGAGGTCTAGCAATTCCGTCAAAAAGATTGTATTTGCGAGGGCACCCACGCTCATTATCAGTAGGTCTTTGTTAGCCTCGATTATCTGCTTGCCAAATTTTCTGACAGCTTCCTGCGAAGCAGCCTCTATTATGAGGTCTGTTGGGGAATTAAGGAGGCTGTCAAAATTACTATAAACTTTAGGGTTACTCCTCAACTTTGATTTTAGAATCTTTGCATTGCTATCGATAATATCGAAAACTCCCGTAAGCGAAGCGTTAGCTATGGTGCGAGATTCTATGGCCATAGCTAGATATGTTCCGATAGTTCCGCAACCTATCAGTCCAACATTTTTCTTTGGCATCTAGGATGACTAAACAGAGATGATATCTGAGAGGGCATTTTTACCTTCTGCTTCCCCGCCGCTCTGGTTTCTTTTGGCCTGGAAGTCTCTTCTTTTCAAAACGCTTGATAAAATTTCCTTTGTTGCGAAGTCTAGCAATGGGCCGTAACCGCGGCTTGCCCTGAATCTTCGGGGTCTGACCTCTTACCTTTCCTGCTTTCGTAAGCGATCCGTGCGTTGGCATTTATTCTACTGTGCAATTATTAATTAATACTTATATTTGTATGCATGATACACTCCACTAAATGTCGTATCGCGCAATCCTTCTATAATCACCCGAGATGGTGGCAAGTATTGCCTTTAAATTCAATTTTCAAGGCAGCGATATCCTCCACTATACTACTTTAAATGTAGACGGCCCCCAATATCTCATGTTTATCAACTGCCATGACAATGTTAGACCTAGATTACAAGCATCGTGTCTTTGAATTAAAGAAACAGAGAGGTGCTCTGGTTTTGGCGCACAATTACCAGCTTCCAGAAGTTCAAGACGTAGCTGACTTTATAGGCGACTCACTTGCATTGTCAAAAAAGGCAGCCGCTGCGGAATCTGACATAATTTTATTCTGTGGAGTCCACTTTATGGCGGAGACAGCCTCGATCCTATGTCCAGATAAGAAAATACTCATACCGGACCTTGAAGCTGGATGTTCGCTTGCTTCCACAATTAATGCTAAGGAGTTGCAAGCTTGGAAGGCAGAGCACCCCAATGCGTTGGTCGTAAGCTATGTCAATACAACTGCAGAAATAAAGGCCTTGTCTGACTATTGTTGCACATCCTCAAATGCAGTGAAAGTAGTAAATAGCATCCCTAAAGACAAAGAAGTATTGTTTTTGCCTGACCTATTCCTAGGTTCTTACGTCGCGGAAATAACCAAGAGAAAGAACATGTACATTTGGCCTGGCGAATGCCATGTTCATGCTGGTATCAAGGCGGAGGATATTAACAAGATGCTTGCAAGTTTTAAAAATGCTGACTTTCTAGTTCATCCAGAATGTAGTTGCACTTCTTCAGTATTATATCACCTATCAAGGGATGACTTGTCAAAGAACGCTCACATACTTTCAACTGAAGGCATGATGAAACACGCAAAAGCATCTGTTGCAAAGCAATTCGTGGTAGCTACTGAAACTGGGATATTGTATCGTATGCAGAAGGAAAACCCAGAGAAGGAGTTCATACCTATCAAACCAGATGCGTTATGCAAGTATATGAAAAAGATTACTTTAGAGAAAGTTTACCATTCGTTGATGGAAGATGTCTATGAAGTAAAGGTACCAGAGCATACTGCAGAGAACGCGCGCCTCGCAATTGATCGAATGCTAGCTATTTCATAATTTCGAGACTGAAATTAATTGCCTTTGATGAGTGCGTAATGAAGCCAAGTGAAATAAAATCAGGTTTGGTTTTCGAGTAACGTCTTATGTTGTTTTGATTGATGCCGCCTGAAAGCTCTATTTTTATCTTGTTTCTGAGCCCCATTCTTCTAATCTCCCTTATTGTCTTTTGAGCTTGTTTTGGAGTAAAATTGTCCAACATGACGGCGTCCGCTTCGGCGGCAACCGCAGCTAATGCTTCTTGCTTCGTCCTTGCTTCGCATTCAACTTTTATCGATGAGCCGACATTTTTCTTGGCAAGACGGATACATTTTCCAAGATCAGAGATAAGCTCAATATGATTATCCTTAATTAAAACCAGGTCATCGAGCCTCATTCTATGTGTGCCTCCGCCACCTAAAACGACTGCCTTTTTATCAAAATAACGTAACCCCGGTGCTGTCTTTCGAGTCGCCAATATGGTAACGCCTTTTGCAAGGTCTACCATGCGCCTAGTATCCGTTGCTATACCGCTCATCCTCATTATGATATTTAGCACAGTCCTTTCTGCCTTTAGGATAGCTCTGGCATAACCTGACACATTCATAACCACCGTTCCCTTTACAACTTTTGAGCCATCCCTAACAAGGACCTCACTCTTGCAGCCACAGATATCAAAGAGCATAGAGGCTTCTTCAAGGCCACATACAACTGCAAATTGCGACTTGCAAACGATTTCTGCCTTGGCTACAAGGTCTGCGGGAATTATGTTATCGCTTGTAATATCCCCTACACCAACGTCCTCTTGCAAAAAATTGGCAAGTATTTCTCTAACATTGAGAAATGTCTGCAGATTGTCCATCTAAGTGACCTTAAGCGCATATTTGTTAGGAGTTGCAATGTCAAGCGTCTTAGCAACGAGCGAATTTTGAGCATCAAAAACTAGTATAATACCTGACCAGTCTACGCTTAAGTCAGTCGACTTGCAGTTTGGGCACACTTTTCCCGTAGTTATCACTTTACACTTTCTGCATGCTTTCTCTTTGACCAATTTACTTCCTGTCGACCCCTTTTTTCTCCTTTGCAGGAGGTGACCGTTGTTCTCCGCCAGCCTTTGCCTTCTTTATCTCATCAGCAACCCATTCTACCGCGCCTAGAAACGGCTGCCTACAAGTTATGCCTATTTTACCCATTCCTGCTCCTTTGCCAAGGCTTACTGCAGTTATCCTTGCCCTGATCTTCGATCCGATCTTGAGCGACCTGGCAGTCTGATTTGCTACAATGACTCCCTGCTTAACATCGCTTTTAAGATAGTCGTCAGTGATCTGTGAGAGGTGAAGAAGAGCGTCAGTAGGGCCTATTCTTACAAACGCTCCAAAATCAGTAATTTCAACTACCTCGCCTTCAATTATTTCTTGAAGCTTGGGATAGAATGCAAGGGCCTTAAAAGTAACTTTGTGATAGGTCGCACCGTCACCAGCGACCAGCTTGCCTATGGAACTTGGATCGGCATCTGTTATCATAATGACATATCCAACTTCAGGACTTATCATGCTTTCATATTTTTCTTTAAGAATCTGGACAGCGGCATCATTTAGAGAGTGAGTAAGCCTATTCGGGGGAATTCTAACAACATCGCTCATATGCACTATGGCAAACATAATCCAGGCAATTTAGCTGGAGAGGTTATTATGAACTTTTTGTCCTATACAGAACTCGTCATCTGATAGCAGGAATTTCACATTTCACTGATGATTCAGTAATTTCGAAGACGGCGTCCACACCTAGTGTATGCTTTAGGCCCTCATGCAAATACCCCTCAAGAAAGCGTGAGCCGTTCTTACCAAGTCTATGGCGGAGGACTATAACCATCTGGCCTCCTGGCATCCGCCCTTCATCATAAGTGCCAAGACGGCCATATCTGCAGACCATCTTCTCGATGTATTCCATCACTGCCTTTTCGGTGGTTTCTTTTTTCCAAAACATGATCGTGTCTGCTAGCATCGTCTGCCCCAGCTTTGCTCCCAACTTATAAACTTCTTCTTCGCTTAACAGATCAATGAGGGATGTAAGAAGTTCACGATTTACCACAAGCATATCTATCTTTGAAAGATAGCGCGTAAATTCGACATATGTACGCAATATAATGCCTACCAGCGCGTTTACAGATATCCCCGTCCGCTCTGCGTCTTCGTCAAGCACAGCCAATACGTCGGATTCAAACCTGAATGATCGCGTAATCGAAGATGAGCGGGCATCTTCTGAAAGTACTTTCATATATGTTAAATACAGAGAGGATTATGTGTTTAAGGAGAGCGCTTCTGTGTTATAGTATTGTTTTATGTAGCGATTTGCAGTACAGAGTAATGCTTTTCGCGAAGGTGTATACATGGCCTTTAAATTAATTCCGCACATATCGTTTGAGACATGAGTTACAAACTTGCATCGGAACCGGCAGAGGCTTGCTCTTTGTGCAATAGTACGTCAATTGTTTTTGATTCTGAGACAAGCGAAGCCATCTGTTCTTCCTGTGGAATGGTCGTTAAGGACAATATTGAATCGATGGGACCAGAATGGAGATCTTACTCGGGCGAGGACATGGAAAGCAAGAGTAGGACGGGTATGCCCTCTTCACTTGCTTTTCACGACATGGGGCTATCTACTTTCATCTCATACTCAAACGTAGACGCAAATGGAGTTGCCATAAGTGCTGAGCAGAGAAGCAAAGTTCAGAGGATGCGAAGATGGAACAAGATCTCAAGTAATAACCGAAGTTATCATCGTAACTTGAAGAACGCATTTGCCATACTGAGTACTATAAAGGATAAGCTCTCCCTCAGCGATACTTTGATCGAGAAGGCTGCATATAATTATAGGAAGGCTCTTGACAAGAGGATAATCAAGGGGAGATCGATCAGAGCACTGATAGTCGCAGCAGTATATGCTGCGTGCAGAGACCTTTCGATACCGAGGACACTTGAGGAAATCTCTTCAGCAGCGAATACTGACGCAATATTTGCTGGCAAATGTTACAGACTGCTTGTGCAGAACCTTGAGCTTCACTTGCCGGTGATCGACTCAAATAAATACCTAGCAAAAATAGCGAATAAAGCAAAGGTGAGTGAGAAGACCTATAGGAGCGCGCTTGAGATGCTATCGGCTATCAAGAACGATCCTATTTCACATGGTAAAGATCCTAATGCGCTTGCCGTAGCTGTGCTCTACGCAGCATGTCTCAGAGAAGGAGAGAATGTAAGCCAGGCTCAAATAGCAGTGTCTGGGGATATTAGTATCGTGACTCTGAGAAAAAGGTTTCAAGATGTGAGAAAAATCTTCTCTTCCTAATTTTTCTTCGATGACCAATTTTTCTCGGATCCTACGGATTATGATATTTGAAGATAATGCGCTGCAGGTTGATTACATACAAGCGGCTGGTGCAGATCTACCTCTAGATACTTTTCAAAACTTGCTGTCGCTAAACCGGCTATGATGCTTACGATGCTGGTCTAGGGCATTTTTCCAAGTCAGAAACACAAGATGGTCATTCACATTTTGGTAAGAAATTGGTAATATGATTTTGAAAATTGTTTCTAAGACGCTAGATTTTCCCTCAAATACGATGATTTAAATACAGTAAAGACAAATTTTTTCCAATGGTAACCGTAGATCAGGTTCTCGACTCACTCAAGAAAGTTGTAGATCCTGAACTTCACAAAGACATTGTGTCAATGGGTATGATCAAGGATCTATCGATAAGCGATGGAAAGGTCGCATTTACACTAGAATTAACAACACCTGCTTGCCCCTTCAATAGCGAAATTGAGGGTGATGTGCGGGCCGCAATGGCATCTCTAGGAGTGAAAGATCTGAACATGAGAGTCACTGCTAGGGTCATGGAAGGTAGGTCGCTTTCGATGGATGAGCTATTGCCAGGTGTCAAGAATATTATCGCAGTGGCAAGCGGGAAGGGCGGCGTGGGCAAGACTACTGTTTCTGTAAACCTCGCTCTTGCATTAGCCCATGCTGGTGCGAAAGTTGGATTGCTTGATGCTGACATTTATGGACCTAGCGTGCCTTTAATGCTTGGTCTTCAAGCATCTCCAGAAGTAGTCAATAATAAGATCCAACCTCCGGAGGTGGAAGGTGTCAAGGTCATTTCAATGGGTTTTTTCTATGAGCAATCGCAACAGGCGGGCATTTATAGGGGCCCAATTGTTTCTGGCATCGTCAAACAATTCCTGACAGATGTGAGTTGGGGTGAGCTAGATTATTTGATAATTGACCTCCCGCCCGGCACGGGCGATGCACCTTTGACAATAGCGCAGACGATACCTATTACAGGTATCCTCATAGTGACAACGCCCCAGGACGTGGCAATGAATGTTGCAGTTAAGGCCATCGGAATGTTCAACAAGCTCAATGTACCAATTGTAGGTATCATTGAAAATATGAGCTATCTTCAATGTCCCCATTGCAACGAGCAGATCTCTTTGTTTGGTAAAGGCGGTGGCAAGAAGATAAGCGAAGACTTCGGGTTACCGTTTATAAGCGAGATCCCCCTCCACCCCGGTATAAGGGAAAGCAGTGATGTTGGTAGGCCCACCATAATCTCTGAGCCAAACTCAGTTCAGTCACAGGTCTTCACAAAGGCTGCCAAGCTGATTGCGGGAAGAATTAGCATCCTAGCTTCAGAAATCCAAGCTCAGGAACAGTCGGAAAAGCAAGCAACTGAGCAGGCCAAAAAAGAGTAATGCCGGCTTATATAAGAGGAGACAAACATATCCTAAAAAAACCCTTTGGAACGCTCGTACCTGAAAAGAATGTAACCAAACAAAAAATCTTATCAATGCTAGCGGACGCTAAGAAGATAATCACGGTTGGCGACGCAACCACCGAGCGCCTCATATCTTTTGGTATAACGCCGCACCTTGCAGTCATTGACGGGTTGGAACGTAGGTCGCGGCGCAAAGACTCTATCAAATATCATACTAAGGAGATGCTATGCGCTAACCCCGCAGGTACAATTTCAAAGGAAGCAGTTGATGTTTTGCAAATAGCATTAGAAACGCCTCCGCCGGTTACAGTGAAAGTACAAGGAGAAGAGGACATGCTTGCCTTACCGCTATTCATAATGGCACCGAAGGGCTCCGCCGTTCTCTATGGCCAGCCGTTAGAGGGAATGGTTCTCGTTAATATAACCGAAGAAAAACAAAATCAAGCCAAAGATCTAATGCGTAGACTTTTTGGTAATAGCTGAGTTAATAACAAATTAAGAGAGAGTATCTTTATTACCTTGCATCGAGCTGTGGATTTAAAAAGTTTGTAGCCAAATTTCGACTGACAGGGCCTTTGAACAATTAAAACCTGATTAACTGTAGCACAAAAGGCAACACGCATATCGCCACGAAAACAAAATGAATATGTTATTTTGGTATACGGTGATATGGAGATTTTATTATTGTAGTGGTAACAGCAACAAACGCTTTCCTTCATTCTCTTATTTTAAGTCTGTCGAGTCCAAGTATAGCAAACTTGCAAAATAAAAGTTCCTGAATCATAGGGATAAGCCTCTTCATGGCATCACAAATGTCTGCAACATACAGTAGCTCCAGAGTGAAGGCATCTGGTCTAAGGGACTATTTGCCTCGATTATGATCACGCTTAAAATGTTTCTGAAAACCAAAAGCTTTCAATAACCTTTCATGGATATCGGCTCAAAATTTTAATATGTTATGAACCGCCCATATGACTCTCATACAAGCATCAATATGTATCCTATCAATATAAGATGATATTTAGACTTTCTCCACAAATTTCTAAATACTATTAGTATAACGCAATAGCATCGAGATAGGTATTATGATCATCATTATTATAATTTGAGCTTTATTTGAGGCAGGGTTTACACAATAGTACGAGATTTGCCACGATCTCATCTAATTCACTTAGCTGGGCAGTGCAGAGCAAATTAAGCCCATTGTTACAATATTTGAAGACATTATTCAACAGGACATATCTGGCTATTTAGGCGATGCCTCAAATAAGCTATGTCTGGGTTTGATCAGAAGTTTCAGTATCAAGTGAATTTTCCTACCTGATGCAATTTACTAGTTGATCTATATCCTGTGTTTATCAGTTTTGCGCTATGTGCTGGAGTAGTCTTGGTAGACATTTCTTCAACATCCTAGCAGATGACTTTTATGGTCCTTTACGTTTTTTCTTTTATACTTTTTCATTATTTAACAACCGCTTATGATCTACTACTGTTAGAGTTAGTCTTCTCATGAAAACCAAGGACAGGAGGCAAGAGATCAAGATATCGAGTTGGTATCCTAGTTGAAGTAAAAGTGTCATTGCTATAATCATTATTTTCCACATTCAAAGGTGCTAATTCTCCTCTTGCTTCTTTGACAAACTCAAAACTTTGGAATATGCGCAGAATTGGTTCTGGAGGAATGATAGAAGGCAATGTTGCTGCATTAGCTTCATAAGAGAGACTATATCCTGATATCATTCCTGAGTTTGATGTAGCATTTGTACTAGATAATAGAAAGTAGCCTCTTGTGTCGGTTGAATTTGGACTGTTATATCTCATTTCTACAAGACTGGCTGGCACTATAGCTATTGTCTTATTTGTGTCACTATCGATAACATTAATCGTTGTGTTTGTGTTGTGAAGGATGCTAATTTCGCTGTAGCCAAGCTTCTGAAGCCTCATTATACGATAGTCTAAAAGATTCTGATTTGTGGCATTGTCATGGACAAGAGAAGCAAATTCAGATTGATGGGCTAGGTCGCGAAATTGTTCAATATATATGCTCTCATTGGACTCTGAGCAGTCATAAGTTCCCTCATTATCAGCAATTGCCTGATCTTTAGGGCAGATTTGTGCTAGTAGTCTTGAGCCTTGCATCATCTCCTCTAATAATGTATAGGTGTCAGTATTGTCAATGTCTTGGATCACCCAACCAGCTGGCACTGTTATACTAAATTTATCGCCTGTACTCTGAAATGTGCTATCGCGTTCAGGCAGAGGGACCGATTGGTTCGATGGAAGTTGGGTATTCCCTATAGGTATACTGCCAAAAAGAAAGATACCGATCATTAAAACCAAAGGAGTCTTGATAGGAAGTGATCTTAATGTTGAAAGTAACCCCATGATCGCCAACGGCTACTGAAAAGCAAGAAAAGGATGTGAGTCGATATCGGTTCATTATTGCATAAAAAGACTTTGCATGAACAAAAAATGCATGAGTATGCTTGTACGCACAAGGGACGAGGTCTCTACCGGGCATGTGTATCTCTCTGTATATGCGTCTCCATCTATCTGATAACTACGATTGTCTATTCTGGTTCGGTTGGTGAATTTTTTTAAGTGCAATTTTTTTATTGCATCCTGATACCGAACGACTCATCTCTCAAAAGACACAATGGATAAAATAGTGAAGGCGGAACCTTCTGCTCAAGGAGTACAATAAGTCAAAAGAAAGAGAAAAAGGAGGAATATTAAAAACGTAAGATATAATGGATAGAATGAGCATTGATTAGCGCAGGGGATGAGGATGTGGTGGCTGTATGACTCGGATGATTATCATACCAACTTTCTGACCCCTCTTTTATATAATTATATGTCACAACCACAACCATCATTGCCCTGATCATAAGACTGGATATTGTATTTTTTCATGCAGTCAGGACAAATGCTCTCACCAAACCCAATTCTTGCATCGCAAAATGCACATGCCTCAATTATTGTCTTGCTATTGCTCTTCAATGGTGTTACCAACAATACAGAACACGCACGCGAGAGCTATTAAACCTTGTTGGATATTCTATAGAGATTTTGTGGACTAAGTACTATCATTTTTTATGCCACTCATTTCGTATAATGGAGTATCTCCTTGGCGAGCGGAAACCATCTAGCTATCTAGTACTTTTGAATACCGCACAGTTTATTATATGAGAGAAGAGGATATGCATCTTTTATCAAATCTTCGCACAATAAGATAGATTACTATCTTCAATATTAGTCGGTTAACATTCCTTCATTGGATTAACTGCGCTAGAATGTGTGTCTTGTTTATGACTGAAAATAGAAAAACTATTATAATCATAATTGTAGTTGCCCCTCATAGCTCTATTCTGGAAAATT
>DAIUEZ010000010.1:0-29046 GCA_036844865.1 Nitrososphaera sp. | reverse complement strand
TAGAGCAACCGTAGCTAACGGATAAAACAGATAGGGAGGCTGTATAACTCCCCTTTTCCCTTTTTCTTTGGGCTTTTCTCTTTGTTTATGTTTTCTATCCTCTCTTATTACATTGTGGGCATCTACATATACAAGAGGCGGCATTGGAGTGCGGAAGATGATTGTTAGCAAAGAGGAACCAATGATGAATTACCTTTAATTTCTCCTTTCTATATGCGAGACACACAGTATAAAGTATATGAATCATCAAGTAAATTAGTAAAAAACTGCAAAAAATTCGGGTATGCCGATAATCTGGTCAATCATTGAGATATCTCTTGAGCAGATTTGTTGCTCTGTTTATTCCCAGGTCAAGTAAGTAATTGCCTATCCTAGGCCCTCTATCGGTATTTAGGAACATCCTATACAATAAAGCAAAGAACTCTTTTGGCTCAATCCCGTTAGCCCGTGCAATAGAAAATATATTAGATTGAAGGTTTTTGGCATTATCTGGAGAATCCGGTAGGCCTGCAAATGGTCTAATTGATTCGATCAGTTCCTGCACTGCTTTCCTATGCACATCGGAAAGCCGTATTTCGAACTTTTCATCGTTTGTCGTGTTGTCATCTCCCCAGTTGGATGCCAACCTGATCTTGTTCATGATCCTTTCACTCTTTTTTTCTTCCTCCCTTACCATACCATATTTGAGGAGGCGGTTGAACACCTTCTCACTGCGGTCGCCATCATCATCATCGTCGGGAGGAAATATTGACGCCTGCTGTGCTATAAAGCGATAGGGGATGTGTGTGTCGGGATGACTAGGTGGATTGAGCTTGTTAATGTATTCATAGATTCCCTTAATCTTAGTAAGCTTGGCCAAGTTGTCCTCATTTATTTTCCCAAAGTAAACATCTTCATAATAGTCATACTCGTCCATTAGAGATGGTACGTCATCTAGCCCAATGTGTCGAGTGCCCGCAATGCGCTTGAATAGTAATAGTAGTATCGATTCAGGGGTGCCATATCGCAGCCACATTTGAGGCGTCAGTACATTGCCCGAGGATTTGCTTATCTTCTTGCCTGCCTTGTCTAGGAACATCTCATATTTTACATGAAGTGGGTGAGGATAAACAAGTATTTCATCTGCAACCCAATCGTTAACCCGGACAGAGTCCATGATGTCCTTCCCGTATGCCTCAAAGCGTATATCCAGAGCCTGCCACCTTGCCATGCAAGCTTGCCCTCTCCCCTCGTTATGTCTGCCTCACCCTTGTTGCTACAGCCCTTGATTGACTCTTTTCCTATCCTGCTCCCTCGGCATATATAAGCAACTTTTCTATCATTTGGCAGGTACTCTTGTGCCACTGCAGTATAGAGCCTTCCGCAATTGCTGCATATCGGAAAGTAAGGTAACACCTCAGTATACTTGTCCTGACCTACGAAGTCTGCTATTTTTCGTCCAATCTTGGTGTTCTGCTTCAAGATTGTATCAATTTGTCTAACCAAAGTTCCTTGCTTGTACGCTTCGCTGCCGCTCTGAAAGCGATACTTTATCCCTAGTTTGTCAAGACCATCCAAGAGGAGACTGCTCATGTGCATACCATAGGATGAGTGGCAGCTGCCAAAAGGGTCAGGGATGGCAGAGACTGGTTTTGCAATGTGGTCCTGCAGCCATTGTGGCAAACCTTCCGGTATTCTACGAAGACCGTCCATGTCGTCTGAATAAGCTACTAGTTCAGACTTGAAGCCAAAATTCTGAAGGGCAAGAGCAATGCCGTAAGCTCTTATTGCGTCGGCCATGCTCCCAATGTGAGGAATGCCTGACGCACCAAGGCCACTCTCAACCCTTATTAGACCCAAGTTGCGACCAAGCTTTTGCTCCCTTTTGATTAAGGTGTCTGCAACTTTATCTATCCATGTCCCCTTGCCGATTACGATCTGCTCTTCCATTTGTTACAACTCCTTGGAAACATATGGACCGTCCTGCTGATAGCCAAACTTTTTATAATATTGCCTTGTGCCAACGGCGCTAATGATTGCGATCTTGTGAACTCCTAACTCATCTTTTGAAATGCGCTCAGCCTCCTTGAGCAGTTTCATGCCAAGTCCTTTATGCTGGTAGCTGTTTTCTCTATCGCTTCTACCAATGCTGATCGCCTGCCCGTAGATGTGGAGCTCACGTATCACTACGCTGCCATCAAGCTCTGCCCTATGCGTTCTTGCCACCTGTCTCAGCCTCAAGAACCCAAGTATCGTATCTCCAGCTTTAGTTTCATACGAAAGGAATATCTCGCGGCCCCCTGAAGCAGAGTAATTTGTTCTTTTTAATATTACCTCGTCTTCTGAAGGATACCTTCTCTGTAGGCCGGTTTCCCTGCACCTGATGCATTTGCATCTGTAGCCCTGTTGCCTCAACTTTTTAAAAACTATCTGCCTGAGGTTGCCGCTCTTAGGGCCAGCGATGATGTCGTCTGACTCAATTTCGCGCTGGATCCGCATTATGCGTACCCATTCTGGTACTACCTTTTTGGCCTCCACGATTACGTTTATTAGCTCATCCTCAGAGTATGCTTGATACTTGCCGCTTTTATGCATATTGAATAGACCAGTGTGCTCTAGCACAAGTGTCGGGTAAATCTTTAGCATGTCAGGCTTGAAGGCATCATCTTCAAACAACCGCCTGAAATCTTCAATATCTTTTTTAGGCGAACTTCCTGGCAATCCTGGCATCATATGAGCGACTATCTTGTATCCAGCGTCCCGGACGGTCTTGAATGCACAGATGACATCATCAAGCGTGTGTCCTCTGTTCACCAATCGGTAGACGTTATTATTAAGAGACTGAATGCCAATTTCTATCCTTGTTACTCCAAGCTCCAGCATAAGATCAATGTGTGAATCCTTGCAATAGTCTGGCTTAGTTTCTACAGTGAACCCGACACACCTATTATCGGCAATCTCATTGGTAGCTATCGCTTGCTGTAGAGTAGATGATCCCTTGCCATTTAGTGCATCATAGCAGGACTTGGCAAACTGCCTCTGGTAGCTTACAGGCATGAATGGAAAGGTGCCGCCTACGATAACGATCTCTGTCTTGCCCGTGTCATGTCCTCGTGATCGTAGTTGCTCCATTTTCAAACGGACCTGCTGGTAAGGATCATAGCTAAATCTTTGAGCAACTCTTGTTGATGGCTCGGTACCAGTATAACTAAGTGGAGTATTGAACTCTATGCCTCCAGGACAATATATGCATCTACCGTGAGGACATGCATAGGGTTTGGGCATAACTGCAATTACTGCAACGCCTGATGCGGTCTTAGCAGGCTTAACCATAAGCAACCTGCGGTAATGATCATCTCGCAAATAATGAATAATGTGCTCGTTCCTGGGTATTTTACCTAGATGATATTCCGATGCCGCCTGCCTGACAACTTTGAGAACCTGCTTTATTGACAACGAATTCTTACTATGCTCTATCTTATCTGCAATGGACTTGCAGGCCTGTTGATAGTTGTCATTCGCCTCTTCCCTTCCAGATGAAAGCAATTCTGGACAATCAACAAAGAACGAATATTAATTTTTGTTTATAGTGTTTCCCTTCTACCATCAATTCTAGCAATAACCTCGCCTTCACCTTTCTCTATCTTGCCCACAGCATTGCAGCGCATCTTATGCTTCTCGAAAACACTAATAATATCATCTGTACTTGCCTTTGAACTAACTACGCAAAAACCTACCCCCATGTTAAATGTGCGATACATTTCCTTGCTCTCAATATTACCCTCAACTTGTATCTGCTTGAATATACCCGTTGGTAATGGAAGGTTATCAAAGACATATCTCACCCTTGAATTTAGACGAGGCAGTTTTGTAAGCCCGCCCCCAGTAATATTTGCAAGGCCATGCAGCCTTATTCTTTTCTTCAAAATCTCAATTACAGGCCTTACGTAGATTCTAGTAGGGATCAATAATTCTTCGCCCACTGTCTGCACAAGATGATCAGCATTATCGTATACTGAATATTTTGAAAGCAAAACTTTGCGAGCAAGGGTGTAGCCATTAGAGTGAAGCCCGCTACTTTCAACTCCCAAAATAATATCGCCTGGCTTGATCATGTCCCCAAGAATTGCCCTGCCCCTAACCACTCCCATTACCATTCCTGCTAAGTCGAAGGCATTTTCGCTATTACCTGATATTATATCTTGCAATACAGCCGTCTCGCCGCCGACTATAGCTATCTTGCTCTGCTGAGCACCTTTCACAAGACCTTTAGCTATCTCCTGCAAGAGCCATTCATTTGAATGACGTAGTGCAATGTAATCGATAAATGCAACCGGTTGTGCGCCAACACAAATTATATCATTTACGTTCATAGCTATACAGTCTATTCCAACTGTGTTGAATTTGTTCATCATCTGCGCAATAATCACTTTTGTTCCGACACCATCAGCATGGAGAGCAATAGTTTGATTGGCTAATTTAACAAGTCCAGCGTAGTGTCCAAAACCAGAAGTCACTTTTCCGACTGCAAGCATCTTGTGAGTCTCGGATATTAGCTCGCCTATCGATTTTTGCGCCCTGCGTATGCTATATCTATCGACGCCTGAATCACGGTAAGTTATTCCCTTGGTCAAGTGTAGCACTTGGTTGGCTTGAGCTGTATAATAAGTAACTAATGTCCTTTGAAGTGTAATAAACTATTCAAGAAGAAAAGATATCGACCTAATATAGGCATGCATGTTTGCGTTACAATATTAGATTCCTTAAAATGATAACTTACTAACATAATATTACTTTATATAGAAATTTGGTGAACTAAACATTGTTACAATAAATGGATGCACGGAACATTGGTCTTCGCAACATTGAGGTTGCGGACACTAAAATATGCTCAATTGATGGTGAGAATGGCAAGCTCATCTACCGGGGCTATGACATTCTTGACCTTGTAAACCATTCAACTTATGAGGAGAGTGCTTATCTGCTTCTTTTTGGCGAGCTGCCTACTGCAGATCAGCTAAAGGATTTTAATCGCAGGTTAATAGAAGCTCGTGGTCTACCGGAGCCTCTCATAAAGAACTTAAGGAACAGGCCTAAACGGGCGCAGCCAATGGACATCCTTCAGTCCTGTGTCTCGGAGCTAGCAGATTATGATCTGAATATTGAAGATGCCTCCAAAGAAGCTCACATAAGGCGTGCAATTATACTGATTGCTAAAATACCTGCTATTGTCTCCGCCTGGAACAGGATTAGAAGCAGTCATCATGTGCTTGATCCTCTTGAGAAAGTATCGCATGCTGCTAATTTTCTATACATGCTTACAGGAATCGAGCCTTCTACAGAAGAGGCAAAGGTGATGGACATTTGCCTCATTTTGCACGCAGAGCATAGCTTTAACGCTTCTACATTCGCCGCACGAGAGATAGCATCAACTAGGGCGCACATGTATGCTAGCATCGGAGGTGCTATAGGCGCACTTTCAGGCGAGCTACATGGTGGCGCAAACGTGCAAGTGATGAAAATGCTGCTTGAGATAGCCGATCCTGCCAATGTAGAAAGATGGGTTGCAAACCGCCTACGATCGGGCGGCAGAATCATGGGCATGGGTCATGCAGTCTATAGGACGACTGACCCTCGGGCTGACATTCTTGCAAGGCTGTCGGCTCGAATCTGCCGTGAAAAGAACAATAGGTGGTATGATATTACTAGACGGATCGAGGAAGTTACAAAGAAATGGATGCTTGAAAATAAGCACCAGGGAATATATCCAAACGTTGATCTTTACAGTGCCTCAGTGTATTATAGCATGGGAATTCCCATAGATCTTAATACGCCTATCTTTGCGACGTCTAGGATAGCAGGTTGGTCGGCCCACGTCATCGAAGAAAAGTTTGCCGAAGCCGCACCTAAGCCTGCACTCTATCGCCCAAAGGCAGTCTATGTAGGCAAGTACTGCGGCCCAATGGGATGTGAGTATACTCCCATTTCAAGCAGGAGAATGTAAGAACATTAGCAATATAGTCACCTATGACTGTGACCACCACATAGACAATAATAAAACCAAGAAAAATATCGGATTAGGCGGCGAAAACAACTGGCGATGACACCGTTAAATTATTAATCTTGTTACACAGAAAAACTCGTTGGCAGTACCTTTTTTAATTTTTTAGCGCAGGCATGTAGGTGCTTTTGTTTACTGTAGCCGCCAGAGATCATGGTAAACAATCGGCAGGAAGGTATTGTGTGTTTATTGGAGGTAGGCTTTTCCACCATTATTACTATTGACTGATCCTTCCCCTTAGCCACTCTTTGGCTCTTCTCTCAACCATATGCTTTCTCAATATTATCATTGCCATCTCGTAAAATGTCAAACCATTCTTTTGCGATTGGAGGTCTATCCATTTCAATCCTTCCGCGAGCTCTGAGTCCTTCTCGGACATCACAACAAGATCGTCTATCATCTCCATGAATTGGTCGTCAACGCTATCTTTGCTCCCTAGCATTTCTTCTGTGTGCTCTACTAGAGTTGCGATTTTACGTAGTGATTCAAGCAGTATTGACACTTTGAATATATTATATTGACAAAGTCGTAGCAAATCCTATTGAAAACATGGATTTCTGGCATTCAAAGACTTAAAATACATCCTTCAGTTGATTTTACTTTAAAATGAATAGAAGGTATCTTCTCCCATTGGTTAAGGAGGCTTTGTAAATTGAAGATAAAATTTGGATTTACGCAGGGGCTCAATGTTGCTCGCCTTGGACTAGATGAACAGCAAATCATGACAGCCGCACAGATAGCAGATAGATTAGGTTATGACTCTATCTGGGCCATGGATCACTCCAACGTGCCTCAGTGGAAGAATGCAGTAGTCAATGATGCTTGGCTGTTGCTTGCCGCACTTGGAGCCGTCACCAGGAATGTCGAGCTTGGAACATGCGTTACAGATGCAATCCGCAGGCACCCTTCTGCCATTGCGCTTTCAACCATAACACTTGACAGGATAACGCAAGGAAGGGGCATCCTTGGCATAGGAGCTGGTGAGGCCCAAAACGTCGTTGATTTTGGAATCGAGTTCAGCAAGCCTGTAACAAAATTCAAAGAGCAGCTTGAAGTCATCGAACTCCTATTCAACTCTGATCCGGAACACCGTGTGAACTACAATGGCGAATACTATAAGCTCATAAATGCATGTCTACAGGCAAAGAGCATAAGAAATCCAAGGCCACCAGTTTACATTGCAGCTGGAGCTCCAAAGACACTACAGCTATGTGCCGAATATGGCGATGGCTGGATCCCGATTGGCTACACACCAGAGCTGTTCACCTATCATGCCAACGTCATCAGGGATCACGCAAAGAAGCGTGACCGCGATCTAACCAATTTTCAATTTGCAAATGATGTTGATGTTTACTTCACAGATGATGGCGAAGAAGCATGGAACAAGATGAAAAATGCGGTCAAGGTGAGCCTATACAAACCCGAACTCCTCAAAGTGCATGACATACCGCAAGATTCTGACTTTGACTTCCGCAGGTATTTCACTGAATATGCAATGAACAAACCTGAGCTAATGGAGCAGATGAAGCGCGCCGCTCTGAAGATACCTGACAGCGTAGCCCGTAGTGCAATTGGTGTCGGCAAACCTGACGAAGTGATTGCAATGCTAGAGCGCTTTATCAAAGCCGGAACAAATCACTTTATCATTAGATTTTGGGGAGAGGGTTACTTTAAGAATATCGAGATCTTTGGAGCCAAGGTTATTCCCTATTTCAGGGATGAGCACAGGAAGTGATATTATAATAATAGTTATTTTCTTTTAGGTTGCTGAGAGTTGTCAATATTCTTGGTTTCATCTTTCATGCAGCAATATGCCTGTGTATATAATATATTATATATTCTCTTGAATCATTGTTCTGAAATAGGTTTGTGTATGCTATGTTACGATGTTCTTAAAATGAACTCTACAAAAATGAGTCAAGCGAGAGAGTTTTCTCTTTTCGATTTATGCCATGTCCTACGGCCTCGGCGTCAAATCCCATTTGCGATAAGGCCTCAGCAAATTCTCTGGCAAACCCATGAAACGTATAGACTTTTTCGGGTCTGGACTGTTTAACCGCAGCCACCAGTTCATTGTAGTCGCAATGATCAGAAAGCGGCATGACATAGTCAAGGCCCATCATGTACCTGTAGCGACTGCGTATTGCCCAGCCAGTGAACCCGATAGTTACTGCACCATATGAGTTCTTCATCTCCTTTAAAAAGGCACACCTGGAAGACATAAGGGGGGCCACCATCACCCAAGGTCGATTTTTTGCCAGGAGACCCCGGTCCTCCGCCTGCGAATGGGTCATAAAGCTTTCTAGTCTTACCCCGAGCTTAGAGTAAACAGAGTTTATCTTGGCAACAGAGTCATGTATTATTGGGTCCCAATGACCGAATAACTTTGTCAAAAGTTGGGCCTTACCAAGTGTATATCCCATTAATATAACTGGTACGCCAAGGTCGTACATTTCAGAAATTATTCTATTTGTATTGTGTGTTATTTCAGATATTGGCGGGAAGACATATTGAGGCCGGCCAAAAGTCGACTCAATTATTAACGTCTTTGCATGCGGTACCTTCGCTGGCTTCATGAATGCACGCTCTCGCATTGACATATCTCCTGTGTAGTAGATGTCCTCGCCTATCAAGAGGCCGCGCGATCCCAAGATGTGCCCTGCATCCACAAGCGTAAAGCCATCATACTGTTCAGCAGACTTGCCCATTTTGTAGCCCCTGGCCTGTGCAATTAGAACAGTCTCTTTTGATGCTAGCACCGTACTCTTATTCTTTTTCTCTATTCCACGCTTGTGAAGATGGTCAATGTGAGCATGAGATACAAAAGTAAAATGGCAATTGGCAGGATGCGAAGGGTCAAGCGCGATTACACTGTCTCTATGGTGTATCATTATGCCGGACTGGCCAAGACTTACTTTCGCCTTCATTAGAGCCCTGATGCTTAGAGGACATGAATATTTTAAGATTTAGCTGCTAGAAGAAAAGCCGAGTTCCTTGAGGCCTAGAATACGCGACTAGCGATGTTTAAGAATGGCTGCAAACAATTATAGAAGACACTTGATCAACTTAGCAATGCTAATCTCTGGCAGGGGCAGCAACATGGATGCAATTTTGGCTGCAATAAGGTCAGGCAGGATAAGAAATGCCAAGCCATGCATTGTAATTTCAAATAAGGTAGGGATCGAAGGACTCAAGATTGCTTCAGAAAAATACGGGGTACCTACCAAGGTGATACCATCTGATGGCTTGAAGGGCTGGGACTATGACCAAAATGTAGTTACCATGCTCACAGAGTATGGCGTCACTCCTCAGTCAGGGCTTGTGTGCCTTGCGGGTTTTATGAGGATAGTAAGCCCAGAGTTTGTAAGACGGTATAGAATGCGGATCATGAACATCCATCCTGCGCTCCTGCCCGCGTTTCCGGGACTCCATGCACAGAAGCAGGCACTTGACTATGGTGTAAAAGTTAGCGGCTGCACAGTTCACTTTGTCGATGAAGGCATTGACTCCGGACCCGTAATACTTCAGAAGGCAGTACCAGTAACAGAGGGGGATAATGAAGAAAGTCTGTCAGCAAGAATACTTGAGCAGGAACATGAACTTTACCCAAAAGCTGTGGAACTGTTTTGTGAAGGAAGAATAAAGATACAGGGCCGTAGGGTTTCAATAATCTAAGTCATATGCCATCTAATCGCCGCTTGAACATAGAAAAGTGCTCGCCTGCCTCCTTGAGCGCTGCAATTAGTGTCCTATTGTCATCAATTATACTCACAAGCGCCTCAAGGCCGTATTCTGGGACTTGATCTTCAAGGTTATCGTTTTTTGCATGCATCACATACAAACTAGCACCTTATGCCTAAAAAATGATTACGGCCTTTTGTAAATATTATAATTACTGCTACGACTGTGCTACCTATTTAAAGAAAGTAAGATATGCGCTGCTTGAGCCAAATGCGTCTGAGACTAATACCGCCGTCACTATTGGCGTGGTAGTCCACGTTGCGCCAAAAAAGGTGTATAGATTGCTAATTTTGAACCCACATGTCTGGATGGCGTGTCCATTGTCACAATACTAAAGGAACAATTGCTGAGCGAATTGCAACGAGTACGACAGCGCGATTGATTGCAAGCTTATACTATTTTACTTGTATGCGGCTATGATGACTGCGCCGCCCATCAAGGCCCTATCAAACTGTACATATGAAAATTTTTCCCTCAGCATATACTCAAGCTCAGAATTCTTGGGCCAGCGTACATAGGTACCGTAAAGTGTTTTGAATTTTAGCCCTGAATTACCTGCGGCCAAGTAAGCGAATATTTCAAGAAAATATTTTAGATATATAGAAACCATTCCTCTTAATATACGGTTATCTGGTTTGCCAAGGTCGATTATTACAAGCCGGCCGTCATTCTTTAATATCCTATGCATTTCTGCAATGGCCTGTTGAAGGTCTATTGAATCGCGAAGAGAATAGCCACAGAGCACAGCATCAAATATGCCCTCACGGAAAGGCATGTATTCAAAAACACCAGAATATAGTGCTGCTTGCGAACCAAGCAAGTAATTCTTGGCTTTGGAGAGCATCTCAAGCAGCGGGTCGTACATTATGACCGTTGCGTCACCACCAGCTTCTGCAACTGCTAAACGTGACATATTGCCGTATCCAGAGCCGGCATCAAGTACGATATTGCCCGGCCTAACGCGTCCTCTAATACCTTTTAGTCTATACTTCTCGTCCTTACCAAGCGAGATCACCCTGTTGACCTTATCATAAACTGGAATGACTGCACGCAATACCTCTATCACCTCAGTCCAGTAGCGCTTTCCAAGACCAGACAAATAGCGTCACCTTCTATGATCAAGCCATTATTATAGCTAGTTTCAGCCCCTCCTCCACTACCGTTTTCGCTCTGCCTCTTGGGTCTCATTATCAAATCACATAAAAAAGCTAATCTATCGTATTGGCATCCTGATATATCGCATAACGGATTGCAGATTACTTCAAGCATCACTCCTATAACGTTTCACAGGTTCCAGAAAAAATTACAGAAAAACAATTATCTCGCTTATGATTATGCGCCTACTGCTTGACAAACTATCGCTGCCCAAAGTGCGGCTCACTACATTCAGTTGGAGTTGACAAGGTATTTGATGGGCGACTGATATTTCGTTGTTCCAAATGTAGTATTTGTGCAATAGTGCCTACGGCTGGCAGTACTGACGAGGCTTATCTAGAGTTTCTCGACCGCTGTGAAAGTGGATCAGGAATTGCATACTCTGATGACCTCAAACTCCTGATGCAGCAAGAAAAGATAATCCGGCCTTCAACAGAAATAGACGCTCTCATGGCTGCATCCAAAGTCACTGGTGATGCACTTCTTGAGCAGACGCTACACTCCCAACAGGACTATATCGTCGACTTTCGAGTAATAGAGGAACCTCCACCAGAGCTCGGACCTAGAATAGATGATCTGTCAGTAGATAAAGCCATAATAGAGGTCTTGAAATCAAAAAAGATAAACCACCTTTACAAATTTCAAGAGGAAGCGATCAAGAAAATCCTTCAGGGCAAAGATGTGGTCATCAGTGCACCGACCGCATCAGGTAAAACTGAAGCCTTTTGCATCCCGCTTCTGCAACTTGTTGCAGAAAAACAACTATTGCGCTTTGACTCACTTCGGAGTGGTGAAGGTACAGTATCTGCAATTTTTGTTTATCCAACAAAAGCACTATCACGCGATCAATTGCCCAAGATAGAAGAGCTGTCAAAGGCACTTAGTCTTAGAGCAGCAGTCCTCGACGGCGACACATCAGAAAAGGAGCGCAGAGCCATAATAGACTTTCCGCCAGATGTCATTATCACCAATTTTGATGTGCTGCATTATCACATGATGCATAAAACGAAATTCTCACACATACTCAGGACTACTAAGTTTTTGGTAGCCGATGAGACACACGTATATACAGGCGTTTTTGGAGCAAATGTACACCACATCATTGCAAGGCTTGAGAGGCTAATAGGAAGCAGACTCCAGATCGTTGCTGCATCAGCTACATTGCCAAATGCTGCTGAATTTTGCCAAACGCTTTTTGGCAGGCAAATGCAAGTCATTAACGGTCGGGGCAGGCGGGGCAGGATAAACCTTGCGATAATATTTCCTTCACTTAGATCTTATAGATCATTAATGCTAGATCTACTTAGACAGACCACAAAGAGAAAGCATAAAACTATTGTGTTTGCAAGCTCGCATCTTAGCTCTGAGCTGATCGCCTTCTATGGGGCGCGGCAGGGAATTAACATCAGAGTGCATCGTGCAGGCCTAACATCTGCTCACAGAAAAGAGATAGAACAAGAGTTCAAGGATGGGCAGCTTATGGCAATATCCTCCACGCCCACACTCGAATTGGGAATTGACATTGGAAGTGTTGATGCGATAATTTCTAATATCGTGCCTATTAACCGGCTTTTCCAGCGAGTCGGCCGCGCAGCAAGGCGGGGCCAGCAGGGCTACGCATTTCTCGCACTTGGCAATGATCCAATAAGTCAGTATTATAAAATGCACCCAGCAGACTATATGGACGATCATGAATTGGCATACACTGATCCGTCAAATCCATTCGTACTAGAGTACCAAGTGCTAGCAATGGCCTGCGACAAGCCATTATTGATATCGGAATCTGAGCAGATATGGAGAGTAATTCAAAACCTTGTCTCAAAGGGCATTGTTAAGGTAGTTAGAGATAGATTCGTGCCTAACCTGAAGGAGGCATTGAAGATGCTTGATGAATATAGCATTCGCGGCATAGGAAGCAGGGTCGACATTAAGTTCAACAATAAGATTGTTGGCGATCGAGCATTACCGCAGGCGCTTGAAGAGCTTCATCAACAGGCGGTATACTTTCTTGGAGGACGGCGATACAGAGTACAAGAGTTCCATTTTGGGACAAATAGCCAGCCCTATGCTGAGCTTTCATCCATTCCATCTGACTATCCTTATTACACTAAGGCTTTGACGGATGATTGGCCTTCTATTTTAGAAATACACGAAAAGAAAATAGTTTTCGGAGTCGAAGTAGCATACTGTATACTCAAGATCCAAAAGAGAGTACTCGGCTATGTCAACATTGAAATCGGTCAGGAGGTAGCACAAGGAAAAAAAGTCATGTTTGACAAGCCGCTCGAATATGAATTTGTAACAAAGGGGCTTGTGTTTAGAGCACCCAGACCATCATATATGTTACGAGAAGCGAAAGATGAGCAGTATTTGGAAATGAGTGCCTTTCATGCTTCAGAGCATGTCATAATAGAGGGGAGCGTTATGATAACAGGTGGAGCCTCACAGGACCTAGGCGGTATCTCACTTGGCTCTTCAGGACTAATATTTATCTATGACGGTAGCATTGGTGGTAATGGGGCCAGTAGGATATTATATGAAAGATTGGGTATTGCCTTTGGACGCTCACTCCGGATATTATCTGAATGTTCATGCATGAGTGAAAGTGGCTGCCCTCGCTGCACTTATTCATATCGATGTGGTAACAACAATGAGTTCTTGCACAAGCCCGCCGCAGTCGAAGTAATGAATAGGATAGTGGAAGGTGAAAAAACCAAAATAGGCGAGAAGGTGTGGGGGGACAGAGCTCTTGTCTAATAGGATAAAGTTTAAGAGTAGTTGTAGATGGCTTTAAATAAAATTGGAAAAAGCCATCAGTACGGCTGCTACTGGACGTGCGAAGTGGCAGACACTTGAGCACAGGGGCGTTGCCTTCCCTCCTGAATATCAGCCAAGGGGTATCACAATTACCGTAAGGGGAGAAGAGCTGGCACTCAACAGAGATCAGGAAGAGGTTGTCTACGCGTGGGCAAAGAAGAAGGACACACACTACGTCCAAGATCCTACCTTTCAGCAAAATTTCCTAAGCGACCTCCAAAAGCTCCTGCCTGAGACATATAACAAAATTACGATAAATGACATAGATTTTTCGATAGCTTATAGGCTTGCAGATGAAGAAAAAGAGATAAAAGAACAGGAGAAGGAGAGATACAAGACCCTCTCAAAAGAACAAAAGAAAAATATCTCCCAAGCCAAAAAGGCGGAGCGTGAAAGACTCAAGGCCGTTTATGGCAAAGCAGTGGTCGATGGCATTGAAGTAGATGTTGCAAACTGGCTGGTCGAGCCGCCAGGATTGTTCATGGGTCGCGGGCTGCACCCAATGAGAGGCCGGTGGAAGCCGCGGGTAAGGCCACAAGATGTTACACTAAACTTGGGCGAAAACGCGCCAGTGCCGGAGGGTAATTGGAAGGCCATCATCCACGATCATTCATCTACATGGCTTGCTACTTGGATAGAAGGCCTGACTGGCAAGCGCAAGTATGTGTGGCTGCACGACTCGGCGGCACTTCGCCAAGAAAACGATAAAGCAAAGTATGACAAGGCAAAAAAGCTGGCCGAGCGTGAGGACAAAGTCCATAGAGAAGTGATACGGAGGATGATGAAGGGAGACGGCAAGGTAGCTACTGTTGCATATTTGATATTAAAGCTTGCCATGAGAGTGGGCGATGAAAAGGACCCTGAAGAGGCTGACACGGTTGGCGCTAGTACGCTTAGAGTGGAGCATATTGAGTTCCCGCAGGCAAACGGCAACCAGATTATTGAATTCAATTTTTTGGGCAAAGACAGCGTCCCATGGCAAAAGAGATTGGAAGTAGATTCAGAAGACGCAAGGGCACTTTACAATAACCTAAAAAAATTTATGCAAGGCAAAAAGCCAACTGATCTGATATTTGACGGTATCAATTCTCGTAAAGTAAATGCCTTCTTACAGCAGATAATGCCAGAGCTTACTGCCAAAGTGTTCAGAACCTGTATTGCGACAAGGGTGGTGCAGCGGCAGCTGTCAAAGGCAAAGGTCGACAAGGACTCTCTAGAAGCACAGAAAATCTATGCAGCCAAAAAGGCGAACCTTGAAGCCGCAATTACATGTAACCACAAAAAAGGAATCGATCCAAAGAACCCTGCAGCTAGAAAAGCACTTGAAAAATTTGAAGAATCGATCGCCAAAAAAAAGGAGGCAATTGCCAATCTTAAGGCCGATATTGCAGCTAAGAATTGGAAAACAGAACTGCAGGAGAAGCGGCTACAAGAAAGATTAGAAAAATTACAAATGCAATTAATGCTTCAACAGGAGACCCGAGACTATAATCTTGGTACATCTCTACGCAACTATATCGACCCTCGGATCATGAAGGCTTGGCTCAACTATGTAGAGCTTGATTGGACTAAGATATACACGTCAACGCTGCAGCGTAAGTTTAAGTGGGTTGAGGGCTATAAAGATAAAAACTTCAGAACATTTTATCCTGAAATGAGGAATTAGACTGGTCAGAAGACTTATATCGTTTCCAGCATTCCTCTTAATCTTGGTAAACTCATTTTAATGATATCTGCATCTCATTGGAAAGATGGAGCCGGGACTTTCATTCCGGGGATGCTCCTTCTTATTTTCATTATTGCCACGATCCCGGCATCTGCTCAGGAGGTGGGGCCAGTGGAAGAAGGCCACAGTTCAACCTCGTCACTCTTTATTGCACTCTTTGCAAACGGCGAGGCTCTTGTTGAATACAACGTCGGTATTCAGAATCCTCTCGCTGAAGAAACAAGGGTCAAGCTTTTTGGAGAGGATATCAGGGACCTTGTAGTCGTTGACTATGAGGACAATGTGGTCGAATTTAACAGCGGAGAAATGCCAAATGAAATTGTCGTCAATAGGCCAAACGCTTCAAACCTCAAGATAAGTTATACCACTTCGGATTTTTTGTCCAAAGACCGAAGGGAATGGATATTTAGCCTTAACTCCACTGTCAACCTCTCAGTCAAGCTGCCTCCAGATAGCATATTGACAGATCCTGGACAAAACCCATCTATAGTCCTTGTAGGTGATCAGCAGATCCTTACATACAAACCCGGCAACATACGATTCGTATACGTAATAGGAACTTTAGGCACAGAAGAACAGGCGAACATTGTCATCACTGCAGCCGAAAGTACTATTGTTCAGATAAACAACAACCACCCAGGCATTGTGCTAACAAGTGCAAAGGATATGCTTCAGAGAGCGAGGGAAGCACGTGATGACAGGAGATTCACGGAAGCTGAAAGATTGGCAGATCAGGCAAATGATGCAGCTATTGCAACAGGCAGGGAGTATGACGCAGCCCGAGAAGCAATTGGCAATGCTGAGGCGCAGATAAATAGTGCTGCTGCCGGTGGAGACCGGTTAGATAACGCTGTCACTATGCAGATGCTCGAGCAGGCAAATAACGAGTTTGTAATTGGCAATTATACGGAAGCTAGAAACTCTGCGCGGGATGCTGTTACAACACTAGGTGAGAAACCTGCACAGGCGCAAACACCAATGCCTGTAATGATCATAGCAATAACAATAGCAGCTGTGGTAGCGGCAGGAGGGATAGGTGCTATAATATTCCTCAGGAAGAGGAGGCACTTAAAGCCAGTGCCAGGACTTCATAAGGCAAATGATCTACCAAAGGACAACAGTAATAATAACATCGGTAGCAGGGCAGCAGCTATCTTTCGGCCTACTAATTCAGTAGGCCCAGTCGAGCCCAAGCGAGATATTGAAAAACTAGAAGAGCAGCAAGAGGTGGCAGAATCAGTGGAAGAAACCAACAGCGTTCCCCCAATGCCAACTACTATCTCAGATTCTCCAATAGATAGCACTACTCTTTCGCACATAGTTGGCAACATACTTGTAGAAAGGCCGCACTTGCGCCCAGAAGATCAACAAGTGCTAAAGTTCTTGGCGGAAAAGGAAGGAGCAGCATTTGAAAGTGAGATCAGAACCAAGTTTCAGATACCAAAGACGACTATATGGAGGCTTGTCAAGAGACTTGAACGCGAAGAGCTTGTCGAAATACGAAAGGCAGGCGGCCAGAACCTTATAAAGCTCAGGTTTGAAGACAAACAAGCTTAGCCACCCTTAAATAAAACAGAATGGACAGAGATAGGCAGAGATATGTATGAGCAGTTCCTTCATCCCCAATGACATTTCTGCCCTGTTGTCTTCACCTATTGAACATTTCGTAAATACCAATGTAGCCATTTTAGAGGGTGACAGATTCACGGATCAAGCATTAGACCTAATGAAAGAGAAAGATGTCAGGACTGTCCTTGTGTCACACGTAGGAGAAGTGGTAGGGATCGTGAGTAAGACGGACATTCTGTTCAAGGTGATGTCACGGGGAAGAAACCCCGGCAAAGTTAGGCTCAGAGAGATAATGACAAGCCCCGTTCTTGCCGTAGGTCCGCACAACACTGTTCAGGAAACCCTGTCAATCATGGACAAGCACGTGGTAAGACAGGTAATCGTGAGCTCTCATTCGGCTGTGCTTGGAATGGTTTCCCGGGATGACATCTTTGAGAAGATCCATATGGCTACAGTATCCACAGCACACACTGCTATCAAGGGTACTCCCGTCTGCATCATCAATCCCAAGGCCATAGTGTATATGAGAGACATCAGCACTGCAAAGCTTATGTGTCCATATTGTGAGTCTCCATTTGATACAAAAGAAGGGCTGTCAAGCCACATCGATAGGTTGCACTCAGGATCGGGCGTGCTTGAAGGTGATATCCGTCGAATGTTTGAATGATTACCTAATTATTTAGTGCTGATTTTATGTTTCCTGCAGTGCAGACAGTAGCATGGACAATACCTATGCTATTGATTGCCAATGGTGAATAGCTTTAGTCATAATCAATTTACTGATAGTAATGCATTCAACATGAATTGACATGAATTGTTTTATTGCGTCAAGACCTGCATAGGGGCTACTTAATTCAATAGCTTGTAATGGTTTCACAATGAGCGTTGAGGACTGATTCACCTATGGCCATAAATGCGCAGGTAAGCAATGCAGGATATTCCCACTGATTAATACGAGACTACCGCTGCGCAAATTGCATCAGCGCACACATTTTCATTCTTGCCGTTCACATCCAGCAAGCAAGTTATCCTTGCATAACTTATATTATGTACCGCTAAAAACCAGTGGCGTTACACTTGGTGCCGGGGTAGCTCAGCTTGGTTAGAGCGTACGACTCATAATCGCATCTGGTAAGAAATCGTAAGGTCGCGGGCTCAAATCCCGCCTCCGGCACCTTCTTTAAATCAATATGAATGCACTTCTGATTTATGCTCGCGAAGATATTTTTTCTTCTTGAATCGTTCATTACACTTTTCACACTTAAAAGGTTTTTCAAATTCTTCAAGAAACCGTCGTCTTCGTTCCTCTGCGGAATCCATCATTGGATTTTGATTATCAGCGTTGATCGCCATATAACGGAACTATACCTTTTTTGTTTATTTACTTTAAGTAAGATAATTCTGTAATAGCAGCATCCAAAAATGCGAATTGTAGAGGTTTAGCAGCCATTCAAATAGCACACAACTACAAAAAAGAATATGTGATGTCAAAATGAATTAATGACGGTCCAGAGCTGAGCGACCTTCAAGTCTTCTTCCTCTATAGTGCAAGGATGAGAGGAGAAAATTACATCAAAGACGTTACTACAAATTCGCGAAGTAATAAAGCGTCTGTCCATTCTAAGACACGATTATATATGATCTCAAAAACTAGTCTTGTAAGTGCCGTCGTAGCTCAGCCTGGGAGAGCACTCGACCTTTTAAGGGGTGAAGCTGAAGACCGAGCTGTCGTGAGCTCAAATCTCACCGACGGCATTTTACATTTGTTTTGTAACATTTATGACCATTTTAGCGGTGTTCTCGATTATCCTTCCAGAGGCAGACAGATGGTTCTTGGCATCAAATATAGCTGCTAATTCCTCCTTTGATAAGCGAGTCGAAATATTCGCATCTTCGCACACAGCATTGAAAAAGTGCTGACCACTTTCAAGTGCTGAAAACGCTACTCTTTGTATGTCTCGATAGGCATCGAAGCGAGCAACTCCTTTCTTTATTAGTGCGTCTAGGATAAATTCGGCATAAATCTGGCCCTTTGTCATTTCAATGTTGTATGAGATTCTTTCTTTGTTTACTTTTAGCTCTCTAATTACCTTAGTCATTGCATTAAGCATTTCATCAAGTAGTATAGCGGCCATTGGAAGTGCAAAGCGTTCATTTGCTGAATTTGAGAGGTCGCGCTCATGCCATGACGCAATATTTTCCATCGATACGCTCACGAGCGAGCGTAGAATTCTTGCAAGCGAAGAGACTCGTTCACTTTTTATGGGGTTCCGCTTGACAGGCACTGCACTGCTTCCCATTTGACCGCTTCGAAAAGGCTCGGCGACTTCACCTATCTCTGTACGTTGTAGGTTCCTGATCTCGATGGCGATCTTGTCTAATGTGGAGCCAATAAGTGCAATACAAAACTGCATCTCTGCAAACCTCTCTCGGGGCACAATCTGTGTTGCAGCATCTATGGAGTAAAGGCCAAGCTTTTGAGCAACAATTTTTTGTACTTCAAGTGCCTTGTCGCCCATCAGAGAGCCTGTACCAACTACGCCAAGGGTCTTACATACTAGAAACCGCTTTTCACCTTCCTTGATCCGTTCGATATGCTTGGCCATTTCCGCTGCCCACACTGCAAATTTTAGCCCAAATGAAATAATGCTTGCGTGCTGCCCATGTGTTCTGCCTACCGCTGGCAAGTCGCTGAACTCAACGGCTCTATCCACTAAAAGGTGTGCAAGCTTTGCTATCTTTGATAGAATTATTGAGAATGCTTCGCGCATCTGCATGCAAATCGATGTATCTATCACGTCATTGCTTGTCAGGCCGTAGTGTATCCATAGCTTGGATTTGGCTGAAACTTGCTCGCTCAACGCCTCTACCATCGCGGCCGTGTCATGCTCGCTCACTGACTCAAGTTCACTCACTCTAGTAAGGGTTACCTTGCCGGGGCGAGCTCCTATTGTAATTTCATCCGCTGCATATGCCGGGATAATACCTAGCTGGGCTTGCACCTGCGCAACGGTCGCTTCAAAATTGAGCTGATACTGCAGTCTCCTTTCGTCCTCAAAGATATTGCGCATCTCTTTGCTACCATAGCGTCCAGAATCTATAGGCAGTATTGGCATCAGTTTCAAAGATAAAGCGACGAAGCGGCGAAAATAAATCTTCTTGCGAATGATAGGATTACTTTTCTTATCCCTCTTGCTATCTCATTTGTGTAAAATTATCCATTGTGATGGATGCATGCATGCCGTGTAAAATTATCTATGCATTGGACATAAAAAAAGCTAAGGTTTACCTAGTTGTCGGGCAAGGCTTATAATTACTTTACAAGAAATAGCAGCAACAGAATTGGACGAACTTATTACCAGGAGTGGGAGCCATCGAGTCAAGAAGGTAAATGACCTTGAGTATAGAATAGACCCAGATCCGGCCAAAGGTATGAAAGTCCCAGTTACAATTTACGCCAATGAATTGTTGATATCTAAAATGGTGACTGATAGGACAATCGACCAAGCTGCAAATGTCGCCACACTACCAGGCATCAAAAAACATGTGATCGTGCTCCCCGATGGCCATGAAGGCTATGGCTTTCCCGTGGGCGGTGTTGCGGCGACTGATCTTGAAGAAGGGGTTATCAGCCCGGGCGGGGTCGGCTACGATATCAACTGTGGTGTGCGCTTGATACGGACTAACCTGACTGAAGAGGACGTTAGGCCACAGCTAAAGGATCTGGTCAATGAGCTTTTTAGATCAGTTCCCTCAGGCGTTGGAAGTCAGGGAGCAGTAAAACTAACAAAGACTGAGCTTGACGAGTTACTAGTAGAAGGCGTCAGGTGGGCTGTCAGCCATGGATATGGTACGGAAGACGATATGGAGACATGCGAAGAGAGTGGTAAAATGCAAGGGGCAGACCCTGCAAGCGTCTCAGACACTGCGAGAAAAAGAGGCGCAGCTCAGCTTGGAAGTCTGGGTTCTGGTAACCATTTCCTAGAAGTGCAGAAAGTAGACAAGATTTATGACGAGCGTGCAGCCAAGGCAATGGGCATAAACCAGACCGGCCAGCTGACCGTGCTTATACACTGCGGCTCGCGAGGCTTTGGCCACCAAATATGCACTGATTACCTGCGTGTTTCTGAATCAGTTCTGCGGAAATATGGGTTGACGCTTGCGGATAGAGAGCTTGCATGTGTGCCGAATAACTCCAAAGAGGGAGAAGAGTATCGCAAGGCAATGTATTCTGCTCTCAATTTCGCATGGGCCAACCGCCAAATGATAACACATTGGACACGGAAAACTTTTGAGCAGATCTTCAAGTCAAAGGAAAGTGACCTTGAAATGAGTCTAATTTATGACGTTGCACACAATATCGCCAAGGTCGAGCGCCATAAGGTTAACGGCAGGGTGACCTCCGATCTAGCAGTCCACAGAAAGGGCGCTACCAGGGCTTTTCCTGCAGGCATGGAACAGGTGCCGAGTAAGTACCGGGGCATTGGCCAGCCAGTAATAATACCGGGCTCAATGGGCACTGCCAGCTGGATTCTTCTTGGCAACCAAAAATCGCTTGATCTCAGCTTTGGATCTACAGCGCATGGAGCAGGGCGCATGATGTCGAGGTCTGCTGCAAAGCGTAGCTACACAGCCGACCGCGTGAAAAGTAGTCTAGAATCAAGGGGAATCTACGTCAAAGCGCTCACGAAGGAAGGTGTGGTAGAAGAAACACCTGAGGCCTACAAGGATGTTGATGCTGTAGCCAATGTTTCACATTCCCTTGGAATTGCTACCAAGGTGGCGAGACTTGTGCCAATAGGAGTGATAAAGGGCTAGTGCCAACCGACGACCCTGACATTGACATAATCAATGCACGCAAACTGAGGGAGCTTCGTGAAAAGGCAGCTGCAATGGAAAAGGCAAAAGCCAGTTCTCAGCAGCCACGACCAAAGTCCTCAAGAGAAATAGTATCTGACTACCTATATGATAGGGCCGACGAAGTACTAGATCTTGCCTACAAGCAGTATCCTGTCCAGACTGAAGTGATTCTCACAAGAATTGCCAGACTTATTCTGTCAGGCGAAATAACAAGCAGAATTTCAGGAGGCGAACTTTTGATGCTTTTCAGGTCGGTGGGTCTTAACATAAGGGTCAATACAACAATCAAGGTCGAAGACGATGGCAAGCTGATCTCGTTTTCTGAGAAACTCAAACAGCAAAAGGATGATTTGCCTTGATAATGGGAACGTTTATCTTGGATTTTCAGACAATTGATTTTGAATCTGATGCCAAGATTGCGATAGAAATGCTCTCTGACTACCAGCGACTCTGTAAGCTGGAAAACTCGTTTGCTCTTGACCCACCGGCACAGAGCCTCGGCTGGTCGTTTGCAAAGATGTTTTTGGCAGGTCAATTCGTGGAGAAGTTATATACACATCAGGGTTACAAGATAGAGGCTTCAAAGGGCAAAAAGCCTGAAGACAAGTTCATTTTATGGCTTCAAAAGGAATTAGAAAATAGAGGTTGCAGAGCGCAGATAAAAATAGCGCCAGAAATGAAATCGATCTAGACTCTGCGTCCTCTTCTGCCGCCTGGCTTTCTTGTTGTATCATGCGGAACAGGAGTCACATCGTCGATTCTGCCGATACGAAAGCCTGCTCTTGCAAGTGCCCTGATGGCAGCCTGAGCACCGGGCCCCGGAATTCTTGGGCCTACTCCGCCGACAGCACGTACCCGAATATGCAGGGCATTGATACCCTTTGCCTTTGCCGTTTCTGCTGCTGCCACAGCAGATTTCATAGCTGCATAGGGCGAGGATTCATATCGGTCAGCGGTAACATGGCGGCCGCCAGAGCTAAATGAGATTGTCTCGCTTCCGCTCAAATCTGTAATATGGACAAGCGTGTTATTGTAACTGCTAAAAATATGAGCTACTCCCCACTTTGTTTCTGTAATGTCGGCTGTTGTTTCAGACATGCACTTGAACGTGCTTCTGTGGAGAGTTAAAAACTTTATCACTTATGAAAATGCATATAGCCTCTGTTCTCAAGGGGCCTATTTTTAACATACACGTTGCCAGAGCCCTTTTGCACTCTACCGATAACATATAGATCGACGCCTGCTTTCCTTGCTGCGGTTTTGGCTTGCCTTATTTTTGTATGCGAAATTGTTGCCACAATCTCATATTCTTCTCCACCATGAAACACCATCTCGTGCTTGTCAAGGCCGTTTTCCTGTGCAAACTTGTCCAAGCCTTCTACAGCTGGAATGCTATCAATTATGACGTCGACGCCCTCACTTTGGCTTGCTAGTTCATATAGGGACAATGCAAGTCCATCACTTGAATCAATTGACGATGAGAAATATCTTGCAAGTGCCAACCCAAAACTCTGCCTTGGGCAAGGCTCGACTACTGCCTTCATCGCATGATTTCTGAATATGCTGCCACCGCTGTTGTTGCTGCTGAAGGTAGTTGCTTTTTGCAGCAGGATCTTCAGGCCGGCAGGAGCAAATCCAAAAAGCCCAGATACGACGACAAAGTCTCCTGGCTTCGCCCCACTTCTTGTTGGAACTTTGAATCGGGAAAAGCCAATCATACTGCAGTCAATGACAAGCTCGCCAGCTTCGTTTGTATCCCCGCCCACTATTTTGACTCCAAATTCCTTTGAGGCGATAGCAAAGCCCTCAGCAAGCCCTTCGATATATGGCTGCTGCATGGAGCGGCTTTTCGGTATACCAAGTGAAATTACTGCTGCATGTGGCCTGACGCCTTTGGCAGCAAGATCGCTTATACATGAAACAATGCTCTTTCTTGCAACTTGCCACGCCTCCATACCAAAGGGAACATCGGTACTTGCGACCAGCATATCGCTTTTCATAACAATTCCATTGTCCAACAATGCCACGTCGTCAAGGTTGCTTATGCCCAGCTTGTTCGCAAAGATCCGAATAATCTGTTTTTCATCTAACTTGGTCATACACTGTCTGAACCTTTTCGCTTGCTTTCTTGTAAATAGCCAGTGCCTTTTCGCCTCGGGATTCAACAGATATCCTCATCACATGTTCAGTGTTTGATGGCCTAATCAGTATCCAAGAGTCTTCATCTATTATTGCCTTGACGCCGTCATCTGTCAATATCGAGTAAGAATCGCTCTTGAAGACATCGGACAGCTTTTCTATCACTGTTTTATGCATCGAAGAATCAGCCAGTATCTTAGATCGTATTTGTACAAATTGTGACGCAAACTTTAGGCATTCGCCCACGGTCTTCCTATCAAGCGTAGAGATCGTTGCTGCTGCTAACAGACCATCGCGGCACATGTTAACCCCAGGCATAATAAACCCGGCGCTACTGCCCTCGCCACCAGCCTCTGCATTCACATCCAGCATCTTGCTGACAACATTTGCTTCACCAACTTTGGAGTAAGCAACAACCTTGCCATTACTCTTATGGATGTATTTCTCTATTGCAACACTGGTATCGATGCTTGTAACAAACTTTTTCAGACCTATCTCCAATACCCTTGCAATACATAGCAGTAGCGTTGTGTCTGGGCTCAATTTTTTGCCTTCGCTGTTGACAACTACAAGTCTGTCAGCATCTAGATCTAGCCCAAAACCATGGTCTAATTTGTTTGCAGTTACAATTGCACGCAGGTCTGCTAGCTCATCTGTAGTGGGATCTGGTCCCCTTGAAGATATTCCTGCGATGCCATTAATAGTGTAATAGTTGAGTCCTAGTTTTTTGAACAAATACTCTGCATAGCCACATGCCGCACCGCCAGCTGCATCAATTCCCACTTTGACTGCTCCAGAATTATTGCTATTATTATCAGCCTTTGCCATCTTTGCAATTACATCAGGATAATTTGAGGAAATCTGAAACTCTTTTCCGAACCTGCCCCGATGATACTCGCTTCTCATCTTGAGCATTCCCTCTAACTCATTCTCAAATAAGCCTCTACCGTCAATTACGAACTTGAGTCCATTCCACTCTAATGGGTTGTGCGATGCTGTTACTATTATGGCAGCGCCATACTTTCGCGCCTCTCTAAATGCTGCAGGAGTGGGAGCTATCCCGAGGTTGTAAACATCGATACCCGCAGCGATCAGGCTTGCAATCGCAATCTGGGCAATAACCCTACTCGAGGGACGAGTATCGCGTGCGACTACACATTTGCGAGACTTAATTAAGTGTGCAAACTGCCCCGCAAACCTGTTGACTTGGTGGAGGCTGAAATCTTCTCCGTATACGCCTCTGACTCCTGAGATCGATATTTTCACACTAAAAAAAGTGTTCCCCGTCTTTTATTTATTTTAGCGTGAAAAATTAAATAACAAGGACCTGAAGTTACAGACCTGTTTTGCCCGAGTAGCCCATGAGCAGCAACTGGATAGTGTTGAACTAAAACGTGTTGGCTAGCTATTACAATGACGAAAAAAGGGCTTCTAGACACTTTACCAGAAGATCAGCAGGTCAAATTGGAGAAGATACTATCAAGAGCTTCTGCTAAAATAGACATATAGAAACTCTAAGACTTTCTCTAGATCTGTTTTACTCATATGATGAAAAAATACCGTGAGACAAGCTGTTAAAGACTTTAGCAAAAGCTCGCCAAGATCTAAGGCAGCAGGCTTTGAGTGCATCTGAAAGAAACTTTTTCTAATCACTAGAACGCTCGACCGTTCAAGGAAACAATCGTTAGATACTTTAACTTTAACTTTAACTCCACTAATAACTAATTGGAATGCGACAAAATAACGAATTCTCGCCTTTTCTCTTTTTTATAGAGTTTACGAATTTAGATATAATAATAAAACACGCAACAACGAAGGAGAAGGAAAAACCTGACAAAAAGATAGTTAATAATAACAACATTTGTAGTGTATGTTGACAATAGGATCGCCTTGATTGTTTTCAGTCATTAAATCTTCTACAATAGTCTAAGTTTCAAAGTCATACTGCAGAATAACCTTTCAAACAAACTAAATTGAACCTGGCATGTAGTAGATTGCGAAAATGGAAACTACACACATCATTTTTAACAGCAACTACAGCAATACTCGTAATGTTCCTAATGTTAGGAATAAGCACCATGACTGGAACTTCAGCAGTCCCATGTCCAACAAACTATGAAAAAGGTCCACAAGGGACTTGTGTTGGTGACCCGATAGGTTTCACATGTCCTGCTAATTATATTGAAAATCCAGAAAATCCGGGTGAATGTATCTATGACGCAGACCCTAATACTCTACCTGAAGACATAGATTACATAGTAGGGAAAGTAGGAATATGCTCTGATGAGACGTATGAGCCGCCAGAGTCAGACGCAGATTCAGGAAAGTGTGTTACTCCTAGGGGAGAACGCCTCGATTAGATATTAATAATTAAACTCTCCTCCTCTTTTTCTTTTATGCAGTTTTTCCTAGAGTTTCATCAGGCGGAAAAGGTTTCACAGATACCCAATAATCTTTGTGAAAGTCGCAAAAAGTGAGTCTTCCCGCAGAACCAGGTTTTATAGACCAAGTGGCATAGTTGGAACATAATGCATGGACGCATCGAGCCATCGTTCCTTTCGGAATTGGAGTTATTTGATTAGCACTCACTTCTATTTTTTGTTTCTTTATCTTCCGTCTCTTCATTTACCTGCACATCACCATCATCCACTTCGTCGATTGTATCAAAAACCCTCCCAGATGGTATTTAGAACATTCAATGCCTCTATATAATTCTGCATCTCTCTGATTGTTGCGATACGTTTTCTCTTCTTTTGGAATTTTTTGTTGGCCTTTGTAACTTCTGGGTCGTGCAGCGATAAACCAGGAATGACAATGTATGGCTCTTCTGGCTCGACAACTTCAGAATGGCAGTGACTGCAGTCTGGACGATAGCAGACAACTGGATTGAAGCTTATATTTCAAGTATCCCCTTTTCTTCCTCGTCTGGGACACAAATATGCTTTAGGTGTTCCTCGGCTGTAGCCTATAGCAGCTCTCTCCAATTTGATTTACCAGGTAAGCTTTGCTCGATCAACACATATTCGCTTTCAGGCTGCAATATTTTTGACTGAAGATGACGATGATGAGGATGAGATGACAGTACGCTGTCATGACTGTGACATGACAACATCATCACCAGAAGAAGCTAGAGCTAATGGGTTTTGTCATGTGAAAGTGTTTGATGCTCGCCGACGAGTAGTAGTAGGTGGTGATGATGAAGACCAACAAGAAGAAGCTGCAGGGAGACTGGAAGATGATGATGGCTATTATTGGCTTTGCCCCGACTGCTTTCATCACATGCGAGAAACTTTACTAGTAGTAGGGAGCGGCGACTTAAGTGATAATTTTCTTACAGATGTAGATAAGACCTAGAGAAGGAAGAAGAAGCAATGGACACTGAAGATGCGGAACAGTTGGTTGCAGTCATTTTTACTCCCACCTCTAGTGCCAAGATTTTGATGTCTCCCATGATTTACTTTTGCACCAGCACTATTTGAGGACGCTAACTGCGCTGGTACATCGAACTACATTGTCAAGCTACTCTAGCTAAAACATCAGTTGCGGTCTGAACCGCATAAGAGTGAGCCAAGGCACTAAAGGATATGTTATAGAGTCGTTACCGCTGGAGTATTTCTATATAATATTTATTCCATAACCTTATCTTGCTCTAGAACCTGTCTCTTGTTCTGGGCGTTATGAGAAAATCCTCACCCTTATTGGTGTCACCAGTGATTATGACAGGGTTGACAATAGTCATCGCTATAATTCTTCTGGCTTCCAATTTCACGATAATTAACGCACAACCACAACAACTCAACAGCCAACCGGGAGAAATTGAGGATAGAAGAACATCCGTAGCGACAGCAACCACGGCAGCTGGACGAACATTTCAAAATGCAAATGATAGCTTCAGCATACAGGTTCCAGATGGCTGGATCATTCATGATTTCAATAATACAGGCTTTACATCCTTAGAAGAGCTAAGACAAGGCTATGTAATGCTAGCTCAACTCTGTCCAGAGGAAGAACAGCAAAGAATACTTTCCAATGTTGGGGGCAGCACCAACAGCGGCAGTAGTATCAGTATCGGTAACGGCTGTCAAAGAGCTAAGGAAGTCATACACATTATTCGGTATCCCGACTTGAATGCTAGACTATTGGCTAATAATGTTAGTACTATCAACAACGATATGACAACAACTGACAATATTCTATTATCATACCACCTACAGAAGCTTCAGGAAGTTGGTTACAGGGACATCGAGATTGTAAACAGTATAGAGAGGACTGTTAACGTTACAAATGCACAGACAAACCAAACAATTCAAACAATGCCAGCTAAGTTTGTAGAAATGACATACAGTACTGCTTCTGCTCCAAATGAAATAAGAGAAGGTTATTTCATTTTAACTGCTACAAATGCAACAGCTCCTAACGTAGGAGTGACAAAGGGATATAGCGTCTTTTATGAAGGTGGCAGTTCTGTCGCAGCTGGAAGAACAACAACACCACCAGAAATAACAACAGCATCTGGCAGTTTAATACCATCCCTCACTCCACCAGTAGGGCAGGTATTCGATTCGTTTGAGCTAATAGCAGCACTAGGAGTGGAACAACCAATAGCCCAACAAACACAAGCAGTCGAAGCAACTATAACTACCGAGGACGAGGGAGATGATGTAGGAGACGGAGAAGATGATGATGAAGATGATGATGAAGAAAATGAGGATGAGGGTCGAGATAACTCATGTCATCCCTCGTATCCAGATGTGTGTATACCACGTCCCCCACCAAACTTAAACTGCGATGACGAAGGCGTTCCTGAAAACTTTGAGGTATCTGGCTCAGACCCACATGGGTTTGATAATAATAATGATGGCATAGGGTGTGAGAGTGGAAGCATTGCACCAGACGACTTAGGAGACGATGTAGATGATGGTGACGATAATGGAGCAGACGATGATGAGGAGGATAATGAAGGCGGCAGTCAAGGAGGAGGACAAGGCAGTCAAGGAGG
>DAIUEZ010000009.1:0-29250 GCA_036844865.1 Nitrososphaera sp. | reverse complement strand
TCTGAAAAAATCATGTGAATTTGACAGCAATCCTGTGGCCTGCTTCAATATGTTACCTCTAGAGCAGTTTGAAACACACTTTCAGCTTTGGCAAGATGGCGGAATGATAACGATTTCAATTGAAGGAGACAAAGTCATCACAATAAGAAACGAAAAAAGAGAGAAGAAAAAAAGACCTGCTGCAGCATCTGTTGTTACAAATGAGTCTCAGAACCCACGCTTTACATGTAGCATATGTTCGTCAACTTTTTCAGATAGCGAAGAATACTATAGACACCGCTTACACGAGATTGAAACAGTAAAAAATAGACAGAAACAGCCCAACACAGCAGAAATGGACTTTGTCAGAGAGAAAGATGTCCCTCCTAATCCAATCTGGTGGCTAGAATGATAATTTCCATAGTATAAATCAAGCAGTAGCAATGTCAGGTCGGACCCAAAAATTTTACTTTTGATTGTCTATAGTAGAACAACAAAGGAGGGATCTCGACTGTGGCATCACATATTTTTCAAAAAAGGTGTATTGTGCTGAGAAGGTGATCTTGAACCTAGATGAATAGGCGATAATATGGGCAAAAATAAAGAAAGAGAGTGAGCGGATATGAAAGGCTACCACTACTCTATTGCGCTCTGCCCATGCCAGTATTATGGGATGGACCTACTGTACAGCTTTCCTTCAAGAGCTAGCTTGTACATTTCAGCCACGTATGGGTTCTTAGCTGGTGTTTCTGCACCCAGTTCGACCATTCTGGCGTAAACTCTGACTACATAAGCCAGAGCACCCATGAATGCCACGACGACACCCATGTTAAACATCCAGTGGTTTGGAACTGCGAAGATTTCTTCGACGAACCAGAAGTGCCACAGTTCATTGATACCGATTGTGAACATTGTGGCCAAATAGCCAATGATTGTCAGCTTCAAACCGGTGTTCATTGAATTGCCTGGACCTCTTAGGATTGGTACTCTTCTGTCATATACAGCCACCATTCCCCAACCCAGGGGCAATGCTACGAAGTGACTGTAGAGCCACCAGTGGGCCGGAGTGAACGCAGAATCACGTATGGCTGTTTGATGCAATGAGCCATCGACGAAGTTGTCGACCTCTACTGAGGCTGCGATTGAGCCTAGGCATATAACCATGATGTAGATCTTCTTTAGCCGCTGGATTTCTACTTCCTTTGGTACTAGTGATGGCATCTGAGCCATTGCTATTCAATTGTTGCAGTTAGGATATAACTCTCGATTAACTATGTGAGTTAACAGAGTTAAGTAATCGAGGGTTTTGTATAGTCATAAACAGATTTGAGAAATCATATCTTTTTACGACTAACAGTAAAAGGGAATTTGCTCCTATATCCCCATCAACAAATACTTCACACCATAGGAGGAGTGTGTGTGGCGGCTTTTCAGTAAAGGGAAATGAACCCAGGCCAATCGCATACACGCCTTCTCCTATGTGTAATGAGGCATAGTTGGTATAAACGAGAGATAACAATATGGCGATGAGTGGTAGTTATGATATCAATAGCAAATCTGATACCTTGATCATTTGTGAGTTATGTAAAAAGGCTAAAGCCGAGATCTTTCAAGTCGATGGTAATTATTGCCTTAGTTGTTGGCAAGACAAAACGCATACTAATGTGTGATTTTTTTGTTTCATATTTTTGCTACTATTACTTTGGAGAGCCACTTATTTGGCGGGCATCATTCTGCCATCAAGAAGCGTTCATTGAACAGAACTAACTAACTAACTTTAAGTCAACACGTGGGATTTCATTGGCATCATAAGGCAAATTCTCAACTTTAAATTCGTGTCTGATGTGTGTGACTCTTATAGTGCTTGAGATAAAGAATAACGGTTTCGTTTGGATAGATATTGCCAAGCCTACTCGGGATGAAATGAAAAAACTAGCAGAGAGATTCCCCTTTCATGAGCTAAACCTTGAAGACTGTCTATCCAAGATTCAGATTCCAAAAATTGATAGATATGAGGACCATATCTTTGTAATACTAAACTTTCCCACTTTAGAAAAAGAAAGAATACCCAGATCAAGCCAGCTTGCTTCATTTCTCGGTTCAGGTTACTTGGTTACCGTTCATCATGGAGAACTCAAGCCTATTTCAGAGATATTTCAGCAATGTGTTCAAAGCGACAAAGCTAGGCAAGAACTAATGGGAAGATCAGCAGGTTACCTATTTCACAGTATTATTGATGCCCTAACCGACGATCTTCTAAATCTCGTTAGAAAGATTGTCGGCAACATAGAGGATATCGAAGACGTAGTATTTGATGAACAAGCAAATGCAGCAGCAGAGATTTCGTACATAAGACGGCAGATAACAGTGCTCAGAAGAATTGCTATTCCATTGAGAAGAACTCTGAATGAGATTTCCGCCAAAGATATACGTCGCTTTTCAGAAGAAGATTTGACTCTGTATTTTGACGATGTAAATGACCATATCGACAAGGTCATAGATACACTTGAAGAATCAAAAGAAACTATAGAGATATACAAAGACACTGATTATTTACATGGGACAGACAGATCTAACAAGATACTTGCAATCCTGACAATAGTCTTTACCCTATCATTGCCTATTACAATAATGAGTTCGCTTTATGGAATGAATGTTGATATACCAGCAATTGAAGACGAGTCTTTGAAATTCTTAGGAAGATACACAACTTTCATACTAATAGTGATAGGTTCATCTGCGGGAGCAGTAGCTATGGCTCTGTATTTTCACAAGATCAAGTGGATATAAGCATTGCAAGCTTTCTCGCAGATGGATTACAAATATAGAAGAGACAGGCATAACTATCTTAGTTCTATGTCAGTGCATGTTTGCAAGTGTTTGCATTGCATACTAAACTACTAAGAATATCTTTTCTATGTAGTCATAACAACATTGACATGCAGAGGGTTGTGTTCTCAAATGGAGATAACAGGGGGCGGCAAAGATTCTGCTTACAAGAAGGGCTTCAAAAGATGCACCTGTTGCGGTATCTTTATCAAAACCGATGAGGGGCGATGCCCATGTTGTAGGCATACTCTCAGAGGAAAAAGACGATCTTTCTAAACAGAGATTATTAGAGATATATGCGTAGATCCACCCCAACTTGGTCTATGCCCCAGGTGATAGAATAGTAGCCATAGCGAGGAGTGGATCTACATCTGGTGCTGCGATCAACGCACGGTTTGGCCTTTAGCCAGAGAGAATAACCATGCGTCAAAAACTTCCAAAGGGAGCAAGATTATAAAGTATCAGTATGCACAGCAATCGTATGCAAACGAGTAAAAGGACAAAGACTAATGACGATCACATTCATAGTTTGTGCTTATTAGCTTAGAAAACGGGAAGACCTAATATTGGATTATATATCCATCTTATTCTTGGAATTGGAGTGTCAAAGTAGTGTCATATATTGAAATAGCAATCTGTTTTCCAAAAACCTGACTGAACATTAACTGAAGTAGTGTCTTTTGAAACAAAGACCAGTTATAACCAAGCTCATGCTTAATCACATATGTGTGTACACAATTTACAAGCCTATGGCTAAATTCAATGGAAGAATTCTTCATTTTCATCTCAAACCATGACAGAAATGATTGGAGATCCATCTTACTCTTCATAAACAGAGCTATATCGTGAATAGCACTATGACCTACTTTGGAGGCTAACTCTATAGTCTCTTGTGGTGTCATCTTATCAAATAATGCAGAAACAACAGGCTTTGCCACAGGAACCATCCCTGCCTTGCACGCATACATATCCCATTCTACATACTGCTTTAAAACATGGTTAACTAGAATGTTTAGGCTAGTGTCTCTTCGCTCTGCTTCCTTTTTGAGCACATTCAGTACATGCTCATCAATTCTAAAGGTCATGGTAGCAGTTCTTTTACGATGGGTAATATCGGCAGAAAGCATAGCTAGAATTGATTGTAGACGAGCTATTGCTATATTTATCTTGCTATGCATACACTATACCAATCATAGGTGATTTTGAGAAAAGTTATTAAAAAAAGTCACAGTAGTCTGCTCTCCTACTGCAAAAATTCCTTCTACGCCATTATCTCTAACATTTAGCTTATCGAAGACTCTAAAAATTGTAACATCCAATATGGTTGACTCTATAGTGACAATAATTCTCCTGAAACTACAATTGGTTCTAGGTTGATCCTGCTACGGGATAGAGCTCATTTATCTAAAGGCTGTAGACTTTCTTATCGACTTAACGAAAAGATTATTTTGCTTCCACAAAGTAAACAGTGCTTGATAAGCTTATTCTCTTGAACTAAATTAGCAAATGATAGTAATAATGATGTGCACGAGAAACATGAATTGCAGAGAACGGAGAAATGTATTAAAACTTAGGTTTATTGTGTGCAAACAAAGGCAATCATAGTTGATAATTTTTTACCCGGCATATACGCTAATTATAATAGCGTCCAATTCAGCAGAGCGCAGCCTGAAATGAAGTATTCAATAAATCAGGATTATGCCGAATCTTACACAATTGTCATTATTGTACTTTTTTAGATGTTTTTCAAACGAATTAATGGGCAGGGCATGAGTCTGCTTAAGGCCAACAATGACATATTCTTATTCTTATCATTATCCTAAAAAGAAAGTGGGCTGCGATTGCTAATCTCTTTCAATGTCAAGCACCTAGTAGTAGTTTCTAAACCACGGTATAATGTAGAGATTAATCAGCCTTGAACATTGCAGTAGCCGCAATCGCAAGATTCTTCGCCGAATAGTTCACACTTTGAAGTTTCTCGCATGACTATCAAGAACGATTTAACATGAGACTCCTAAATTAGTTGCTCAAACTCGTTTGCAAAAAATACAAACCGATCATGATTTATCAGAAGTAATCTGTGTCAAATTAAGCAATAAAGGAATTTTTTATAGTATGGTGGGTTGCATACCTTCTATTAAATCATATTCTATCAAGCGCACAAGCTCATTTAGCTTGGCAACGCGCTCGCCTCCCAATACGCCTGATTTTAACATCCTAGAGTTTGTGGCAATGGCTATGTGTGAAATGTGTGAGTCGACTGACTCACCGGACCTGTGTGATGTTATTATCTTGATGTTGTTCTTGTTACATTCTTTAGCAAAATCTAGTGCCTCATACAGGCTGCCTGCCTGATTGACCTTCAGTATTGCACCGCTGCACGCTCCATATCTGACTGCTTCCCTTATCCTGCCGGCGTTTGTTACGAGCATGTCGTCTCCTGTAACCAGCGTCTGAGGATTTTTTTTATTCAAAACTGCCATACTTTCAAAATCGCCCTCATGCATGGGATCTTCCGCATAAATTAGCTTATAGTCGTGTATAAGCCTGTTTGCAAACTCAATTTGCTCGCCGGTATCCCGTTTGATGCCTTGCCGTGTATAGTCGTACAGCTGCTTTTCTTCGTTCCAGAATGACGAGCTAGCAAAGTCGATGCCTATTGCCATGTCTTTGCCCAGTGTGTAACCGCAATTATTTATCGCCTTTTCTATGATTTCAAGGGCCTGGTCATTGTTTACATTTGGAGCCCAGGCTCCCTCGTCGCCTTTGCCGTAGGTAAAGCGTTTGTCTATAGATTCTATAACTTTGCGTGTCTCGCGGTGAAGCTTGAAATTCATCTCAAGCGCATCAATGATGTTATCCGCGCCCACCGGGCAGGCAAGGATTTCTTGTAGGTCTGGAGTTCCTGGTCCAGCATGCGCACCACCGCCTAAGACATTGCCAAGGGGAAACGGGAACCTGTACGGCTTGTTTTGTTTTAACAATTTGAAAAGCGGAATACCAAGAGAATTGGCGGCCGAGTCGACAGCTGCAATGCTGAGTGCATAGGCCACCGACCCGCCGATCTTACTATAGTTGTCAGTCTTGTCTATTGACTTTAACGCATCATATACTGCCAGCAGGTCCTCTGCCTGCAAGCCTACAAATCTATTGATATTAGCATTTAGCATGGATAGGGCTTCTTCGGGCTTGTTTTCTGGAAAGCTCTGTGCCTCGAACTTGCCTACAGATGCTCCGGACGGTGAGCACGCCCTTCCGATAGATTTGCCGTCAGTTACAACGTCAATTTCAATACTTTTGCTTCCTCGGCTGTTGAAAACTATTCTGCCACGAACTGATGAGATAGAAGGCATAATAGTTTTTCAATATTGAAGATAATTTATTATTATTCTATGTCAGACTGGATCTCGAACATACGCCTTCTGAGCGCTTCATAATAGGGAATAATCTGGTAAATAGTGTCGACATTAGAAATGAACATTCTTCTGCAACAGTAGCGTTTCACTCCCAGTGAGTCCATCACCTTTCCTGGATCCTCGCCAGTCCTGACACGGTTTGAATATTCTGCAGACTTGTCTGCAATGAGTCCCCCGCATGTAAAACATCTTACTGGAATGAGCATCTCTTGTACGTCTGTCAGAGATTGTAAGGATTATAAAAACCATTACCGTTTACTCAATGTTAAAGATCGTCTATAGGCGAGAAAAGTTGTCTCCTCTGCTGCCTGCTGTCCGCCTTTATCTTGCACGTGGAAGTATTTTTGGGCATCTAGTTGATGTTTTGCATATTTCTTTGGGGTTATGGATTTGGTTTGGCCTGGAATTTAGTTGGACCACAATCAATTCTGGAAGAATTCTTTAATAAAATTTTAGTTGAACTCTGTACGGGCAATCAAACAAAAAGAAAAGAGATGTTGTTCGACCAGCAGCACAGAAATCAATCCGAATAGTCTGTGCTTGCTAGTTGCTCTTTGCTGCACTCACGCTCGTTAATTAGCACCTACGTTCCTGCTAAGAGTATTGGAATTGATAGTGTTGCCTTTACAGGACGGACAGACTTTGCCTAACTTTCGGCCTAGAAGTGATGCGCACCAGAAGCAATGGCTACATAGAGCAAATTGAACTTGCTTTGAGATCTTGCCAGCATTTGTTATTGGACCTTGATCTGCTATTATGGTAGTTGTTGTTGTCATTGTTTTCATTTACACCTCGCCTAAATTTCACAAACTTGCGTTCGGTGACTATAGACAGTTGTACGGTTCAATGAAAGTAAGAAAAATATATTTATACCTTTCCATAAGTTGTTCTCGTACATCAACCTCTAGTCCCTGCCTATACGTCAAATAAAGTGTCAAACGCCAATATACTGTATTTGCTGCGTATGAAGAATACCAAAGAGTTTTGGACTATTGACAAGAAATATAGATTGCTCTATTTTCCTGGTCCGGTATTTCCATAAGAGAGAAAGCATTATAGGAAGAACAGAAGCCAGATAGAAAGATAGAAAAAATATGTGCACTAGTTGCCAAAAATATTCCTTTCCTAGGGAGTGCATATAAAAACTAATTAGGTTTTTGTAGTGCTGGAGCTAGTTGCCCACAGCGAAAGGTGATATCAAAAGATTCACAGTAGAAGTTCAGAGAATGACTAGCGAATAACTTTGTTTTCTAGAATCGTAACCTAAACGATAGATGTTTACGGTACGCCATCAATTGATGTCAATTAGCTATAGGCAGCGTGAATGAAAATGTTGCTCCCTTTCCATCCTTGTTGTTTTCAGCCCATATCTTACCACCATGCGCTTCAATAATATTTTTACAAATATACAGACCCAGACCAGTGCCTGAAAAAGACTTAGATGAAAACTTGGTAAATAGCTTAGGCATTATTTCAGGGTCGATACCTGGACCACTATCGCATATGTTAACAACAGCGATAGTACTACTCTTATTGCTATTGCCATATGTCTTCTTTTCCGTAGTTATCGCAACATAGCCCTCAGAGGTAAACTTTAGAGCATTATTTAGCAAGTTAGAAATAACCTGCTCAAGTCTATTTTTATCTGCGTATACTGGTAAGTGATGAGGTCGATAGTTTATTTTTACATAATTTTTTTTGTCTTTGCGTCTGGCTGGCAGTCCATAGACCATCGAGTCTGCCTCTGCCGCTACTATATCATCGATTATGCTAATAATGAGATCATTTAGATCAAAATGCTCCTTACGCAAATCTAGTGACTGGCTTTCTATCTTCGTGACGTCTAGGACATCTTCAACCAACTTTCTAAGTCTTTGTCCATTCCGCAGAATAACGTCAACATATTCTTCGTTCTCTTGTTTGGAACCACGGCCGCTGTCGTTATCTCTTATTCTTGATCTTAAGATTTCACTTAGACCAATTATTGGTTGAATGGGTGTGCGCAATTCGTGCGCTGCTACATTGATGAACTCATCTTTCATCTTATCCATTTCTTTTAATTTGTTATACTGGGATTGAATAGTCGCTTCTCTTTGCTTTGCAAGTTTGTTGTATTGTATGCTGGATATTGCAAGGGATATGATAATTATAAAGTAGCCTGAATTTTTGAGTATATGTGCAACATTGTGGGCAGTATGAAAGTTTATGCTTGAGTAAGACATTATTATTTGACCAAATACATCTATGATAAGAGCGCCAAGTATCCCTTTGTAAAAGGCATCATTTGAATTATAGAGCTTCTTTTTATAAAAGAGAAATAATGCAATTGAAAAAAGTATTAGCGAAGGATTTTCATAGGGTCTAGCTAGTGAAAAAGGAAGTACAATACCTGGAAAGATTGTAAAGAATGATATTGCCACTACGCTTACTGCTAAAAATGCAAGCAAGAATAAAGAAACTAGAAGACCGCGATGTAATTTCTCCTCGCCACTTCTGCCATCACGCCTGTTGATATCACTATCATTGTTTGTATTGGGAATATCAATGATATGAGGCTCTTCTTCTTCTTTTCCTCCTCCTCGTTCAATTTGTTGCTCATCCTGCTTCTCGACTTTTGGAGCATATTTTGCAACAGCAATAACAAGCATAGCTCCAAGAAAAGTTCGTCCTGCAAACCATGTCTGCGGTATAAAATATGAAAGAAATTCATTATTGCCCACAAAGGCGTACGAAAATACCGCATGGAGAAGATCTATTACTGCAATGGTAGAAAATCCTATCCCTACAAAAAGACTGAATTTTTCATTAAGCGAGTAAGCTCTTGTTATACAGTAGAATGCTACTATCGTTGAAAGTATAACTGCAAATATTTCAAAGTAAAAATGGTCTGCATCTGATACTATCCAGCTGTTAGGCGAGATAGTAGAAGCATATGTGACTGCAGAGAGAACTATTGAGGGTATTATAAGATATCTAAAGTGAACAGAGCGAAGAAAGGAATGCAGCCGTGTTTGGGTAGTTTGTCTTGTTGAAAAGACATCGGTTCTTTTTGTTTCTTCTTCCTCCTTGTTATCTATCTGCAAGAAAGATCAAACTATATAAATTAGGATTAATTCTACCATTTCTATACCCTATCCTGCTGTAGTAGCCATAATTGATACCTCTTCTAGCAATTTAGAATTGTCTATTGGTTTTCTAACAATATGCCGTACTCCCCAGACAGGAGCTACGTCTTCTTTCTTGTATTTTCTATAATAGTCATCAAACTCGCCGAGAGCTGTCAGAAAGCAAACTTTCATATCCTTATCAATTTCCATCAGTTTCTTGTAAAGATCAAAGCCATTCATCTTTGGCATTTTGATATCTAGAAATGCCAGAAAATATGCTCCCTTTTTAAAATGAGCCAGTGCCTCTTCTGCATCTTCAAAAGCCTCAACTTGATATCCGTTCGACGTCAGAATTACCTTAATTGTGAAGGTAACATCTGGCTCATCATCTACAATCAAAATTTTTCTATTAGCACTGCTGGCATCATCTAAAGATCTAGATTCTTCCAGCTTATCTTCCCTCCCAAAAAGTGTTATGCAAGATAAATATCGTCCGATGTCATTCTGAAACCCGGTTTAATTAAACTTTGCGGAGCGTTTGTAAACTTCTTGTATAAATAGGAGCGTTGTTGAGATATTTTACTAAAAGCAGTTGCTATAATCAAATATTATACACTACTGCTAATGCTGAGAATGGGCTGGTTAATTATTTTATTTTCTGAATTTGAAATTCGATTCATGACTCTGCGAGTAACCGTATCTATGTATGCTTCATTCTACGAAGATAACTCTCAAGCAAATATCTTCTAAATATTAAGCTCAAATGTAGCAAAAGTTCATTATTGAAGTTATGCAAAATTCTGTTAATATGAGATATACAAGATGATGGAAGGAAAAACTTGTCTTATAACTGGAAGCACATCAGGCATAGGAAAAGAAATTGCACTTGGTCTTGCCAAGATGAAAGCAAATGTTATCTTGGTTGGACGAAATAAGGTAAAATGCCAAGCAACAACGGAAGAAATTTGGAGAAAAGCTTCCATTGCTGCCGATAAGAGTCGGATCTCGTATCTTTTAGCAGATCTGTCTTCGCAGGCATCTATACACCAACTTGCCAATGAATTTTTAGATAGTTATGGAAGCCTTGATATTCTTGTCAATAATGCTGGTGTGTTTCTTTCTAGACGCTTTACTACTATTGATAATATTGAATATACATTTGCTGTAAACCACTTAGCACCATTTCTCTTAACCAACCTCCTATTTGAAAAAATGAAGGCAAGTAGCCCCTCTAGAGTCATAACTACAAGCTCTGTGGCTCATAGAGGAGCATACATTAATTTCGATAATTTGCAATTCGAAAGAGGGCGTTACAATGGTGTAGAAGCTTATAGGCAATCAAAATTAGCCAATATATTGTTTACAAAAGAATTGGCAAGAAGGTCAAGGGGAAGTGGCGTTACATCAAACTGTTTCCATCCTGGAGGAGTTAGAACAAATCTTGTACAAAACAATCCTTGGTATTATAGGCTAATTTGGGCGACTATAAACCCATTCCTGGTTAGCCCAAAGAAAGGGGCAGATACTGCGATATATTTAGCTTCTTCACCTAAAGTAGCTGAGATAAGCGGAGAATACTTTGTAAATCGAAAGCCAGTTCGCCTTCTCGGGCTTGCGGATGACTACGATACCGCAGCTAGACTTTGGAAGATAAGTGAAGAATTAACTGGATATGATAAAAAGCATAATTAATTCACGTCTTGAGCTACATTAGTTTGAATTTGTAATGAAATCTGACCGCTAAGGATAAAAACTACGAAAAATGCTCTATAACTAATAGTATAGAGGATGTAGATAATTGAAAGTATGCAAGGAGCAGAAAAAGGTGGTATCCGAAAATGAGAAGAAGAATTAGAGATACAGAAGACGAGCGGCGGGAAAAGAGAAGAGGAGAAGAAGAAGAGGAAGAGGAAGAAAAAACTCGTGCCTCGCGCAGAGGATTGATGGGACAAAGTGGTAAAAGAACAAGGGGAGAAGGAGGAGGAAGAAGAAGATGGAATTACATGACTCCATTTAGTGGTAGTAGTAGCAGTTTCGGTCTGTCTTCCGAGGACTGGCTTAGAGGGTTTGAAGAAATGAGACATGAAATGGAGAATATCTTTGAAGAAACCATTGAGAATATAGAAAGGCTTCCCAAAGAACTTGTAAGAGAATATGAGACAGCTGGTGGAAGAATGGCAAGAGAAATTGGTCCTTTGGTTTACGGGTATTCTTACACGGTAGGTGCAGATGGAAAGCCACAGTTCAGAGAATTTGGTAACATCCGTCCATTACAACGGTCACTTAGAGGAGGAAGACTAGGAGCTGGTGCACCAATGCTTACGGCTGAGCGCGAGCCTTTGGCAGATGTTACTACCACCGATAAAGACGTGAAAGTTACAGTAGAGATGCCTGGCATCTCTAAGCAGGACATCAAAGTCAGTGCATACGAAGGTGCTGTAGAGGTTTCAACCTTAGATAAAGCAAAGAGGAAATATCATCGAATCGTAGACTTACCGTCAGAAACTAATATAGAAACTGCCAGATCTGCTTACTCTAATGGCATATTGGAGATAACATTTGAGAAACAAAGCAAACCAAGAGGAAGAGAAATCAAAGTAGATTGACGACTGAGAGATGCTTGCTTACAGTCCTTTACCTATGCATATCTTTTTCCTTTCAATCAAGCCAGACCATATACCAAGGTGCAACAAGGACTAATTGCTAGCTTATATAGCCAAAGTAAATTATGTTCGCGCGAGTGGAAAAAACGCTTTAGAGTCTTTTTTATAGTTTAACAAAGCAGAAGGGTTGAAGAAGAACATTTAATGTCACACTTTTGGGCAGGTTCGTTCTGCCGTTGCTATTCTGTTATTGCTGCGGAACACAAAGACACTTCTGAACTTTATTTTCCTTCTGCTGTAGTTGGCATATAGATATTATCAGAATATGTAAAGATCTAGGAAATAATATACCGGACAGGTCATGGATGCTCTATCTATTGGAATTGTTTGATTCTGGTGCAGCTGATAATAATCCTAGGGCTATTGAGCTTAATCTGATTTGTCAATTCAATGAGTATGATAACTTTTGGGCAATTTTTGCGGGGGTCAATAGATACAAGTTTACCAAAGTTCTACCCGCCGTTGGTCATTCTTATTTACGTGAAATAATCCTACACAAGTATGATAAATCAATAGAATATCGCGTAATAGATCTTAATGCTAGTAATGGCAGTACTGCGGTTGAACACTCTATATTTCAATTAAATGAGGCTGAAAGTAAAAACATGTCATTTCAAGGCCTAAATCAGTTCACAGGAATTGAATAGTGGAATAAGAAGGAGAATTCTCCTTTTCCAATCCGATATGAAATAGAATTTTCTAATCTGAGGTATGCACAAGAATCGATAAAAGTAGCGCTAGAGTTTGATAAAGAGAAAAATATTGAGCATGTAATCTTTAAGCCATACGATGCACTTGTGCCTAACAAGGATGGTTTCGCCAAAGAATATCCTGTCAGCTTTGACTGCGCAAATATCAAAGATGGTTGTATATGCTATACAGTAAAGAATGGTTCTTGCAGCAGAGGTTAACATTTCTTGCATGCAAGGTAGCCAATATTTTCCACCTTCATTTGGAAACCTGTAATAGACGAATTTTTTGATATACTTTATAAAATGTCTCAATCAAATTCTAGATCCTGCTCAAGGAAGCGGGCTGGACGATTAAGTGCAAGACCGCCGTCAACATATACTAATGTTCCAGTGACATAGCTTGCCTTATTTGATGCCAAAAAGGTGGCAACTTGAGCGACCTCTCTTGGCTGACCTATCCTCTTAATCGGAATTATGTCCTTTTCCCAGTTATTATTATTGTTGTTGCTGTTGTTCCAAATTCCATATCGTCCACTTTCGGTGGGACATATAATACCGGGCACTATGCCATTTACACGGATGCCGACCTTTGCAAGTTCTAGAGCAGTAGTTTTTGTGAGAATCCTCGTACTTTCTCTTGACGATGTATAGAGATCTATGCCTGATCTCGAAGAAGTAAATGGATCTTTTGAAGAAGGCATACAATCTGGACAGTACGAGACATTGATAATCGAATAATTATTGTTGTTAATTTTATTATTTTCGCTCATCCATTTTGCAACTTCCCTTGTACTAATATATGCGCCCATTAGGCTGTTATCTGAAAATTCAAATTCTTCCAAAGTAAAGTATGGAGATACAGGCTTTTCTGTCCCAATCTTATTGGTAGAATTTACTCGTTGGGGTCTGCCAAGCAATTCTAAATTGTTAATCAAAACGTCTATTCTCCCATACTTTCTAACCGTTTGTTCGACCAAAGACTCAGCAATTTCTTCAGATGAGATATCTCCTGCAAACGAAATTATACGAGAGTTCTTATCCTTGTCATTAATTCCTCTCGCAATATTCTTGGCAGCACTATCCAGAGCTGATTCATCTACTCCATTAATCGCAATGCAATAACCTTCTTTGGCAAATTCTAGAGCAATGGCTTGACCTATGTTCTTACAGGTACCAGTCACCACCGCTACCCTTTTGCTAGAAGCCTCTGCCATAGTTGGATATTTGCCATAAAACTATATTAGGAGAATAACCAACTATGGCAGTTCTCGAACAGCTAGAACCTTGTTATGTTATTATAAGATATATTACTAACTTAACCTATTCAATTAGTAAAATTATAATGATCTCTCTTTGTAGTAAGCAAACTGAAGTATCTCGTATTCTTTTTAAATTGATTAGAGTAGACTGTCAACCTTGTGAGTAAATTAAGAGGTATCGAGGTCGTACTAGCCTTGGCAATGGCGGCTGTATTGCTTATATCTGCAGCATCCCTTGGAACTATAGCGATATCTGCTCAAACACTGTCTTCTCAGTCTGCTACAAGCAACAATACTACAAATGTTGCAAATAGTACAGCAACAGGAAGAATAGACAGAGGCAATAATGTAGCAGAAGAAGTAGATAGCGGCAAAGATACTACTGCTATGATAGCCTCAATGCATACGATATGCTCACAGGCAGCTAGTAACAGTGCAGGGGCGGCACGTGCTACTGAAGTGTCTAACAATACTGCTAATACTGGCGCTACAAATGCGTCTGATGGTACTATGCAGGGGCGCCCTAATCCCACTAACATAATGAATGCAACAGCCGACTACAATAATGCGGGAAGCTCACAAGGAGGAAACTTGACTACCCTTAGTGAATTATTGAGCCAAGCAAGGATTGACCTTGTTAAAGGCTGCAATGCAGTGAACAATGGCGACAGCAGCTCAGCGCTCATGCAGCTCACCTTAGTCGCAAGGGCCCTTGACAATATAGAAGGCAACCTTACTTCAATCATGACTGGTAGAGGAGGGAATGATAGTACTACTAATGCCCCACCTACAGGCGGGACGAGCGCAAGCTCTGTAGAAGGCGCGACTACGGTTGAGCCATCTGGCCCATAATGAAATGAGACAATATACTTGTTAATATCTTGCAATGTGGAGGATTGTGAGCTTCAATAAAACCGGAGGCCTCACAAGCCATAGGGGTGCACAGAGGCACAGATGCTGCATAAATATTGCCTCCTAGCACATTTTTTCCTATCTGGCAGTGGTTAATCAAGCTAGATTTTTCATTTGGATTCCCACACAAAACTGCAGGCAAGAAAAATAAATTTTCTGTAGTGTTCCTTAGAGGTTATCTTTTCTTATTTCTATGCTGCTCTGCACAACCTTAGGACAATAACTGTACCTGAATCTTTTTAAATGAAAGCCCCGAGTCGAAAATATATTCCTAAAAATAGTAGACGGCGGCTGAATATCAAGTATACACAATTCATGAAAAATCGTTCTTGAATAGCCACAGTCTATTGATCTAGCTAATAACTGATTCTCAAATTAAGGGAAATAGTTTGACTCTATTATACTGGATGCAAGGCTCATTGATTTTTTATTAAATTTGAAACATAGCTATTCACAAGCCAAACTTATCTCTGCCTCTATTTTTAAATAGACCTCTTAAGGAGGGGGGAGTTATCGACAATGCAGCGCTATTGTTTATGACACTTCTATAAAAGTGTTCTAGGACGTTTAATCGTATCTTAATTGTAGAGGAACTCACCTTTGTGAATATAAGTAGGTCCTACGCAACTAGAACCCAAGATCTGGTGGGACTCACAACTCCTGCTTTGCTCCCCAATTCCCCAGAGCAGGAGGGCCCCCGGTCTTTATTGTTTAATAAAAAGCTTCTAACTTCTAGCGTATACACATCAAAGAAGAGCGCACAGCCCTCCTGCTACATATGCTTTTTCGTGTACCTCTACTGCTTGATAAGCCTTTGTGTTTTTTTATGACTGCTTCCTCATTGCATTTTTAGAATCTTTTTATTGGATATTGTCATTATGTTTCATATCATATCATGGCATCGTCTGGTAAACCATCTGGACCTGGACACCTTGCCAATGATCCATATCTATGCGATATCTGTGGCAGGGGCTTTCCTACTAAGGAAGAATATGAGACGCATCGGCTGCAGCATTAGAATCTCTCATCAGCTCTTCGTAATGCGTACTTGCTCTTCGTACCAAGAATGAGAAATGAAGCCAGCACAAGTACTCCACTAGTAGAGCCAAATGAGATGAACCACACCATTGGATCATTGCTAAAGACTGTGATAAAATAGCCTACGAATAGGGGCCCTAATATTAACCCCAAGTCTCCTATCATTCTATTAAATCCAATTCCGCGTGTAACATGTGATTGTACCCCTAGTGCCACATTATAGTTGGCTTTGCCAATTCTCTTTACCTTCTGCTCTATCTGCTCTGCAGCCCACGCAATCGACTGGCCAAAAAAGCCTGAAGTTATCCCAATCAAAGTAATCACAATAAGCAAGTAAATCATAGATGTAGAGAATGGAATGAGTGCAACTAGCAATCCGGAAACTAAAATTGCAGCAAATAGGGGCTTTTGCATGCCATAGGCTTGTGTAAGTCTGCCTGAAAAGAAAGAGCTAATCAGATTAGCAAGCGAAGCCATTGTAAGAATTATGCCCATATCAAATACTGATAGATTCAAGCTACCATATCCGAACAGCGGCACCCCCGTAGTATAGATTCCAGAGCGGAGAAAGGCAAAGCCAAAAGTAGCAATGGCTGCGGTGTTAAGATAGGCTGTCATATTTGCCTGTCGGTTCTCGTGTTTCTCCTCTTCTGCCTTTTCAATATTGAACTTACGGCGGCGGTTAAAGATCGACATGATTACTGCTGCTCCAAATATCACTGCTGCAAATGCAAAATATGGAGCGTTATATCCAAAAAAAGCTGCAATTGGCGCTCCAACCACCGGTCCAACGATTGGTCCAAGCATCAATATTGACTGATAGCTACCAATGTTTGTCCCCCGCTTTGTTACATCTGAAGAGAGAAGCACAAACGCAATGGCGGCGCTGACATAGATTGACGATGCCACACCTTCCAGCAACCTTGCAAAGAGCAATACCCAATAGCTGGGGGCCAAGCCTGCAAGGGTTGATGCTCCAATAAGAATTCCAAGTCCAAGGATCATTGACCTGCTCAGGCCAAGCCTATCGGCAAGGAACCCGGCTGGGATATCAAAGATCAATCGACCTATAGCAAAACCTGCAATAACTGCTCCAACGAGAAATTCATTTGCTCCTAGGTCTTGCTTGGCGTAAAGTGTCAACGATGGCGTGACCATAGTAGAGCCCATCATGACTACAAGTGAGACTAGCGAAACTGCCAGTATGCTTGGCTGGATGCGAAGATGCTCATTTAGCTTGAACGTTTTTTATCACCAATATTACAATGAAATGAGTTGAAAGTTCAACAATCAATGTGTTCTACCCCTAATTTATCTTTGTATGACCTTCACTAGATCAAAAAAAGAGTTTACATTTACCTTCTGCAATGTTTCTATATGTACCGGATTCTCATCTTGTTGCTGAAAGTGTTAAGAGGGTTGCTTCTTTTCCAAGGTCATGAACAATAGAACTATCTTAGCTTCTGTAGGATTGGCGATACTGTCTCTGAGCGCAGTATCAATCGTCGGGTTAAGCAGCGGGTGCTCTGTCCAAGCTCAATCCCCGCAAAGCAATCAGAATAGCGATACAACTGCTCCCGTTGTGGTGAACGCTACAATAGATGACATAAAGCAACAGCTACATGCACAGCTGGATGGCGCAATCATGGCAGCGCAGAATAATGACACATTTGGAGTACTAATGGGTCTTAGAATGATCACTGAAGCATTGGCTGCGATAAATACTCCCAGCTATTTTCTACTTGAAGGTCCCCTGCCCAATAATGGCACGACGTTTGCTAACAGATCAGAGACAAGCGCGACTGGCTCAAACCAGGGAAGAACAACAACGACAACAGCAACAACGTCACCCAACAATTAATCTCATACAATGGGAGGAGCTAGCATCATCACTAGTTCAACATTAAGTGCAGTAGGAATAGAGGGTCTCAGAAATGAGTGAGTCTGATAAACCCTTCAGCGACTTTACACAGCAAAAGCTATATGTGAAGATATAGCTTCATCTAATTTTTGTAATTGAATATCTTGGAATCCTTCACCAGGAAATCACCAAAACCAACTTTCGATGAGCGAATGGTAAGTATGACTTCGCTAGTATCCTCTCGCATCAGAACAGAGTAGACAAAGACACTGCACAAATAAATCTCTGGGTATGCTCTAGCACAAATGCTACGGCTCTGCGGAAACCAGGGCAACTAAGATGCCGACAGGATAAAAATACTTAGCAAATGGATGCAGGTGACAATCTCTAACACTATGATGCGAATCAGTACCCATCAATCTGTGTCCAGCAGATTGCGAAGCGATCGATACCTACTGTAATCCTGAGTCAAGATTATTGCTAGCTTTTTTGCAATATCGCTTACTGACAATATGCCAACCATTGAGCCATCTTGTTCTAGTACAACCAGCCGCTTGACCCTGTTGCCTGCGATTGTTTCAGCTGCAGTGTCGATAGAATCAATAGATTTCACTGTGATAAGAGGGGATGACATAATATGCCTGACTGCAACTTGATCCGCGCTCTTGTTCTGGGCAGTTACTTTCTTTATGATATCCCTTTCAGTGATCATGCCTACTGGCCTCTTATTGTCGCCTTCAATCACCACTACCGATCCAATTCTATGTTTTGCCATCAATTTTGCTACATCAAGCGCAGAAGGGTTATTGTTGATGTCGACTGTAACGACTACTTTCTTTTGGGGCATTATTTCACTGACTACACTCACGTTATGGATGGTGGCACTTCTTGCAAATAAATACGCTCGTACCTACCTGTCTCTACAAAGAAAAAGAAAAAGAAAAACTAATGAATGGTTTTCTATCAATCCTTGGTAATATATATACTCAGTGAGTTTATATCCTTGAAGACTTCACAAGACTAATTGCTTGTAAGATTGACTTACTTTTTAACTGACATCTTTCTCTCTCTCTACTCTTGTTTGAGGACGCTGATGTTGATGATGGTTATTATTGTGATCATATGCTATTGTTGTAGCAATCATTCTAATCTGATCTCAAACAGTGTTCCATATGACATGTAAAAGAATGAACATTGTTTCAACCAGCTCTTAATACAGAGAGCTTATCTTAACGTATACAACTTGTAGCTTCCTCCAGTCTTTTCATCAATGTAGGTCCACCTCGCAGAATCAACATTCATTTCTATAAGATTTTGCTTGCTCTCTAGATTTTCGTACATTGACTGGCCAATCAGTACCTGCCAAGTCTTCGCCAGTGGTATCATTTTTGCAGCCATACTGATGCTTGATCCTACTATGTCAATATGAGACCGATCTATACTCTTGCCATAGAGGACAACTTGCACATCGCCGTAATCGATCGACATTTTTACTGTTAGCTGTGGAAGCCCTCGGGCGATTAGCTCGGGATTGATACATTCTTTGATTATCCTCCGCATGTCTTTTGCACAGTCTACTGCGTTCTTGGATGCTTGGTCACTATCGTATTCTGCAGGAAAAAGGGCAATGATTGCATCGCCTACATATTTTAGCACATAGCCACCATACTCAGAGGTTACAAGGCTCATCTCCTGTGAAAACACGTGCAATATCGTCGCAAACTTGTCAGGAGGCAGTGTCATGCTCATCTTAGTCGAACCATCAATGTCTACATATAGTATCACAACGCCCACCTTTTGGTTAACTTTTCGCCTGAGGAAACGCTTGCAGGACTCTGTGGAAAGGTCTATTTGCACGCCCCTATCAAGGGTCTGCCTCACCCGTGCCTGGACCGCGTTAAAGTCTCTGACTGGTGATAACAAGCCGCTATTCATATTGCATTATTGCCACCACAATATAATCTGACAATATGGTAATAATATGGAATGTATAACCCCTTCTTTGTAAGATTCTAAAAATTAAAAAAACTGATAGAGGCAACCATCTGATTTACATATTCAAACTAAATTTTTTATATGCCCTCCTGTTGAGAATCGTATAGCTAATTTATCATCAAGTTACTTATACAATGCAGAGCAACCTGGCCTAGATGTCTCTAACCGACAATAAGCGAAAGAAAAGAGGTCAGACGGCATCAACTATTGCCAAAGCTGAGGATATAGTGTCCGAGCAGGTTCCTTCAAATCGCCGGGAGGAGATTCTAGAGTACCTAAAACTGTTTGGCTACAAACCGGACAGAACTATATTGCAAGTGCATATAGTTGGCTTTTTCAATAAGCGGCGGGCCAGCGCAAGGGCCGTGGAACAAAAGGTGGCAGCGATCAAAAGATATGGGGGTACAACTTTTGTAGTTGTGGGCAGGACACATGATCCGTCGATAATGGATTTGGTGATCAAGCCAAAGAAGAAAAGAGAAGAAACGAGCCCCGGTTACATCGGCTATCTGTGGAAGAATAAGGATCCTCAGAAAAAAGCACCCCATGAGATTATTCCTCTTGATTTTACTCCAACCCATGTCCCTTATCCAGCAGACTGGAAGAATATGTTCGCCACCAAAGGATTCATGATAGCGCTCCACGTACCAGCATCATTCGCAAAGCACAAGAATAAGTTGTCACGCGCCCTCTATCGTGCAGGTAAGAATGCAGATATTAGGAAGCGCTGGGATTTTATTGAAGAAATTAGGAGAAGCGGCTATGGAGAGGAATCAGGCGAGGATCCATTGAGCATTTTGAAAATCAGGTTAGCAAAAGGTGAGATAAACCCAGAAGAGTATGAAAAGTTGCGTCAGACACTGACTACGTGATCCTCTCGTCTCCCCTCCCCGGCTCTGCCCAGTACTCCTTTTATTATATACTCAGAATGGGATTACTTTTGTACTATGAATTGGTTGAAGAACAAAAGGAGGGTCTCCCGCCAAGATTTGCTGGAGATGCTAAAACGCATTGACCGCGCTTATGGGATAATGGAGCTAAATGAAAGAGAGCCAATGATACTTGAAACGAATAGAAAAGAGCAGCTATTTGAAGTCCGCAGCAGCAAGGACAAAGGCAAGTTCTATAGAGTTGATACAGACATTAAGATGTGCACCTGTCCGGACTTTAGCTTCCGATTCCTCAAATGCAAGCACATCATTGCGGCTGAGTTTGTGTCTGGAGTCACGAGCTAGAAACAAAAATGGGACATGGGGCAATATGCTCAAATAAGAAATGCAGTCATAGACTTGGATTACACAGTTATGACAGCAAAAAGAGGACCTTTATATGCACAAAATGCAGATGCGACAAGTACAAGTGAGAATGCAATAAAAGACACAGAGAGAGCAAAAAATAAATTTCATTCTTGTTCGATTTATAGCATGCAGGCAAAACTTGAGCCCTATAACGGGTCCGGAAAAAAGGTAGTAGTTTACAACACATACGCAGACAAGGGAAGGCTCCACTTTGACGTATTCATACCTACTGACAAGAGCCAACCGACACAGGTGCCAGAGGAAATAGACTCCGAGGCAGTAGAGTATGCGAAAGAATTCCTAACGCTGATAGGCAAACCCTCTGAGGACATAGCTGTTAATATGTGCGAGCGATGCCACATAGACAATACCGACCTTTATGCGACTGAGCTGTGGAAGCTCCCTGGCAAGGATATATTTATTTGGCCTATGGAAGGGTGTCCAAAACCCTCCTGAATTTTTTATTAGAAATACTTTCCAGTATACGATACCAACCCAAATAGATTTATTAGAGTTCTTCTTGATTCGCATCACAAATTCTTCATTTTAATTCTTAGTTTATTGATTTTAACATATTGTATGCAAAAAGAAAGGGTGAAGGAGCGCGACAATTTTGCCGCTGCTACGTTTTGTACTAAAAAAGTGGTGATGACGACTGCCTCTGCTGCTTTACTCGCGTTTTACTAGCACATAGTGCGGAACGTTAGCAAGTGTTGCAGGATATGAGGTTTTGTACTCCCAACCTAGTGCAAGTAGTTTTCTTGCCTCGCTGACATCAGCTACCGTGGCGATATCTACTATTCGCTTACGCCTAATGGTAGTAGGGGTTTGAGTTCCACCCTTGTGCACATGTTCATTTCCGTTTTCGTCGACCAGCTTCCACTTGACTCTGCCTGTAGCAGGATCCTCCCCTACTTTTTCGAAGGCTATAGGCTGGTGTGGAAAGCCTGCTGCTTTGCAGCGATTGCACTCTTGCATCTTTCTTTGCGGTTTTGATGCTTCCGCTTGAACTGTTGTTGACATAGACTACTATCCGCAAAATTAACTAATAATAGATGGAGTACTAGAGGGAGAGGGAGTGGGAGGGGTTGAGTCACAATCGATCCACTCAAAATATAATTCAATTACAGTTATATCCCCTGCTCTTTGCTACAGAAGGATTCGAGAAATTTTTTACAGTATCTGAGCAATTAGGAAAATGATGATTATGATGCCAAGTCCAATTATTGTTGCACTAGCAGTATAGACTATGGCATTTTTCGGCATATATCTACCTGATGCTATAGTCTTGTTGCTCTCCAAGTAATTTTTTAAGGCATAAACAATCAAACCAGTGCCCACAATTATCATACCAATTCCCACTAGTGCAGAATATCCATGTCCTGTTGCAGACGTACCCGCTGCGCCCGGATTTGCAATTAGTCGAAACTGTTGCAGAAATATGCTGAATCTCTCAATAGCAAAACCAAGTGCTATCAATGCTATTGAAGTTCGCACCCAAGACAAGAATGTACGCTGATTTGCCAAGTATTGCTGCGATCGCTCAGAATTGTCTTCCTCATCGTCAAACATCTTTTTCTTCTGTAAGTATCATTGCCAATCATAAGATATAACCCAGAGCAGTATTTTGCTGAGATTAGGTTTGCTATGCAAACTCATAACAAGATGATGATGGTAAACTCTATTTGCAGACAGCACAGGCACATCAACACTTAAAAACCGGAGAAAATCAATCCTACCGTATTATATGGCTGCCCGGAAAAATACCTCCCGCAAGAAAAGACTGATGAAGCGCGTCAAACAAAATAGGCCAGTACCTACATGGGTAGTCATCAGAACTAACAGAAAGACCAGGACCAACCCCAAACGCAGGCTATGGCGCAGGTCCGATGTGAACGTAGGTTGATGATGAAAAATGGCGACAATTGAAGAGACTACTACACGCGTTTACACCATCAATCTCGGCAAGGCGTGGATTACCCCAGAACACAAGCGGACCGATAGAGTCGTAAATATGATCCGTGAATTTGCGGAGAGGCACATGAAAAGCAAGGAAATCAAACTTGACCAAGACCTAAATCGTCAGTTATGGTCAAGAGGCAAGACTAACCCTCCAAGAAAGGTTCGAGTAAAAATGGTTAAAGAAGAAGATGCGACCGTTACAGTATCGCTGTACGAAGATTTACCGGCGGATACTAGTACAACAATTGAAACTCCTGCTACAGCGGAAAAGAAAGAAACAGATATTGAAGCTCCTGCTGAAACAAAAACAGCAACCGACGAGCAGTCCAAGGAAGAAAGAACGTCTGAAGTAGCCAGCAAATAGCCTTACATTAAGGTTATCCCTTTTTGTATCAGGACATAGGCAGACGCCAAAGGTATATGCCTTTTTGGCTGTAGATGCTATACTGCGCTTCACAGTGTCGGCATCTGGTCCTTCCTAGGCAGAGCGGTGAGCCATCTATCCTTATGATATCCCTAGAATATCCTTAGACCAAGTGCAGCCCCCTTGTAATGCTGTCAGAATTACTTTCTACAATGAGTATATACAATCAACCAAAATCTGCAGTCCTAAATCTAGGCCATACAACTAGAGGGTTTTAACAGCTGCTAGCCACTAATTTTTTAACTCCTCTTTCAATATTATAAGCCGTGATCGAGGTCTGCCCAATCTGCTATAAATTTCTACAGACGATTTATGACAGGAAAAAGATGAAAGAGATCAAGCTAATCGATAACCAACCATGCAAGAGCACGTATCACAAGAAACTGGTCGACTAGAATAGTTTTGTTACTGCAGCAGGAGGAGAAAAATGAAGAAGATGGACGAGAAGAAAAAGTCATGCAATGAAATACTTATCCTAGTCAATCAATGAAGCCGTTTCGCAATGAATTGATGACTAAATTGGGAGCAAAGAAGGAAGTTGGATGAGATGTTAGATATTTCACAATTCTGCTGCATCTGTTAATTCTCAGGTGATGAAATTGCCAAGATCCTTCGCCATATAGTCCAAGAAAACTTCAAAAGAAATGAAATGGGTCTCCATAGTTATCGTCCACCGATATGCTGCATAGTTGGAGACTTGAGAGACTAGTCTTCTTTGATCTCGTGTTTTTCCTTGACCTTGTTACCAAACGAATCTTTCGACTCGCGTTCTATCTTGGCTTCGTCGTCATCGATCTTCACTTTTTCCTTGTATTCCTTTTCAGCCATGATGATATATTTCTGTCATTTAAGGCTTAAAGCAATTGTAGAAAATCTTACTGCTACATATATCGAAGGACAGAGCGAGAGCTTCTTTTCTCTCTATTAATACAGTCAGCTGCTATGTGTACTGAACGCATGAGATGTACACTGCCGTTCGGCGTAAGCTGAAACTAACCTCTTGACTTGTCGGCGAGGTAGCTGCTTGTCTTTTTTGGGCATTTGCCATCTCTTTCTTCTGCAATAATTAGATGATAATCTGGTTGCAAATAAAGCATGATAGTGTCTTTGATCTGGCTACATTCTGCTTGATTAATCTATCATATTGAGAGCCTAACAAGTAACCTAGATTTAATCCTCTATACTGCCCGGTATGTAAACAACACAGACCAGCAACGACTATCGAAAGCAAACTATGTGCAACAGCTGGCTCTGCTGGAGATCTGTAATCATAAATCAAGTGATTGACAGGATGCTGTACCCAGCAACAAGGGGCTCTGTGAATATCAGACTGATGAAATATTTAGAAACGCATATTTTGCATACTTTCTTTTTGCATGCTTAACTAGGCAATGGCTTCAACATCTTCTTTTTTCATTTTCCTTCTTGTCGTTCTGTTTGTTTTGTCTCTTAGTATAATATTGTTTGAACTTGCACTAACACGAATCTTTTCCATTGTCTTATGGTATGATTATGCATTTATGGCAATTTCTATAGCTTTTTTTGGCCTTGGAATTGGCTCCTTTATGATACATATCCAGAAAAACAAGCTTAATACGCCAAAAAAGAAATTAACAATCGAGCCCCAAGTTGGCTTTTCATTCCGAATAGTTCGATATGCAATTGCATATGGAATCTCTGTGCCAGTATTTATCTTCTTAATTGGCTACATCCCAAGCGATACTTCATATATCTACCTGTTTTATCTAATTTCTTCTGTTCCTTTCTTTTTTGCTGGAGCAGGAATGGCATTAGTATTTTTGGCAATGTCTCAAAAAATAAGTAAATTATATTTTGCTGATTTAATTGGAGCTGCGTTGGCCACAATCATCTTGGATCCAATTATGCAATCATTTGGTGCTGGATCCGCTCTTTTACTGATATCAGCTGTCGTTGTTGGAGTTTCCGCTTGCAGTTATTTTGTTATGGTGAGGAGGATTACAAGGCATCAAAGAGGCCAAGAAGAAAAAACTTCATACCCTAATCCTCAGCCAAATGCAGAAACAGATAGAAAGGAAGCTGTCGTGAAGCCGCAGAATAGAGTTGATGTGCTTGCTGCAATTACCTTTTCAGGCCTAATGATATTGTTTATTGTTAATAGCGCATCAACCATAAATATTTTTGAGATAAAGCCTGGTATGAGTAAGGGGTTATACTACCAGCTAAATCATCCCTCTGAATTTGAGCATTTATCAGAAGAGTGGAACTCGTTTTCTCGAGTTGACGTTACTCGTAAAATAGCGATACAAGAAGGAGTCAATAATATTCTTAATGCTACACTTCCAATTGCTAGCAGCAAACAGTACAATAACGGTAATAGTGGTAATAGCAGTAGCGACGGTGTCAATACTACTGCTGAGATGGATAATGCCACGTCTCATGAACTAGCTTCAATAATTATTGATGCTGACGCTGCCACTCCAATATATCGATGGGACGGCTCTCAAAGTGATATAGCTTGGATACAGAAATACATGGACTATTTGCCTTATGAAATAATAAATGCAAATAATACCCTTGTTATAGGCAGCGGGGGCGGCGAGGACATATTGGTCGCACTCTCCGGTGGTGCAGACGACGTTACTGCAGTAGAATTGAATCCGCTAGTAGTAGCAGCAGCAAGAAGTTTTGATAGCGAATCTGGAAACATCTATAACAACAACAATGTAAAGTTGATTATTGACGATGGGAGACGATTTATCAGCTCTTCTACTGAAAAATATGATGTCATAGTACTAAAACTTGTTGATTCTTGGGCTGCACAACTTGCTGGAGGATATGCTCTCTCCGAGAATTATCTCTATACTGTCGAAGCATTTCAACAATACTTTCGACATTTGGATAAAGATAGCGGAGGCATGCTCGTAATGACTCGCTGGAATTTTGAGCTACCAAGGCTTATGCCTTTGATCGTTGATTCTCTTGTAAAAGAAACAGGAAAGAGCCGAGAATCAGTTGCAAAACATGTAATGGTAATTGAAGATCGACCAGGCCTCTATTTTGGACGCTCTGATGATAATCAAAGGTATTATCCTACTTTGGTAATGATAAAATCAACCCCATTTCTCGACGGAGAGGTCACCATGATAAAAGAGAAGGCAGAGGGAAACCAATCAGAAATAACCATGCTAGCTGACACCTATGTAGCAGAGCCATTTGACAAACTATTCAATAATGATAATACCATCTACGATGAATACTTCTCTACAACTGTGGCATCTAATCCAACAATCCCAACCGATGATTCGCCATTTTATTTTGCAAGAGAACAGGTTCCAAAACAAATGATAATCTTGCTTATAACAGTCGTGGCCATTTCCGGACTTCTATCTGCATTGTTGATATATCATGCTAGAAAAACAAGAGTAAAATTCTATTCTAGACCCTCCTATTATGTCTTGTTTGCAATCTTTATTGGTATCGGTTTTATGATTTTGGAGGTAACCTTTATTCAAAAGTTTCTGTTGTTGCTTGGAACTCCAATAATGGCTCTAACGGTAATACTATTTACGGTTCTTTTATCCAGTGCAATAGGATCTTATATTGCTGGCAAGATTTTTAGCACAAGACCACATAGGGCCGTACTAACTTCAATTCCAATTCTTGCAGGTATTGTTATTATTTATTTTCTTTATTTACAGCAGATAATAGAATCTACAATCAGTATGGAATTGCCATACCGGATTATGCTTACGTTCGGGCTATTATTCCCAGCAGCATTTTTGATGGGATTCCAATTCCCTTCTCTTATTAAAATGGCATCATTCCTTACAATCCAAAATAAGAATAAGGTGGTATTTCAATATGATGACAATTACCTCGATAGCAAGAACAATAATACGACTCTGCTATGGGGTATCAATATTGTTGCATCAGTTATTGGGACGGTTCTTGCAGCTATATCGGCTATGATAATTGGCTTCAATGGAAATTTGCTGATTGGTCTTTGTATGTACTTGGGAGCAGGCACATGTGCTTTGTTTTCAATCTATTATATGAGGAGGAATAATAGAACAACAGTATCAATTGATGGAAACTTATAGAAGGTAACCAACTCAATGGGAGAGGGATTGAGAGGAGGAGCGAGTAAGACATAATAAAAGATTTAGTTTGACCAACAGCAATTGCTTAAAGAAAATTTAATTCACTCTCTTTGCAAGGTATCAAGTGGCAGAAGGAAAATTTGATAGCCTGAGAATGATTCTGCAACAGGAAATAATAAATCTTCAGCTCTCTTTACAAGAGAAGAAATACAAAAGCAACGACGCAACAGACCGTCTTCTATCAAGAATAGCAGATAGAAATGACATTATAAGGATCAATACTCTGCGATGGGTTTTAGATGTAATTGAAAAGCTAGAGCATGAACACTAATCAGATCGATCATAAGGAGACATATATCATTCCATCCTTCTCCATTATGGGGTAGAGGGTCAGGTCACCGGATTTGCGCCACTCAGAGCTCTGCTCGATCCATGTGTCTTCCTTCTTCCATGACTTCATATTTTCCAGCTTGCCGGTAAAAACATTATATTCATATCCATGCATCCAGCAAACAACATTATCACCTTTCAATTCTCCTTTCACAAGTGATGCCCCTCTATGTGGACACGAATTGTTACATGCAAAAAGTCCGCCGTTTAGTCTTCCAACAAGGACCTCCGTCTGATCTACTCTGAACATTTTCATTGATTTTTCTTGTATCTCGTCACTCTTGCAGATTAGTCTGTATGACACTAAGGAAAAAACATAAAAAAAGATAATAAAAAAGTTGATAATAATAAAAAAGTGTGGTTCTTGTTGTCAAAGATGAATTAGGCTGCCCTGATCCCCTGTGTGCGGCGACTGGCCTGCAAATTTTCTCCTAAAGTGTCCTGATGGCCTCTTAGATAGGAGCTCGATGAACCAAGCCTCGTGCTCAACTTCTTCCTGCATTATCCTCTGAGCTATATCATAAGTCCTTGGATCTTTTCCAGCTGTCATGTCACATACTTCGCCCCACGACCTAATTGCACACTGCTCTGCTTCGAGAAGTACTTTCAGTATCGAATTGATGTCTTCCCAGTTGTCAGGCAGATATGCATCTGGACATCCTGCCTGATCTGCAAATTTCCTGATATCCCTTGGAAGGGCGCCCCCCAGCTCATATAGTCGGGGAACCATTGCCTCAAAGTGGTTTCTGTCCTCTATTCGGGCATCCTCGACTATCTCCTTTATGCCTTCACCTTCTAGACCCGTACAGTGCATTCTTAGAATCGTATAGTAATAGTACGTTGTGAATTCTGCGCCCACGCCAGCAGTGATCAATTTTATGAGCTTGTCAATATCGACACCATTTTTCCTCAAAACTTCCAGTGCCACAACGTTTGGTACAACCCCTTTCGTGCTTTGTGGATTTGACATATAAACGAGGGCAATGTATCGGATAAAAGGATTAGCTCGCTTTGATGGTGAGTTTTTTTCTGAATTTAGATTCTTTTGATGGTATATATAGTGCTGGGTAGAACTAAACCCTTTTGATATATCATAGTTCGATTACACAGTTTCTTGCAATGAGCGATCTGGAATCTTTCTAAAGGCGTATACTCATAGATGGAGAGAAAATATTAAGTCGGTCAGCCGAACTACTATGACAATTCGTAGGACTGTCATGTACAGCGCGCTAGAGCCTAGCTATCATCATTAAGATATATGCTGTATTTTACCGATAGAGTTTGCCTGAGAGGACAACAAGTCAACAGAGACTATGAAAGTAGATAAGCTTAGATTATATTAC
>DAIUEZ010000008.1:6417-29404 GCA_036844865.1 Nitrososphaera sp. | reverse complement strand
TCATCATTAAAGGAACTATATAATTAGTAGTGCACCAGAGGGGGAGGGGGCGCGCGTACTAGACCAATTTTTAAAAAAAGCTTGAACTCATATAGTCTTTAGCCATCTAATAGTCTCGCTGCATTTGTACTTTTTATATCGAAAGGACGGCTGTTGTGGATCCTGCTGTACTTTTTGCTCGCTTAGATATTTATGCTTCTTTCTTGCTTTCTTCTTGTTACCTTATTATTGCCGCAATTTACTATCATCTTGCTATTTCAAGGGAATCTTTTACCGCAGCGTAAAGAAGCAGATTCAGAAACCATCCATACCGGGGTAATGTTCTTCGTCTCATTAACAAGTCATCTGCTCTACGTATCTGACAAACGAAGGTAGTTTGGCAGGTTAATTTTACTTCAATGTCTTGCTTCTGCCATCAGTAATTAACTCTTGCAACTTTTTCACAATATTTGCCAAATATTCAAAAACCTTTCCCGGCATCACAGCGTTGCAGGCATCTTCGGATGGTATATACTTTAATGATTTTACTTTTCCAACAGCAATGTACTCGTCCATTACCACGTGGTGTTCTGATATGTTATGCAACTGGTTTTCCTCCCATAATATTCGTAATCTAATTTATCTTCTGCATGATATCATTTTCAGACCCATGCCAAAGCTCGAAAGTTATTGTTTCATGGTTTACTTCTTTAGGCAGTCAGGCCTAATTTTTATTTTCTGGAGTGAAAAGGCTTTGGCAACCAATGAGTTAATAAAAAATTTTGTATATTCAGCAGCTTATGTCGCGCATTGTTCGAGAGCGGCTGGAGAAAAGTAATGAATCAATCCTTTTCAAGATATTCCCTGCTGCAAACGGTATCTTTGTATTCTTCATACCTGCTATATTTTTATATCATCTTCTTTAAGCCATATTCAGTTGTCAGAGAAAGATTGGGAGTCTCTTGGGTGGCATGACCTAGTTGCGCAAAAGCGTCAGCTTGCGAGTGAACTCAAGGAGCTGTCGGACAAGATTATTGACATTGACAGGAACCAGTTCCGCTCAATAGGCAATAGTATCAAGGAGCAGAAGAGCCTTCTTGATGCTTATACCGAGAGGCTAAAAAAGATACGCTCTGAAGTAGATAGCCGTAACTCCGAGTTATTGTCGGTAAGCGAAAAACTATCACAATCGAGGAACTTTCTTTCGATGATGGAAGCTCGACTCCCTTCGGAAAAGGAAGAGGATTTACACGCTGTAGTGCAAAAGAATCAAGATTTGATTGATGCCAAAGACTACAAGAGTGAACGTGAAAGGAACGAGATTTTATCTCGGATAAAGGACGCTACAATGAAATTGGAGGCAATCAAGGCCACTCGTACCATAAGAGATCAATTGTCCGAACTGAGTCACCAGTCTGCTGGCATCAATAATACCATAATGCAGCTAAACGAAGAACGCAACTCACTTAGAAACAAGATATCTGAGGTAAATATGGTACTGGATAACTTATATGACTCAAAAAGAAAGCTAACTTCACAACATCAGTCTTACCTTACAAGGTATAACTCAATCGCAAACCAGTTTGACGCAATCAACACACGCCTCGATTCGATGTCTGAGATGAGGCGAAAGCAGAGGAAGGAGTATGGCTACATTGAGCAAAGTGACGCGCTTTTCAAGGTAAAGGAAGAAGCAAAGAAAAAGCTGCAAGCAGGCTCAAAGCTGAGCTTAGAAGAATTGAAGCTTCTCTATGGCGATAAAGATTAATTTGATTTGTTCGACATCGAAGTTACTAAATAGATCATAACATGGGGATAAATGATTTTGCGTTTGCTTGTTCTGTTGACGGTTCAATAGTGGGTTATTTTACATATCATGACGACACTATGCTAATAGTACAGTCCGAGCAAGAAGCAAAGGCAGGCATTAACAACTTTTTCAGGATTGCAGAACCTTTTATGGAGCCTCTCATTTCTCATGAATCAATTCATGTAATCATAAAGAAACTCGAGGGTACCAAAGCATCAGATTCACTTGACGAAATCGAAGTCATTGTCGAACGGGGTGGCATAAAACTACAGGTGCCCCTAAATTTTATACACTATTCACACGACAATTCTGGGATCGTGCTCCCTTTTTAAGAAAAAAATTTGGTGCGCTGGTAGTCGCGGGTTATTTGATATCCTCAGACATCTCGCGTTGGCTTATTGCCATCTCGTCTACTCGGATTGTCACTTTGTACCATTTTTCGTTGTGTTTGAAAATGTGTGCAGACGCCTTTTTGTTGCCGGCAGAGCCGTATCCTCCGACACGCTCGCTCAGCCTGGAGCGCAACTTATCAACTTGGTATTGCGCTATCATTAAGTTTCCTATAATGTTCTCTAGTTCTATATCCCGCTCTTCATCTATGTCAGGAATTTGTGGGCTGTTCCTTCTAGTCTGCATTCTCAATGTACATCCTGTTTCCTACACTGTAGTGGATTTCATCAATGTAGTACGCAGTGTCGACTACTGGTGACGACAGGTTTGCACCGCACACCGGCACTCCCTCTATTTGTTGTTCCTCTTCTATTAGAAGACTCATTTGAGTTATAGTTTAACACATCAAATAATAACGGATAGTATGAATGTACTCTAAGACCTAATTAAAGACTAATTATAGTTAATTGCAATGGTTGTAAAATTAGGGCCTAGATATAGTCTGTCATCTTTGTATTTGATGTTTCCTTTATTAACTTTGATAATTTTTTCATTTCCTGAGATGATGACGAGGGAGGCTTAATACCTGCTATAATTTGTAAAAATTCAAATTCTGGTTCAGTCATGCCAAGATTGTCATAATAGAGTTGGTTAAAGATGATCTTTTGAAATATACGTTCTAGCGAGACTAGGCGGCTATACGCTTTACTGCTGGTATTACTGCCCTCGAGTGCCTTAGCCAAGATCCTCTTTTTAAGATTAAGAACACCGCTTGAAATAAGATGGTCAAAACTTGTAACCACTTCGAAGTGGTCATCGATGCCTGTGTAGCATATAAGAGTAGTCGGTAAGAATTTGCCAAGACCGCGGGCTAGTTTTGAATGGTTCTTATCAAGCACCAATATAGACAGTCCAAAGGCTAATATTGCTTCTATTATCTGCTTGGGGAGGCGCTCGTCTAATACGTCATCATCTGACTTGATTTCAACAGGGTAAAATCGAATGCAGTCTATTCTACATTTTTCCTGGCGAGCAAATTGTTTAAGCAGCTGTGTTCGGACCAGGATGTTGTTGTAGTGAGCATAGTCATCTTTATCCGGTTCTCTGGTCACTGCTGCGATCAAAAGGTCAAAACTGCGGCAATGAGCCTCTTCAACTATCCTTATTTCAGACGTTGGTATAAGATCATTGTTCTTGATATGATTGGATCTAAGCGAGCTACAAAATAGCGATTTGAGCGCTCTCTCATTCATTACGTAGTTTTTTGCAGCTTCAGTTAAATGTATTTTGTCCTAGTCCTTTTTTTTGCAGGCCTTTTTCATAGAACTTGCAAAATACTGCAAATCCTGGAGCATCTTTTTACCTGACTCATTTGATATTTTGCTAATGAGTGCGCTACCTATAATAACTGCATCTGCGCCAGCAGCTGTCATAGATTTGACGTGTATCGGCTTACTTATTCCAAACCCTACTGCCACAGGGACCTTTGCGCCAGAAAGCTTCTTAACCGCTCTGATTGTGTTCATAGTATATTCATGAAAAGAATTGCGGGCGCCGGTTATGCCATAAACTGATACAACATATAGGAAGCCAGTCGTGCTGCCAACAATTTTGCGCAGTCTTTCCTCCGGTGTGTTTGGAGAGACAAGGAATACAGTAGCAAGACCATGCTTTGCAGCTGTCGACATATATATATCAGCCTCCTCAACGGGCATATCAGGCAATATGAAACCGTCGAGTTCGCATTGTTTGGAGTTAGACATGAATTTCTCCATGCCTGCCCTGATAAGGATGTTCGAATAAGTCATTGCGACCAACGGAAGATTTGGGTGCAGCTTTCTCACACTTCTTATTAAATGGAGAGCCTTTTCTGGTGTCATACCTTTACTCAGTGCAGCGTTTGAGGCAGCTTGTATAGTTGGACCGTCAGCTATCGGATCCGAAAAAGGTATACCCACTTCAATAATATCAGTACCGCCATTCACCAAGGCGTTGATTATCTGTTTTGAGGTTTCAGCGTCTGGGTAGCCTGCAACTACATAACAAATAAGACCAGTTTCGCCTTTTTCTGCGAGCTCCCGGAATTTTTCGGCGATTCTATTTTGCATGCTTAGCCCTTTTCTCTGTATTCTTCTTGTTAAGATAATCTTGAACTATTTGTACATCCTTGTCTCCTCGACCGGAAAGGGTGACTACTATAATGTCGTCCTTTTTCATTTCCCTGGCAAGCTTCATTGCATATGAAACTGCGTGTGATGGCTCAAGAGCAGGGATTATACCTTCAAGTCTGGACAAGGCCAGGAATCCTTGAATGGCCTCATGGTCTGTAGATGCAGCGTATCTTGCACGTTTGAGCTCTTTGAGCATTGCATGCTCTGGTCCGACGCCAGGATAATCAAGTCCAGCAGAAATACTGTGAGTTTCAAGGACTTGTCCAGATTCATCTTGCAGTAGATAGGTGAACATGCCGTGTAGGATACCTTCCGAGCCAGCCGAAAGACTAGCTGAGTGCTTTCCAGACTTAATTCCTTTGCCTCCTGCTTCTACGCCATATAGCATCACGTCTTTCTTATCAAGAAAAGGATAGAACGAGCCGATAGCGTTGCTTCCTCCACCGACACAAGCAACAACAGCGCTAGGCATGGTTCCTTCGGTTTCCCAAATTTGCTGTTTCATTTCTCTCCCAATTACGCTCTGAAAGTCCCTAACCATCATCGGATAAGGATGAGGACCGACGGCCGAGCCAATAAGATAGTACGTCTTCTTTACATTTGCTATCCAGTCACGGATTGCTTCATTTATTGCATCCTTCAGGGTCTTGCTGCCCGACTCGATTGAATAAACCTTTGCTCCCAATAGTTCCATCCGAAAGACGTTCAGCTTTTGTCGCTCAAAGTCTTTAGCCCCCATAAATATTTCTGCAGAAAGGCCAAGTACTGCACATGCCATGGCTGTACCGACACCGTGTTGGCCAGCACCAGTTTCAGCAATTATCCTTTTTTTGCCCATCTTTTTTGCCAAGAGAGCCTGACCAAGTGTATTGTTGGTTTTGTGGGCGCCACCATGCAAAAGATCTTCCCGCTTTAGGTAAATCTTGGCACCCCCTAGGTGTTCTGTCAAGTTCTTGGCAAAGTATAGTGGCGTAGGTCTGCCAGCATATTTAGTGAGATAATATGAAAGTTCCTTCTGAAAGCCAGGGTCGTCTTTATATTTCTGATAGGCGAATTCCAGCTCCTCGATTGCTGGAGCTAACGTTTCGGGTATATATTTACCACCATACCTTCCAAATTTTCCGTCTATCGGATAACTTCCTAACAAAGGAGGATCATGTAGTGTTCAAGGAGGTATTTTAAGGGATGTCTAATTCTATAATGCATAATACATTTCGGAGATCTTGGTACAAATATCTTGCGTTTGCATTATACTTGTCCCAACCAGAAAAGCGTCTGCTCCTACACTCTTCAGGTACTGTATGTCTTTCGGCCCACTTATGCCACTCTCGCTAATTATGATACTCTTGCCCTTGTTATACCTTTTCAGTAGCCTTTCGGTGTTTGTGATGTCTACCTGCAGGTTGTCAAGGTTGCGGTTGTTAATGCCGACTAACTGATGGTTTGCTTTGAGCACTCCTCCAAATTCTTCTTCAGTATGAACTTCAACTAATACCTCAAGGCCTCTATTTTTTGCATGTTCTATAAGTTTCTCCATACCATCTTCGGCTAGATTGAAGTCAAAGATGGATTTGATAAGGAGCACACAATCTGCACCTACCTTCTTCCCTGCATCTATCTGGACAGTACTTACAACGATGTCTTTCATCAGTATAGGGATTGTGGGCAATGATTTTCTAATAGCAGCCAAATATTGGATTGAGCCATCAAACAGCAAAGGCTGTGTTAATACTGATATCCCAATTGCTCCCGAGTCTATCATTGCCTTTGCAATCTTTGCAGGCTGTTCCTTACTCCTTATCTTTCCTTGAGAAGGTGAGGAGAACTTTACCTCAGTGACAAGGGGAGCATGAGGACATAAGCTGATACGTTCTCTGAGGCTTATCGTATTATGGATCGATAGTTGCTTTGTTTCATAGGCGCCCTGATCTATGGCCTTGTACGAGTTGTTGACTAGGCTTTTTAGGCTAAACTTAGCCCCAGCAAATTCAACCATATACGTAATTCAATCTCAACGCTTCTAGCATGATTAATGCTAGTCGATCCTAGTGCGCATGTGGCGGAGGTGCACCACTTTTAGCCAAGGCTTCATTGAATGTACCAGCGGCCTTTTCATGAAACTCTAGATTTGATTGGTCCACCTTGATTGCCTGTGGAGGGCACACAGAAACACAAGCCATGCACCAGATACAGTCATGCTCTCTGATGGGATCTGCCTTGTCTGTATAGTCTTTGCGTTCTTCTTTCACCGCGCTACCTGTACCTGAGCTTGTAGCATTTGCCATCTGAACTGCAGGAACATCATTCTCTGTTCTGTACCACTGAAATACCTGCACTGGACAGGCTTCAATACATGCACCGTCAGCAACACAAGAGTCCCAGTCTACAGCTACCATTGTCCCATGAACGCCTAGAGGAACTATTTCTTCTCCTCTTGCTTGATATGCAGATTTGACCTCTTCGTTCTCTAAAGCCTCTTTGGACGCCCCAGGCCCCCATACAAAATGGAAATGCTCCCCGTCTGCGTGCTGGTGCTTGCCAATTGGCTGGTTATTTTTTGGAAAGTCTGGATCTATTGGCATGTTGATATAGCTAGGTGAGATACATTACTAATATGGGTTACATAGACAAGGCGGCTCATACTTTGAAATTGCTTTTGATTCAGGTATATATTGATCGATGTTCCCTATCGAACATAGCTGAATGTCTGAAAGTGCGATCTTTAAGAACAAATCGAAATTGTCTCCACGCTACTTACCAGAAGAGCTACCTCATCGCCAAGCCCAGATTCAGCAAATAGTGCATATATTCTCTGATGCTTCTAACGATCCTGACTTATTTCCTCTTGGTGTTTTACAAGTAATAGGTGTTGCAGGGATCGGCAAGACCTCGACCGTCCTCAGATCCTCTAAGATAATCGAAGAACTTTTTGCAAAAAATAGGTTGACATTAAAAAGTGTATACATTAACATGAAGTTGCAGGGAGCCAACAAATTTGCAATCTATAGATTTCTGCTTGAGCGCATTGCACCCGAGCTACCTGCGCAAGGGCTCAGCGCAGAGGAAATGCTGCGTTACCTTTTGCAATATTTGAGACAAAATCGCCAGTATGCTTTGATCATCGTAGACGAAATCGATTACCTAATAAAAAGTAGCAGAGATACAAGTATCATTTACGATCTGACACGCTTAAATGAGTATGAGCTTGATAAGCCATGCTATGTTAAGGGAGTAATATTCATCGCCAGAAGCATGGAATTTTATAATAAACTTGACGCAGCAGAGCTGAGCACACTTGGGAGGGTTCCAATCGAATTTCATCCATATACAATGCAGCAGGTCAGCGACATACTAGAGAGTCGGGCTGCCGAAGCATTCAATCCAATGGCAATAGGTTCAGATGTTATTGACAAAGTTGCTAGCATTACAACCTCAGTTGAGGTAAATGGTGACGTAAGATATGCTCTTGACCTTCTATTGTACGCGGGCAACCTTGCTGAATCTGATGGCTCTGGCAGGGTTACGCTTGATCACATTCGGAAGGTCCACGGCCAGATCCATCCATCAATAACTACAGAAGAGATCGAACAACTATCAAAGAATCATCTGATAAGCCTGATGGCTCTGGCACGTGCGCTCAGAACCAAGAAAAGGCCTTACGTCGGGCTCAAGGAAGTACGCCTGTACGCTTCAGAACTTGCCGACCAACTAGGCATGAAAAAGATTGACATTGAAGACTACCTTGACGATCTAAGTGCAAGGAAGCTGGTGGATATCAAATCACTTAAAGCAATAGGACTGCACGGCACATCCCTTGCAGAACTGGAATCCGTATTAATGAGGAAGGTCAAAGGTGAAAAGTAGTCTAGTGTCACAAGAGATGAGCAGTAGGCAAATAATAGAGATAGGACTTGGCAGCATCGGTAAGATTAAGATAATAAAAGCTCTAGCTGAAGAGAACAAGTTAGCAACAGTCTATGTGCTTCATAAAAAAACTCATTTGAAGCGTGAAGACATCAAGAATAACATTAGCGACCTCGTAAAGATAGGTTGGGTCACTCAGAGTAAGTATGCTAATATGATGTACGGTATAAATAGAGACAATAAGTATGTTAGCGAATTAATAGAGTTCTTTAACGATGTTGGATACGTGGGTCAGCAATGAAAAATCAAAAATACACAAAAGCATTTAGACATGAAAGTTAAGCGCTTACATACTGTTCTTGCGTTCCATGCTAAATTACGGTATGCTATTGCACATGAAATAGATATGTTGGCGTAGGCTTAGTTGAGAAAATAAGAAGACCAATCCTTCTACCCATAGAAACTGATGTACCTGTCATCATTGTCCTGATTGCTACCTGCTCGCAGCGCTCTAAATAAAGCATCGATTGCTGCGGGTTCACTTAGCCTGCCCTTAGCCACTTGATTCGCAGCTCCCGAGATATCCAGGTAGCGAAGTCGCTCTGCTATCGCATCGCTTCTTATTCCTCTTTCGGCGCATCGCCTTGCAAGAGCCGCGAGTACTCTGTCAATATGGTAGTTCAGGTGTATCTCTGCAGCCTCGTCGCTGTCTACTCCGTAAAGATCAGATATCATTAGGTCCAGTTTTGCTTCATCTTCGCCAGTAACACCGCCATGAGCAGCTTGTATAGCAGAACGGCCTCGAGGCCTTTTATCATCACTCTCGTGCATTTTTTAAGAACAACTAAAGTAGGATCTTTTCTTCTTATTAATATAACGCTGAAGAACCCAAAAAGGAATAAAAAGGTGACTGTCCAAACGCAGATGTGCAGTCGTGGACCCAGATTCATGCTAAATTCATTTTCATCACAGGTGGAGTAATGTCGGGTCTAGGCAAGGGTGTGACTACATCTTCAACAGCAAAGCTTCTTCAGCTTGCAGGATATAAGGTATCATGCGTCAAAATAGACCCATATGTAAACTATGACGCAGGGACTATGAATCCCGTTGCTCACGGCGAAGTCTTTGTTACGGATGATGGCGGTGAGTGCGACATGGACATCGGCAACTATGAGCGCTTTATCGATGTTGCAATGACTAAAGAGCATAACATAACGACTGGCAGAGTCTACATGGATGTAATTAAGGCTGAGCGAGAAGGTAAGTACCTAGGACAATGCGTTCAGATAATCCCACATGTTACTGATGCAATAAAAAATGCAGTTTACAAGATTGCAAATGACGAAAGGCTAGACATTTTGGTGGTCGAATGCGGAGGAACAGTTGGAGACATTGAGAGCTTACCTTTCCTCGAAGCGTTCAGACAAATGGAGTTGGAGCTTGGTCATTCAAATACACTTTTCATTCATGTAACATTGGCGCCAGTGCTTGATGTTGTGGGGGAGCAAAAGACAAAACCTACTCAGCATAGTGTCCAGGAGCTAAGAAGGATAGGGATTCAGCCAGATATCCTTGCGGTTAGATGTAAGGCGCCACTGAGAGATGACGCCAGGCGCAAAATTTCACTTTTTGCCAGCGTAGAACAAAATTGCGTAATCTCTTGTCATGATGCTCCTTCAATATACAAAGTACCCGAAGTGCTCGAAAAACAAGGTATGCTTAGGTCAATAGCAGCGCGACTTGGACTCCAAAAGAAAACACCACAATGGGGTGATTGGAAGTCAATAGCAGAATCTTTCTCAAAGCATGAGGGTTCGATCAAAATCGCAGTCGTAGGCAAATATGTAAAGCTTCCAGACAGCTACGTCAGTATTTATCATGCACTATTGCATGCTGGTGCAAGCATTGGCAAAAAGGTTGAGGTGTATTGGATCGATTCTGAAAAATTTGAAAATCACAATGAGCAGGATGTTTCGATGTTGAAAAACTTTGAAGGTATACTGGCACCTGGTGGCTTTGGTATAAGGGGAAGTGAGGGAATCATAAGTGCGGCCAATTTTGCAAGGACAAACAATATTCCATACCTTGGGGTCTGCTTTGGATTCCAGCTGGCAATTGTCGCATTTGCAAGACATGTTTGTAAATTGACTAACGCAAATTCCACAGAGCTCGAGCCACATGCAAAGAATCCTGTCATTGATTTCATGCCGGAGCAGCTTGATGTCCACAACATGGGAGGTTCGATGCGCCTAGGAAGGCATGAAATAACCATAATGCCAAAAACACTTGCGGCCAGTATATATGGCTCGACCTCGATAAAGAGGCGACACAGGCACCGCTTTGAATTTAATCAAAAGTATCTCGATATTGTAACAAAAAATGGTCTTGTCATGTCAGCTCATTCTGACAGCGGCAGACGAATGGAAATACTAGAAATATTGAATCATAGGTTTTTCTTTGCTGTACAGTACCACGCAGAATTTAACAGCAGGCCAGGAAGGCCTGAGCAGGCCTTTGAGGCCTTTGTCAAGGCCGCTGCGAAGTATTAGAACTTTAATTCATATATCCTCTGACGGGCGTCACGGAGCGAGGTTTTCTTTTTCACGTACCCCTGGTTTATAAGGTGGCTAAGTGATAGCCGAATAGTGCGCTCTGGGAGCATTGTCCGGGTCGCTAAGTCGCTCTGGCTTAATGAGCTTTCGTACTCCAGTGTCTTCAATATGAGTTTGGCACTCGGAGGCATCTTTAGCATATCTTCGGCAAGCTTAACTTTCTTTGCCATAAGTGATGCAGCAGAAGAATGATCACCGAGCCTTAGAAGGCGCGCAGGAAAAGCATGTTTGCTGCACTCAAGCGTATTCTTTATCTGTATCCTGTGGCCCCCGTCAAGCACCACCTCGCAGTGGTATCGACTAATGATGTCAGTGATTTCAAGCATGCTTTGGTTTGGAACGATAAGTGGTCTTCTGGTGTTGTCAAGTGAGTTTACAGAAACGATCAAAAATACGAGTGCCTTTTGCAGTACCATAGGTCCGCCGGCCGACATTGAATATGCAGTTGAGCCTGTGGGAGTTGAAATTATGACGCCATCGCTCTTATCATGCCAAATGTCATTGGCATCTATCCGCAACACATGCTCCATAAGAGTTGCGCTCTTACTTGGGAAAACTGCCACATCATTTAGTACCGGGTCTGCCTGCTTGCCATCTACTTTAACAGCAAGCCGAAAGACTTGCTCAACTGAATAGTTCCCTCGCTTTAGCTCATATGTTTCAGACTCCAGTTCTTTTACATCTAACTGGGCGAGAAACCCCGTCGAGTCGGTCTCATAGATACCAAGAACCGGAGGCGAGTCATACTCAATCTTATGGAAATAGTCAAGGATACCTCTATCGCCTCCGGCTACCATGATGAGATCTACTTGTCTTGCAGTATGATAGTCAGCATTTCTCATTATTTGCGTCTCAACGCCAAGTGATTCTAAGGTCTTTTTTATTTTGGAAAGGAGTGCTCCGTCTCGCATATCACTGCCTGAAATCGCAATTTTCATTGTTATTTACTATATTTTGTTATTCCATAGTCGAATTTAAAGCTAAGAAAGTCGCTGAAATCCAATGCCATTGTAAAAATAGGAGGCCATCTCTTCTATCTTAGACATTGAGGGAATTTTGGCTAGGCCAACTTGTCTTGTTTCAAGCGCCGCCCTAACTGCACCAGCTCCAAAGCAGATCGCCCATATTGGATCTTTTTCTTTGAGATAAGCGCAGGAAAATGACGCACATAGTATGTCACCTACGCCTGTAGAGTCCACCGTGTCAACATTATCTAGGCTCAGCCAGTAATGCATTCTCTTGTGAAGCAAATGTATAGCTTCGCCCTCTGTACGGATTACAAATTCTATACCTTTTGACTGCAATCTCTCCATACCACCTATGCTTTGCAAGCCACCCGTAAGCGCTGCCATTTCCTGATTGTCTACCTTTATCGCATTTATGCCCGAAAGATCTAATTCTAATTTTTCTTTCAACGCCACAGAGCCTTTAAAGTCGACTAAGCGGACGTAGCCTTGGGGATCAAGCATTACGAAATTTTTTTTTCCTCTATTCTGCTTTATTGCTGTAAACACATCTTGAGGCAATTCGTCTATTACGGGGCTGGCCAACCAACAGTCCACTTTCATCTCTTGAACGTCCTCCACAGTGATCGGTTTGCACTTATTACTCAGCCATAGCTGTCTCGAATCCCCTTGGGAATCGATCTGAAATTTAGTGGTCGGAGCGTCTACCCTAGCGTTGTCACCCAATAATATGTTATTATTCCGTAGCATAGTGAACAATTCTGTTGGAAAATCGTTTCCTACTTTTGAAACGAGGCTGACATCAAACCCAAATCTCCTGCTTGTAAAGCCGCAATAGCACGCCGGTCCTCCGATGCTTTCTATGACCCTACCATCAGCACTCTTTATTGTATCAAGCACAATATGTGAGGCGATAGCTATTCTCAAGGTAGTTTGGCTGCGTATAAGTTCTTTAAGGTTGATAATAAAGGGCTTGTCTGCGCAGCCCATACCGAGGATTGGGATGGCGGCGTGGGCTTGCGCTTGTGCCCTTTGCACCTCTGTAATCTATCGGAGCTATAAGGGTTGTGGTCGATTCTGTCACGATATTTTTGTATAGTATTTTTCTGTAGAGCGAGGCGACTTGACTTGCCAAGAATTCCCTGACGGCGATATAAGCTTTAACAGCAATCTAGTAGCATATGAACTACACTTTTTCAAGGCAAAAGAAGAACAAACTTTCATTAATAAAGACGGGCTACAGTTAGTACAGTCCTTCTATAAAAGATAAGGCTTTTTCCTGTAAATTATTAACGGTTAGTCGGCAAAAATAGAGTATAGTGAATTCAGACACAAGACTTAAAGGTTACTAGACAATTCTTAGGCAATATATGCCAAAGAAGAGAGCAAGCAGGGGAAGGTCAAAGGGAGGAAAGGGTAGTTCAGGCGCAGTACATTGCAGCCAGTGTGGCGCTCTTGTTCCTCGAGATAAGGCCAAGAAAGTGACAGGGAGGATTACCCTTGTGGAACCTACGCTTGCAAAGGAATTGAGAGCATCAGGGGCGTATATACCTATGTCTACAGATGTCAAGTTTTATTGCGTTTCATGTGCAGTCCATAGGGGCGTAGTGAAGGTAAGATCAGAATCAGATAGACGCACAGCGGCTAAGCTTCGGTAGAGGATAATTTCCTGACAGTCACCGCCATCCTCTGAGCTAACGTAATACCTGCTACTATGGAAACAATTATCATTGCCCATTGCATAGCTTCTCTGACGGGCATCATACCTATGATCGCAACGATGAGTAGTCTTTCTGCACGCTCCCCTATGCCTATGCCTCTGAGTATCCCTCCAAGGGATTCGGCCCTCGCTCTTGTATAGCTCACAAGAAGGGACAGTCCTAAGGCGACTAGGCACCAGAACGAGTCTGCAAGTTGCCCTAATGCAATGCCGGCAAAAATAATTACCTCGGCTATCTTGTCAAGTACGGAGTCAAGGAATGCGCCCCTTCTTGACATCTGCTTTGTGATACGCGCTACGCTGCCATCCACAATATCAAAAAAACCGGAGACCAAGAGAAAGACTCCGCCTATGACAGAAGCATAATTCCAAGGGCTCCATTCAGTACTGAAAAAAGCATTTGACGTATAGGCAATTGCTGCTAGCACAGATACTGCTAGACCTAATCCAGTCCAAAAGTTAGCCGAGAGGCCTGTGGACGCAAATATGAGACCAATTTTTGCGAGTATAGGTTCCAGCAGTCTTCTGAGCTTGTTCAGCAATGAGTTCCTGGAACATAATTGTCATATAAGAATATGTGTCGTATAATAAAAATTAGGCGACTTTTTTTGGGCCAATACCCTTTTTATGGTCTATATTCGCCTCTATTATATTCTGGTCATCCTTTTGTAGCAGAATTTCACTATATCCTCTCTATCGTTTATGTGGCTGTTGTATTGCTTTTCTTGTAGACGTTGTCTCCACATTCTCCGCTATGGCCACGGCTATTGCAGTCTTTGTGTCTGGTTCATAAGGTTGGAAGGCAGTTCTCAGAAGATTTTTATAGCTACGAACAGTGTTATGGAATAACATAATTCCTTAATAGCATTTTTAACCTACAGATTTGTAATTTCACATATGTCAGAATTGGATGTAGTCTCTGCACTTTCCAATCTTGGAGTCGACTTTGAGTCAGAAGGTAGCAACATCAGGGTGCATGGCATAGCTTCCATTGATAACGCAACCGAGAACGACCTTGCATTTTGCTGGTATGTCGGCCAAAAAGGAGTATCATATATTTCCGGTTCAAAGGCAGCTGTAATACTGTGTAAGAAGGAGATGCAAGGTGTAGTCCATCCAATTGGCGGCAGGCAATTGTTAGTATTTACGGATAATCCTCGTCTGACATTTGTCCGACTGACCAAGGAAATGAGGCGTCAAGAGCAATTAGTTGGCATATCACCGAGGGCAGTTATTTCGGAGAAATCCAAGATAGGAGCTGGCTGCTATATCGGGGACTACGCGGTGATAGGCCAGAATTGTTCAGTAGGCGATAACACAGTCATTTACGATAGAGTGTCGCTGGTGCAAAACTGCATCATTGGTAACAATTGCGTGATTCAGTCAGGAGCTTCTTTAGGCTCTGATGGCTTTGCGTTTGAGCGGTATGAAGGTGGTGAGCTTGAAAAATTCCCTCACAAGGGTTACGTAAGGCTAGGAAACAGTGTTGAGATATATACCAACTGCTCTATTGCACGCGGATCACTCTCTGACACTAGCATAGGTGACGGAACAAAGCTTGATGCACTTGTCCATATTGCTCACAATGTAAATGTGGGAAAGAATTGTGAACTGACGGCTGGAACAATTATTGGAGGCAGCACAAGCGTAGGAGACATTAGTTGGACAGGTCTTAATTCAACACTAAAGAACGGCATTAAAGTAGGCAGAAACGTCATTGTCGCCTCAGGTGCTTCTGTTATACATGACATTCCTGACGGCGATATAGTTGCCGGCGTCCCAGCAAGGTCAATCAAACATAAGGTGAATACAGACGAGGTGTTCCTGATGGCAGGACAAAAGAAAGCGACTACAACCTAAACTTAAGTGCTTATCGACTCGATAACCTCTTTTGGCATTTTCTCATGTGCTGCTCTACTTACATTTTCCTGCGGGACATTCATAAGCTTGAACTCTTTGCCAAAAAACAGCTTTTGCACTTCAAAAGCTTCCACACATGTTACTGAATTATTGAATCTGCTTTGCAAGGCACGATACTGTGCAAGGCCGCGAATGGCATTCGACTGGAGGAATGATTTGCTTCTCTGCGACCAGAATATGTTGATAAGCTGAATCTTACCATCGATGACATCCGAAATATCATAATAGACCTGCGGCTTGAAGTCGCGAGTTACTGGGATTTCATAAGCTAAAATATTGGGGACGAATCTTCCAGCCTCCATTGTGGAAGCAGCTATTGCGCGGTGATCATGGTGTGTATCGCCAAGCGAGTGCGTAAGCACGATATCGGGGTCGGCTTTTTTTATAAAAAACTCAATGTGATTGATAAGATCGCTTGAAAGTGATAGCTTGGTATCTTCGAAATTGTCGATCCACAATCTCTTTGCTCCTATGAATTTTGCAGATCTCATAAGTTCCTTGGTCCGCTCCTCAGGATCACCGGAGGCTCCGCCTCGAGTCAAGGTATACATGAAGATATTATGGTGATCCTGCCTGGAAGCCTTTAACAATAGACCGCCACATCCAAGTTCAATGTCATCAGGATGCGCCCCGATGGCAAGAATATTCATCGAAAAGGGTGGGACCCACACTTATTTATATAGTTGGAAATCCCTCTCTGTCATAATATCATATATGATTTATCAGCCATTACTCATTACTCTAAATTTCTAATATTGCGAGGTTATATTACAGAGTATCACTCTCTAGCAGATGCATGTGAAGCAATAACTTTTAAATTGTTTAATGATAATTATCGTCAATTGAAGGAACTCGCTGTTGCTTTTTTGTTACTCATACTAACAGTGTCAGTTGGAAGATATGCTAGCGCACAATCAATCCCAATGCTCCCTCCCCCCTTTCCCGAAAGTGGTCAGGAACAACAGAGAATAGTTGAAAACGATCGGTCGCCACCTAAGATAGAGATACTTACCACTGAGTTGCATGAGGGAAAGAATGTCTTTAAGGTTAAGATCACGGATGAGTCAAGCTTGACAACAAGAGAGGTCAAATATGTGCATAATGGTCAACTGAAAATCGAAGGTCTCTTCCGAGACCAAAACGATGTGTATAAAGCATTAATAGATATTCATCCCCCATCACGGGTAGTAATGGTCACTGCAGGTGACGCAAATGGGAATATCATCTCAGACTTTAGAGAATATGAAATCACTAAGTCCCAGGACATATTCACAGAGATATTCACACAGTTAATGGACAGACTGTCGCAGACCCTCAATTACTTGCGGAATCTACTTGGTTGGTAATATATCATTTAAAGACTAGGGTAATAAATAAATGCAAATACAGCCCCATGGATCAATAACGCCGTGGTCGTAGCTCATTATGGAAGGTGTAAATGATTGGCCGAGAAAGTATGGATCGCATTCTTTTTTATTGTAATTGCATTATGGGCTCTAGTGCTCACAGCGTCAATATACCCTCGGATATACAGTATTGAAATTCTAGTAGACAGCGATTTTGACCTGACTTACTTTACGTTGCCAATACTGGCCTTTAACCTAATCTACGTGTTCATGCTAATCATGATATTCTTATTATATCTCGGCGGCTACGGCAGAGTCAGAAACTATCAGCTAAAGATGAAGGAAAGGGTCTCTGAAAGGTTCCGCGACCAGAAAGAGCTTTGCAGTATTGTGATCCCTGCTAGAAACGAGGAGAGCGTCATTAAAAGAACTATACTTGACTGCCTTAAGCAGACCTATCAAAAAATTGAAGTCATCGTAATATGTCATAATTGCTCTGACAGAACGTTTGACGAAGCCAAGATTAATGATCCAAGGGTGAAGGTATTTGATCTTCATACAAAGGAGGCAGGTAAGGGCATTGCATTGAATTTCGGAGTAGAGAAATCAAGTGGCAATTACATACTGGTACTGGACAGTGATGGACTGCTGTCACGAGATTTCATTGAGAAAGCATTACCATTTTTTGACGGTGATTACTGTGCGGTTCAAGGTAGATACATTCCAAGCAATAGAAGCTTTAACTTCGTAACTAGGATGCTTGCACTAGAAGGTGATCTATGGTCTACTCCATTTATGACGATAAGGACATGTATCGGACGCCGATGTCCACTTGGAGGCACAGGCTATATTATCAGAAAAGATATCTTATCAAAGGTAGGCATGTTTGCTAATCATCTCGTGGATGACTACGAATTAACCTTCAGATTGTTAAAGAATGGTTACCGGATAGCATTTGCACCGCTGTCAATAAACTATGATGAAAAACCACCAACACTTGATTTTATGCTGAGGCAGAGAGCTAGATGGGCTAAGGGGTTTATCGACTTGCTTGGGACTAGAGTTGCGGATGGCTCAGACATCATCGGCCACATCTTCTGGCTAAATCCAATTGCTGCTGTAACTGGCTTTATCATGCTCATGATCCCTGCTTTTGGAGCTCTTCACTACCTACTGTATGATTACTATCCTTATACCTATGCATATATGCCATTAACTATATGGTTTATCCTGACAGGCATCCTCTTTACACTACAAGCTGCAGTTTTGGTTAAAGAATATGGCTGGCGTGGTTTTGGCTATGCAGCTCAGGTCCCATTTTTCCTTCCGTTTTCACATTACTGGTTTGTCAGCTTCATTAGGGCATTCACAATCAAGTCGTGGGCAAGCACCAAGACTGCACATGGATTTATGAAGGAAAAAAGAGCAGAAAACGAGTGGCAGATGCAACATGATTCTATACCCTGAAATACAATGAAGACACGTGATAATCCGTTAAAAATGCAAGTAGAAAAAAATGTCGTGGACATAGTCACGATAGCCGGTACAAGACCAGAAATCATTAAGCTCGCAGATCTAGTACAATTGCTAGATGGCCAGGGCAACCATGCCCTCATCTACACAGGACAGCATTATTCTGATAACATGAAGAGCATCTTTTTTGATGAATTAAAGATCAAACCGGATTATGATCTCCGCTGTGATACGTCGGACGTTGCTACGTTGAAGGAAAACATGCTAAAATTCCTCAGAGAGATTAGGCCCCCACACATTCTAGTATATGGAGACACAAATTCTAGCCTAGCAGGTGCACTAGCAGCGAAGGAAGTTGGCTCCACGCTTGTACACATTGAAGCAGGCCTCCGGTGCTTTGATCTTAGTGTGCCGGAAGAAAGGGCAAGGATAAAGATCGATTCTATATCGGATTACTTATTTCCTCCAACCGAACTTGCCAGAACCTTTCTATCTTATGAGGAAATAGATAAGAATGTCACAGTAACTGGTAATCTTGTAGTCGATGTCTGCAAGAGACTTGCAAAGGTTGCAGATGAATATGGTAAGGATTATGACCTACCTGACAAGTATTTGTTGCTTACTATGCACAGGCAAGAAAATGTCGACGAACGTGAGAGGCTTGAGATGTTAAGAAAGCATCTTTCTGGCATAGAGCACAAGATAGTCTTCCCCATCCACCCTAGGACTAAAAATAACCTGGCTCGTTATGGCATCACCCTTCCTCCAAACGTAATTGCAATAGAGCCAGCAGGTTACTTGGAATTTCTTTACTTGTTGAAAAACTGCCGACTTGTGATGACTGATTCAGGCGGAGTTCAGGAAGAGGCTATTGTACTAAGGCGGCCATGCGTTACCCTGAGGCATGTTTCAGAGCGTTGGGAGACGCTGCTTTTAAAGGCAAATGTGCTTTTTCCATTGCATCGGCGCGATCCGTTGAGCGATGTTATCGAAATGATGCTTGACGCTAAGATCGAGCGGAACCCTTATGGAGAAAATGTTGCAGGAAGGATGCTCCAGCTCATAAAGGAAATCACACAATAAATTTGCCGTAATTTTTTTATTTCACTAGCAGAAACAGAACCCCGAAGAGCATCTGTTACCAACGGTGTGTCTTAACGATTAAATTATTTTTCATGATGCTACTTTTTATGAACCGCTATTTGAGTGCATTCTCTATTGCTATCACCATTATGCTTATAGTACACACCACTTTCTTAGCCTACGCACAGAAATCTTCAGATGAGCTTTTTGGATGCCAGCAATATGGCCGTGCGATACATTGCGATCTTCTCCTAAATGAAATTCAGGTAAATGAAGTAAGAGCAAATTCCTCTCTTGTCGATCCGTTAACCACTAGCCATCTGCAATTTGTCAATGGAAAGTCTGGTCAAGCATTGGAAATGCGAGCTGAATATAGAGAGTCTATAGAGATAATGAATTCTCCTGAGCTTAATCCAAAGCAGTTTTCTATTTCGTTTTGGATGCAGCCTACAACCATAGAGCCGTATGGACATATCGTCTCCCATAGCAACAGAAATCAATCATCTGGCTGGCAATTTGACGTTTTTAGGAGTGGCGGCGGCCAACCTGGTTCCGAAAACGCCACACTTCGTTTCGGTGTTTTTAACACTAATGGGACGCTCTTTTCTCCTCCGCAAATTCAAGTCCCAACAGAGAAGTTTACACTCATAACCGGCACTTTTGATGGTTCAAGTGTAAAACTGTACATGGACGGAATGCTTGTTGGCCAAACTCAGTTTCTAGGAGAGTATCGTCCGGATCCGGGCTTGCCGTTAAGGATTGGATCTGCAGCCTACTGTTCATCATGCAACAGATGGTCAGGCATCATAGACGAACTTCGGATGTATAACCGAGCACTTGGCGAGGATGAAATCGAGCAGCTATCCGGTTTAGCAGATGTCACAATGGGCTTGATTGGCTACTGGAGATTTGATGGTGATACAAATGACGTATTTCAGAAAAGTGACGGAACTGCGATCACCCTGCTCACAAGTATGGTCTTTGCGCCAGATGGCAGGCTTTTTTTCACCGAAAAGAACACAGGAGAAATAAGAATAATGACCCCTGAACATAAGATTCTAGACAACCCATTTGCAAGTGTAAACGATCTGTATGTTAACTGGGAGCAAGGAATGCTTGGGCTTGCTATCGATCCCGAGTTTGATATCAACCACCACATATACGTATATTATACCGCTCTCGTAGACACTCAAAATGCTAATGATGGCAAAGTCATCAACCGTGTTGTAAGGTTCACGGATAATAACAACACGGGTACCGACCCGACAGTAATAATGGATAATATTCCTGCTTCACGTGGCTATCACTCAGGTGGTGCTATGGCATTTGGTCCTGACGGCAAATTGTACATTACAGTTGGTGACGCTACAGAACATATCTTCGCCCAAGATCCGTCGATACTCATAGGTAAGGTCTTGCGCATAAATAAAGACGGTACAATACCGCAAGATAACCCATATCCAAACTCTCCCGTGTATACAATAGGCCATAGAAACATGTATGGCATTGCATTTGATAATAATGGGACAGGTCTAGTTACTGAAAATGGCGATGTTCGCTATGATGAGATAAACCTCCTAATAAAGGGAGGGAACTACGGTTTTCCCACTTCCCAGCCGGCCAACTTGCCTCCTGAGCGAGCGAATGACTCATCAATTAAGCCACTAAGAAGCTACTGGGATACAATAGCACCAACGCAGATGATTTACTATGAAGGGGACGCAGTACCTGAGCTGAAGGGCATGTTTTTATTTGGCAGTTTCACAGGCGATATCTATGCTCTTAAGCTAAGCGAAGACAAAAAGAGCATAGTTGAAGAACTGAAAATAGAGCTTTCACACTTCCCATTCGTACCCACGGTTGGAATTGCACAATCGCCGGACGGCAAAATATATTATGGCGGCTACCAAATTTATACTCTTGATTCGATTGGAGAAAGAAAGCAGATACTCTTTCCCATCGATGTAAGTTTGCCTTATGGAGTCAACATTAAAGATATCAGCGTTGATCAAGATCAAAGAAGAATGTTAATTGACACAAACGTAAATGGTACTGTTGCTTCTGACGACCTTCTGACCATACAAATACCAAAGGGTCTCCTTGAGAATCTGACGGCTGTGACGATTGATAGTCCGCAAGGTCCTAGTGCAATTGAATTTAATATTGATGAATTCGGCCCTGACTACACTAGAGTCAGTGTAAATATCGGATCTAATGCTGCAAACGAGGGCGATCTAAAGCTTACAATATCCTGAGTTCAAACATTCTAGCCGAGTTTGAACAGCGCCGGTTAGAGCAGTTATAATTGTATTTTGCTGCCTGTCTAGCAAATATGCATTGAGCAAGTTTGAAGTATAAGGCCAAAAATTGCCTTATAATGTGGATGGAGCTGGCGGCGGTGTTCCTGGCGGCGGTGTTCCTGGCACAAGGCGGTACAGATCTCCCGAAAATGTCAGAATGTACAAATATCCGTCTGGGCCTGTTTCAATGTCCGTGATGCCGCCAGAGAATCCTCTGCCCAATATTACCGTATTTAGCTCCTCGCTATTGTTCGCCACAAGATCTTCCAAGCCAGGAATTCCTCCTAGATCGAGCCCACTTCTATTGCTGTTGATGGTGAAGAAGTACAAGTTGCCGTTATTGATATCGCCTACAAACATATTGTAGGCGTATTTTTCACCTAAGCTCGTAGAGTTGAATATTTCCATATCAGTGACGCCTTCGGATCTGAGCCAGCTGAAAACAGGATCAGCATAGTGGGAGCCTTGAAATTGCACAAGATCTTCTGTTGTGATGCCCTTCTCCGCAATAGGCCCCATCACTCTTTGCCACCCGCTATTAAAGCCAGGTAGAACAATATTTATTTCGTCATAATCGGTTGGGCCATCTTCAACGTCCCAAAGGATCCCTGTTAGAGGGTCAAAGTCAAAACCGAAACTGTTTCGTATCCCATAAGCATAATATTTGCTGAGATCCACTCCCAGAGCTGACAAGACGTTCCCGACTCCGTTTCCATTGAAATCAACTCTCAATATCACAGACGTGTCGTCAGGGGCAGGGCCGTCCCTTACATTTTGGAGCATCCCATCCCTGTTAAGATCTCCCTTGACTGCATATAGCATACCATCAGGTCCAATTTTCACCTTCCCCCCGTTGTGGTTGGGACCAGGTTCGCCGGGAAGATCAAGAATAAGACGCCCTCCAGTCAAGTTGTTCACTCCATCCCATTCATACCTGTAGATCCTGTTTCTTGCTTCACTTCCAACAGGCTCAGTGTAATATAGAAATACCGTTTTCGCAGCGCTGTCGCTACTTGTTGTGTTTGCGATAGCAACTCCAAGCAACCCTCGCTCGCTGTTATTTAAAACAGGTACTTGAAGAATTGGCTGCGGCTGGAGAACACCGTTTAGAACGAGGCGCACTATGCCATTATCCTTTTGTGTTATGATGATGTCATCACTATCCAAAAATGCCATACTTGTAGGAGACTCTAGACCTGCTAGGACCTTTTCAACTCTTATATTAGGATCAGACAGCGTTGGCGGAGACGGGTCTGGCAAAACTTGAAACGCAGTAGTAGAATTGTTACCACCGCTGAGCTGAACAGGGATAACGTTATTATTTTTTTCATCTTGAGATAGTGATGCCTTCTGC
>DAIUEZ010000008.1:217-6407 GCA_036844865.1 Nitrososphaera sp. | reverse complement strand
TATATTAGGATCCGATATGGCTGGCGGAGATGGGTCCGGCAAAACTTGAAACGCATTAGTAGAGTTAACGCTACTGAGTTGAACAGGGATAACGTTATTATTTTCATCTCGAAATACTGATGTCTTCTGCACCAGCCAGTTTGTTTTTTCGTCTACTTCCCAAGTGCTTAGAGCTATTGATTGGCCTGTCATAAGAAGTGCGGCTGTCATCAAAAAAAAAATCATTGTCTGCTTTCTTTCCATGCACAAGTGATTATCGATTTCTGCTTATTATATATTGTAGAGGACAATAAGGTACTGAAAAATTCGAAACGCCCGTGTGTGTTTCCTACAGAAGATTCAAATAACTTGGTGATACTTTTTGCTCTTCCATTTTTCCTATGAGAAAGTGCCTCTTTCTATACATGATATTCAAATTCGTATCTAACTGAGAATGCAAAAAACATACTGGTAATGAAAAGAAATCATATTGGCTCACTCTCTGCTCCATATATCTGTTAGATAATCGACGAGCGCCGACAAGAAACACAGCTCACGGTTAGCGTAAATGAAATGGAGAAATTGTAGTATATTCCAGACGAATTGGCCATTTATAGAAGCAAGACCAAAAAAGAGACAAAGAGCTAACGAACTTACCTTGACCGAAGCTGTGCTATTGCACTCTATAACCTAGTCGCCATTTATAAGGATTAAGACTTGACAGGTTTCAAGCATCTCCCAACCGTTACTGACATTAGACATCTTATTGCTCATTTCCTGTGCTCGATTTTATGCTATTAGTAAGAGCGGCCATAGCATCTGCATGTATTCATTATGCTATAGTTCAAACATTTACTGTAGCATTCTCAATTTATGCAGGAACTCTGGAATTTAAAAGCAAAAAGCAAAAAGCCAAATCAAATAGATATCACTGCTTCCTAGAAAGGACAAAAAGATCCCGCAAATGCCGCCTAAAATTGCGGAAGTTTATGCCTTTTAGATAGCTAATTGAAGCAAAGGCAACTATATATTTCATGGAAGGAGGTACTGGATTTAATATAATTCCTTCTACTGTTAGAATGCATTCAAGCAAGACTATTAGATAATCTCTTGAAAGTCGTTGGAATATTTAGGTAGCATGCAAATGAAGAAGAGTCTTTGACTTCATTATTTATACTCCAAGAATTTGCTTCAGAAGCGCACGATAGTCAACTTTTTCTTTTTTACTTCCTGGCGACGGCAGCTCAAAGATTAGAGGAATAGGCCTCTTTGCTCTTAGGCTTGTAAGCTGATAACGAATATCTTTCCCTATATCGTCGCTCAAAAGCACCAGGCCAATTCCACTGTTTTCGTCCATCTTGTTGATTTCAGTAAGCGCTTGTGCAGATGTTTCCACCTTCATTCCTTTTACACCGGCTAACTGGAAGCTAGTGACAAAAACTCGGCTGCCTATCGCAACTATTTGCATCCTAATGCTCCTTGGTTCGCCTTTGATTTTGGTCCCTTTTTATTCCTTTTGAGCGACCACCTAGAAAATGACTTTTATACTGACACCTATTACATCAGGTGGCTTGGCCACGACAAAATCTGCCATTCTGATGGTAATGATCGGTTCGCTTACATGTGGTGTTCTGGCTGTCTTCCTGTCGCTATTGATAGGAATATCGTTAATTATTGCCATGCCAGGCTTAATTATTGGAGGATTTTTCGCCTTCAGGTATGCTATGTACGATAAGAGTAAAGCTCGTAAAAAAGAAAAAGAGGAAGAAGAAAATCAAAAGCGCAAAAGAAAAAGACGCAACCGCTAGCTCAGAAGCATAATGTAAATTAGCAAAGCGACCAAGCATGCAAACAAGAGTATTGTTGCCTTCCATATTCCGAAACTGGCCTTCTCGCTAATATCCCACATGCCTCCCCCAACGTTGTTTGGTCTATATCGCCGCTTGATCTCTTCGTAGCTATAAACCGTCCCAAAATCTGCTGACGGCGTCCATCTTGTCCTGGCCACACGCTTTTGTAGAGCATTACTGTCATAGTTCTTCCTTGCTTGCTCATCTGAAAGCACTTCATATGCCTCAATTATTTTCATGAACTTTTGCTTTGACTCTTCAGAATTCTTATTCTTGTCGGGGTGATATTGTAATGCCAAATTGCGAAAGGATTTCTTTATCTCAGCCTGACTGGCATCGGGTGAAACTCCCAGTATGTCGTAATAATTTGGCACCGCTATTATTTTCCCAGAAATATAAATAAATATTTTTTGTTAGTGGCTGCTGCGCTCTGCGCGTTTTTTCAAGGCATCATTCATGTCCTGAAAGCCTTGTCTTATATCTGTATCAACGCCTTTTCCGAAAACCCTGGTGAGCAATCCATCGAAAACTTCGCGCTGGATGAAGCGTACGCGCTCTGGTTGCAGCTCTTCAATAGTGAAAATGTGCTCAGCATTTAGAAAGCCTGGGAAGGAACTTTTGCCAAACCATCGAAGCTCGCGTCCCTCTTCTACCCGTGTAATCCTAGGGGAGTACTTCCTGTTCTTTCCGCTAGGCGTTTCAATATAAATATCAATCTTGCTACCTTCTGTCGGAACGCCCACTATCTTGTTAATAAAGGGATTCCATTGATCGTAAGCGGCGAAATCAATCAGGATGTTCCATACACTTTCAGGGTAACTGTTGATTTCTATTTCGCTACGAACCTCTTTCACGTTGTTATTACTATAAAATCCATTTTATAATTAGTTTCTGCTTACGAATTCAATCTAATCTGGTCATTGCCCTAATTCAATGTCACGAGTATCTTCAGCAGTTTGAGGGTCCTGTTAACATATACCCTTCTACCATTTTGCAATAGATTGTTTCCTAATCAATAATGCAGAAAATGTCTAAGTGTAAAGTTATATGGTCTGCTTTATGCTACTTGAATCGCGTTTTCTACAACTGTATGCATGGGCCGCATATAATCATCTTCAATACCAACCCCTTTTGGGGCAAAAGCAGGAAAGCCGTCCTCTATCACAGTTATTGGAATGGACAACTTAAAGGGCTTGGATTCTGGATCCGCTATATGCACTGATTAACCAGATCTTGAGATCTAGCATATGTTGCAAAGGCAGAGCTGGCAAGAACTGCATCACCGTCCAACCCTGCCAGTATCAACATGAAAAAGGTAGACTTCTTGGTTTTCACCCTTTGAATGTCATTGGCATAATTGATAGAGAAATTGTTAAGCTATATCCTGTTTTCTATCCAAGGACTTCATACTTTGGCAGACCGCCCACCGTCTCTAGCCATATTATCATCCTTGCGGGGGCTGAAGACGAGGAAAGCCAGATCAACACTCCTGGTACTGCAGCACAAACTAGAATGGTGAGAATAATTAACCAAACGGCCGTCATCTTTTCAACCATTGATTCAATTGACTTTAATCTGCCTATATAAATTTTCAAACCACAAATGGGCATGTGGCCACGCCTGTTTCCGATCATTCCTAAATAAGTAGGATTCTTCTCTAGGTCCCTTCTTCCTTTTCTCTTCTTCATTTTTCGAACCTTCTCATCTAGTCAAAGATCTAGATTAACCATTCTCTGTGTGCGGGCTACTGTTCGCAAGTTTTTAAATTGTCACGATCCATGGGCAGAGCAAAAAAGACCAAGGCATATAGAGGAGCAGCAGTCTAACTTGCGATGTCACAAGAAAATTAAAGGGACACATCTTCACAAGTGTCAAAAACTTGCCAGAGGGTTGATAATCAGATAGATGTAGCAAAAGATGGGTTGTGGTGTCCTGGGTCATTGACCGATTAAAAAAGTGGTTCACCAATCAGTTACTTCTTATTTTTGTAGTCACGCTCATAATAATCAGAATGTCTTTAAGGATTATTATCGATTTATTGTATTTCATGACTAATGCTGAAGTATTGTTTGACAATTCAGGAATGCTTATAGCCTAAGCAATAACATTGAATATTATTCTTCGCTCTACGTTGAACAGCTACGCTAATAGTTTATTTTCGAAGATGTCTTTGACATGTACGCTTTTTAAACTGGTGTTGCACTGTGCCGTCGCTTGAGATCTCCACTACATTCTTACACCCACATTACCCTACAGGCTATAGGCATATGACGTCAAGCGCAGATAAGTTTAACGTCAAAACACTAGAGGACTCAGTAAAATTTTATTTGCCAAGAGTTGAAGGCTATTTAGAAATAGTACGAGGTATGGCATCTAGGTACGGTGGTATGTCACTAATAGAGTTTGATGGTTACTTTGAAGGCAAATTCGAGCCAGTGAAATATACTAAAGTAGAAATCCACACGAATGATATTGACGAACAATGCATGACGAAAGCCGCTAATGATATTCGCATCGCGCTCAAGCAAAAAAGCCTTGCCTTTGAATTTAACAACAAGTTAATCCTTGTGAGTGAGCCGTAACTTTCAGAAAATTTTTCCTTGCATGATCGCTTCTCTAATAAAAAGGAATTGAAGCAATCATTAACTCAGTTGAGATGAGCAAGCAAGAATGCATGACACCAGGTCTATAAGACATGTAAGAAACTGCATGCTATAATATTTCAGGAGAATAATTCATTTCCAAATGAAATGATACATCAAATATTATGTTTTACTTCCTTCTCAGGACAAGTCGAATTGTCTTTGAAAGTATGCTATCTCCCTTTCCTTTAGCTATAGTCGGAGCAACTACTGCAAAAAGTATACCAAGACCAGTAGCAGTAGATGTTAACCATGTAACATAATTATTCACGCTCCATAATTGCCCTGACCAAATTTCTACTAGGATACGAATCGCTATTGTAAATAGACCCTGTCCTGTGCCGATCATGACCAATAGCTTGCCTAGATTGACTCTATTTGCCGCAAAAAATCCTGCTCCAAACAAAACAGTAATTCCTCCAAGCTGAGCCAATAATGCAAGAACACCTATTGGCGTTATCAAATATTGCCAAAAGTCCCTCAGACTGTCTATTGCAGTAATCTGGTCTTGTATCAGGTTATAAATCGCAATGTTTGCCTTGTAACCTGAAGATATGAACAAGATGCCTGATACAAATGCGATAGCAGCTGCTGCTCTATTTCTTGTTGTACTATATTTTATGGTTTCAAATCGCTCATACGATGAACTTGGCTTAACCTTCCGGTCGGGGAGGTATCCAATTGCTGTTAACACATCTTTCATCTTCGAATAGGTATAATTTGCTCGTACCTCAAAGGTGGTTATCCTCAGTCGAATTCTTCCTTTCCTGTCTACGGATTCAGCGAGAGTTTTGGGTATGTAGTATTTATTAAGAACGATAAACCCCTTCTTTACGAGCAAATAGTCTTCAAGTATCGAGCGTAAAAAGCCGACTTTCTTGCCGTCAGCGGCATACACAGGTCTATTTATAAGCTGAGACCAGTCAGAGAAGGGGTCATGGTCTGACATTTTAAGAATATTAAAGCGTATCCGCTGTATTAACATTAAACTTTTCGTCTTTTTTCAATGAGAATTATCAGGCATAAAGTCTGTTGAATGGGGATATAGTCTCACACGATAATTATACTTGTACGTCGATAGTGCGATTATTGTCGTTCTCGGACATGAGACCTTAACCCAGAAACTGTAAGTTAATTGTAATCAGTTTATTTATACGAAAATTTGAGATATATCATATTGAAACGTCAGCAGTGAAGTATTCTATAGAGCCGCATAGAGTATAGTTAAATATATAGCGGACCACATGGTCAGACTTGAAGGGAAGCTAATAATACTAATGACACAAACACTTGAGTCCAAAACGGCAACAAAAGTCTACGTCAAACGCGTTGAACAACAATCTACGCAGGTTTCGACAACACCGCATTTTTTCGGTGCCAAAACTATAAAAGATGAAAAGAACAGTTTTGGTCGGAGTGAAGACTCTACCTCGTATCTCGCTTACTACTGCTTGTCGCTTTGGTTCATTTTAAGTCTGTTGCACCAGAAGGTCATCCTTAATCTCTTTATTCACATTGTGGATTCAAATCCGATTAGACTGCCTAAGAGGGCAGGGATAGTATCACTGTGGGTGCCGTTTTTGTTTATTGTTATTTTATCGGCAAATTTACCCATAGGTGCTGCAGGACAAGAGGACACTGATGAAGAGGAAACTGAAGATACGGATGAAGAGGAAACTGAAGATACGGATGAAGAGGAAACTGAAGATACGGATGAAG